>CALAGR010000337.1 GCA_937891735.1 uncultured Pseudomonadota bacterium | reverse complement strand
CGGTGTCGTCGTCTCCGGTGTCGTCGTCATCGGCGCTGGTGACGTCGTCGTCGTCGGCGTACTCCGGGAGCACCAGCGTGCCCGTGGGGACGCAGGCCCCCCACAGGAGCATCGAGCTGAGGAAGCTGATGAAGATCGGCGCGCGCATGGAATGCCCTCCTGGCGTTCTCCTCTCCTTGAACGCAGCGCGCCCCGTCGCGGTTTTCCCCGGGGCGGGCAGGCCGCGGTGATCCTCTCAGGGGGCGGCGTCGGCGAACCGGTAGCCCACGCCGCGCAGGGTCTCCAGGTAGCTCCCGGCGGGGCCGAGCTTCTGCCGCAGGCGCTTGACGTGCGTGTCCACGGTGCGGGTGGTGACGTCCGCCGTGATGCCCCAGACCTCGTCGAGCAGGCTCTCGCGGGACTGCACCCGGCCGCGCCGTTCGATGAACGTGTGCAGCAGCTTGAACTCGAGGGCGGTCAGGATGCGCTCCTCGTCATCGACCCACACGCGGTGCGCGTCCGGATCCACCCGGAGCCTCCCCAAGGAGATGGAGCCCCCCTCGCGGGGCGCTGGGCGCCCGCGCCGGAGCTGGGCCTTGACCCGCAGGATCAGCTCCCGCACCGAGTAGGGCTTGCAGACGTAGTCGTCCGCGCCGACCTCGAAGCCCACCACCCGGTCGATCTCGTCCGCCCGCGCGGTGACCATGATGACGGGGATGTGAGCGGTGTCCGGAGCTCGCCGGAGGTGGCGGCAGACCTCCACCCCGGACAGGTCGGGCAGCATCAGGTCCAGGAGCACCAGATCGGGCGGCGGCCTGCGGTCGAGCGCCTCGATCGCCGCGGTGCCCGAGGGCGCGGTGACGGTCTCGAACCCCTCCTTGTGCAGGCGGTACTCCAGCGTCGCCGCCAGGTCCTGCTCGTCCTCCACGATCAGGATCGTCTCAGCCATCGCCAGGTGCCCGCAGCGCGATCAGGCGCTCCGCGGCCTCGACGAACCCGTCGCAGCCCCTGCCTTCGGTGATGTAGGCAGGCAGCGTCTGCATCCGGTGGGCGAGGTCGCGCACGTTCGCCACCCCGATGGCCATGGGGAACACGGCGAACAGCGGGGCGTCGTTGGGGGAGTCACCGAGGTACACGGCGCGCTCCGCGTCGGCGCCGACGAGATCCAGCCCGAGCACCTCGAGGCCGAACCGCTGGCACATCGAGGCCTTGTCGAACGCTCCGAACCACGCGTTGACGTGGATGTCGCTCACCTTGACGTTGCAGCCGGCCTCCTGCAGCACCGCCACGATGCGGTCGATGGACGCCTCCGGCAGACGCTGCACGTCCTCGCAGAAGTCCACCGCGATGTCGAACTCCCGGTAGGGCTGATCCGAGGCCAGGGCTGTACCCGGGACCTCCGCGAGGACCCGCGCGGCGAGGCGGGTCAGGCGCTCGCGGTTGGCGGCGCGGGTCTGCGGGTCCTGGGCATAGGTGCGGATCATCGCGGCGCCGGGGCCCTTGCCAGCGTCACCGGCCCGGCGAAACGCGAGGCCGCCGTTCTCTCCCACCACGCCCCGGACGGGCCAGGTGCGGGCGACCATGTCGCACCAGCCGGCGGGCCGCCCCGTGACCGGAACCACGTCGAGCCCGGCAGCGCCCAGGTCTTCCATGGCGCGGAACACCGACGAGGGGATCCGGCCCGCTGGATCGGTGATGGTCCCGTCGATGTCGGTGAACACGACCGTCGCGGCGCAGGCCTGCGCGCGGCTCAGGGTGGACAGCGGCCGCATCAGAAGGACACCAGGCTGTTGATCAGCAGGCCCTTGATGGGCTTCGGCTGGAAGTTCGTGGACTTGGGAGGCATGAGCCCCCCTTGCTCGGCCACCGCGACGATCTGCTGCGGGGGCGTCGGCCGCAGCAGGAAGGCGACGTCGATCTCGCCGGAGAACGCCCGCTCCGCGATGTCCTCGGCCGAGGCCTTGTTGTGGCTGAACGCCGAGCCGGAGGCCGCGCCCCCCGTGTCTCCGTCAGCCCGGGACCAGGCCTGCCCGTGCTCGGCGGCGGCCAGGGGATCCAGGACGAGGGCCCCCAGCACCGCTGCGTCCACGTCGCGCAGCAGCTCGGGCAGCACCTCGAGCGCCCTTGCCGCGTCCGGCCGCAGGAGCAGGCCTCGGATCTTTCCCTTCTGCACGAGCACGAATCGAGGGGGACCGCCCTCCGCGAGCCACTCGCGGGCGGTGGACCGGGTTGGCAGGGCGGTGATCTCGAAGGTGGCGGACAGGCCGTCCAGGAAGGCGAGCCCGGCCGCCCCCAGGGACGCGCAGATCCGGTGGCTGGGCCGACAGATCAGCCCCGGATCGCTCGCCGGGACGATCAGGGTCATCAGGTAGTCCCAGGGCGAGTCCCGCCGGGCGGGCCCCTCGGCGGCCATGTTCGCCTGGTGCTGCAGCGCCGCGGTGACCCGGTGGTGTCCGTCGGCGATCACCGCCGGCTCGTCCCGCAGGCCCGCCGCCAGGCGAAGATGGTTCGCCGGATCCTCGTCGAGCCAGACCCGGCTGCGCACCCCGTCGCCGTCCACGAGCTGCATCCAGGGCCGCCCGGGCTGGCTCTGCAGGTAGTCGGCGAGGAGACCCTGCCGATCCGGCACCACCGCCATCACCATCGAGAGCTGGCACCCCATGGCGTGCAGCTGGGTGGCCAGGGTGCCGCTGGAGCCCCCCCGGGACAGCTCGTGGGGCACGAGCCGGCCGTCGTTGAGGTGGGTGAGGCAGACGATCCCGCGTCGCACCAGGCTGTCTACCGCCTGCTCGTACACGTAGATGCCCGGCCTGCCATCGCGGACCAGCACGCCGTCTTCCTTCCACTGCCGGAGCAGGCGGGCGGCGTGGGTGAACGGCGGCTCGTCCTCGGTGGCCAGCGGACCGTGGTCGCCGCGCACGAGGTGTCGGATGTTGAGGGAATGCACGTCGCCAACGACGTTGCGATCCTCGGGCTCGCCACGCACGGCAGGGGAGATCAGCTCGTCGAGATGGGGGAGCTGATCCTGGCCGTAGCGCAGCGCACGAATGGGGCGGACGATGGGCATGGCCGGGAAACGTACCGCGTTCGACGGGCGTGGGCACACGCTCTCCGCTTGACGGCTTCGGGCCCACGCGGGGAGACTCCGCTGTCTACGACCCAGGAGGTCACGTGTCACGGCTTGTTCCCGCGTTGCTGCTCACTTCCCTGGCCCTGGCCGCGTGCCCGTCGGGCTCCGTCGTGCCTGCGGGCACAAACGCCCGGGACTACCGGATCAGCTTCGAGGAGGCCACCGCGACGGAGTCCTGCTCCCAGTCGGTCACGGACTCGGCGAACAACTTCACGCCCTTCAGCCAGATCTACCGCCTGTGGTTCCCCAGCGGGCTCGACGATCCGACGTTCGAGATCTGGTGGCGGCTGGAGAGCGAAGGCGAGGAGAGCTTCTCGTTCTTCTCCCGCGGGACGATGGAGGGCAGCCTCGATCAGGGCTTCCTGTCCTACGCCGGCGGTCCCTTCTACGAGGAGCGGAGCGACGGCACCGTCGAGTTCTCCGTGGAGGGCGCCAACACCGCGCGCTTCGGCGACGAGCTGTTCGGCGGCTCCGAGGAGTACATCATCGGTTCGTCGGATGCGGACTCGGTCCCCACCGGCTGCGTCTACACTCTGGGCTACACCGGCCGGCTCCTCGCCGAGCAGGGTGACGTGGCCGAGTAGGCCACCGCCACTCCCGGAGACAGCACCATCCTCGGACTGCCCGCGCGCTTCGGCCACGACGAACTTCCCTGGGAGCACCGCGCCGCCGGACTGATCCCCCGTCTGCCGCCGCTGGTGCGGTCGATGCTGCTCGCGCTGGGACCTGAGCGGCGCCTGCGCGTGGCCCGACAGCTCCTGCGCGCGGCTCCCCTGCCCGTCGCGCTGGAGCAGGAGCTCGTGGACGAGGTGCGGCGCTGCTGGGACGGCGTGCCGCTCCCGCGCAAGCTCCCGGGGATCCTCGACGACGCCCGGGCCATCACCCTGCTCGCCGCCATCGAGCTGCAAGGGGCCTGGGCCGACGGCCCCGACGTGTGCGGCAAGCACGTCCAGATCCGCTCGCTGCTCCCCATCGAGGATGCGCTGCAGGCCTCCGGGGCCGGCGCCGTCGTGGTGACTCCGGCCTTCGGCGCGTGGCTGCACATCGCTCCGGCCCTCGCGCGGCGCGGCTACCGGGTCGGACTGCTCGATCCGCGACCCGCCTCCCGGCGTCTCAGCCGGTACCCCGTGCCGGGGCCGGGCCTCGATCTGCGGGTGTTCTCCCCCACGGGCTACGCGCGGCCGCTCGTCCGCTTCGTCACCGAAGAAAAGGGCCTGCTCGTGGTGCTGGCGGATGAGTGCGCGGGGACCCACCACGGGCGCGGGGCCCTGTTGGGCCGGGCCGCAGCCATCGGATCGACTCCCTTCGAGCTGGCGCGGCGGGCCGAGGTCCAGGTGGTCCCGGTGTTCCTGGTGCGCGAGAAGGGTGGGCACCAGCTGCACGTGGAGCCGAAGATCAAGGTCTTCGACACGGGCCGCGGCGCCGCGGATCTGGACGCGACCGCCAGTCGTTGGCTTCGCCTCGTCGATCAGCACGCGCGGCGACGCCCCGAGCACTACCTGGCCAACCTGCTCATCCGGCACGCCAGCCGATACGACGACCCGGTCCCGCTCTTCTCCGACTCGGTGCAGACGGGCGAGCAGCGGCGGGCAACCGGCTGAGGGCGGGAACCTGCCCCCCGGGTCTGGGGTCCAGCCCCCAGTGGGAGAAGCTGCATGACGCGAACCTGGCTGTTCCGCCTCCTCCGTGGAGCCCTGGCGGCGTTCCTGATCGGCGCGGTGTTCGGCGGCTTCGAGGCCAGCCTGGTTCTGCGCACCTCCGTCACCGAGATGGTCAACGCGCTGCAGCGCCTGCAGCTGTGGCTCGGCAACGCCCTGGCAGCAGGGATCCTGACCGCGACCTTCGGGGCGATGATCTCCGGGGCGGTGGGCGCGGTGGCCGGGCTGGGTGGCGACGATCAGAGCCTGGCGGCCCAGACCGGCCGTGATCCGCTGTCGCCCTGGCTGCCCTGGGTGCTGGGGGGATCGACGCTGGGCACGCTCTCGCTGATCGCCTTGCCGAGCCTGCTTCGGGCGGCCGCGTTGCCGAGCGGAGCGGGGCGGGTCGCGGTGGTGCTGCTCCTGGTGGTCGTGGCGTCGCTCGTGGTGGCGATCGGCAGCCGGCTGCTGCTGCGGCGCTTCGACGTGACGGGGCGCGGCGCAGGCCTCGTGTACCTGCTCCTGCCGACGCTGCTGCTGGTCTCGATGAGCACGGCGGTGTCCGCCGGGATGCGCGGGGGACGCGGCACGCAGGTCAAGGAGCGGCAGGGCGTGCCGAACGTCCTGCTGGTGACCATCGACGGGCTGCGGGCCGACCACGTGGGGGCGGGAGCGCGGGTGCGTACGCCGACGCTGCAGTGGATGGCCCGGGAGGGCGTGTCCTTCGTCTCCACCACCACTCCGTCCACGGCCGAGTCTCCGCCCGTGGGCGCGGTGCTCACCGGCCGCCATCCCCTGGTGACGGGTCTGATCGCCGACGGCCAGAGTCTCCCCGCGCGCCTGCCCGGCACGGGGGCGGATCTGCAGACCCTCGCGGAGAAGCTGCGTTCGGAGGGGTATTCGACGGGGGCGTTCGTGTCCTCGGCGGCCCTGGAGGGGCGCAGCAGCGGCCTGTCCCGGGGGTTCGACGTGTACGACGACGGCATCGGCACGCGCCTTCGGGGCGGCAGCCGCCTGTCCCTGCCGACCCTCCGCCGCTGGCTCGGCGACGCGGGGCAGGGGCCTGCGCCGGGACGGGTCCTGCGCAGCGCCAAGCAGACCATCGACCGCCTCGGCGAGTGGATGTCGTGGCATTACGGAGAGAACCAGTTCGCGTGGCTGCACCTGAGCGAGCCCCGCAACTCCACGCTGGGCTTCGAGCCCAGGGACTCGCAGCTGCTCGACCCGATCCCCGGCGATGCGGGGCGGGCCTACGGGGCGCGGGTGGTGGGCATGGACGAGGTGATCGGCGACCTGGTGCAGGGGCTCGAGGCCGACGGCATGCTCGACGACTGGCTCATCGTCATCGTCGGCACCCGGGGGCGCGTGCCCGGCGGCGCCAACCCCAACGTCGGTGAGGCGTGGACCCAGGTGCCGTTCATCCTCTTCGGGGGCGGCGTGCCGGCCGGGACGATCATCGACCAGCAGGTGCGCCTGGAGGACGTGGCGGCGACGACGCTGACCGCGGCGGGCTTCGTGAAGCGGAGGTACGGCGACGGCTACTCCCTGATGGGGCTCGTCAACGACCGCGAGCTCGGCCAGCTCCAGGCGATCTCGGTGTCCCCCCCGCGGGCGGACGGCCAGTGCGGCATCTCGCTGCGGGAGGGGCGCTGGAAGTTCGTTCGGGACCAGAAGGGGAACGCATCCCTGTACGACCTCGAGAAGGACCCGCGGGAGGTCAAGGACGTGCAGGAAGAGCACCCCGAGCGCACCGACGCCGCCAAGCAAGCCATCGCCTCGCTCCTCGGCAGGCAGCAGCCCACCGCGGTGGTGCCGCCCCTGGAGCCCGGTCGGTCCGGGGCGCTCCGAACCCTTCGGGGGTTGTGAGCCTGGGCGCCGCTGCATTGCCCTGAGCGCACGGTTCGGCTAGGGATCCGCCCGACTCCGGCCGACCGCCGGACACGGGCAACAAGGAGCTGCGGTGACCGATCCGGCCTGGCTGATCCTGGAAGACGGACGGACCTTCGAAGGCACCGCCTGGGGCGCGGCCGGCGTGCGCTGTGGCGAGGTCGTCTTCAACACGTCGATGACCGGCTACCAGGAGATCCTGACGGATCCGAGCTACTCGGAGCAGATCGTCGTGATGACCGTGCCCCACGTGGGCAACTACGGGGTCACCTCTGCGGACGCCGAGTCGGCCCGCATCCAGGTCCATGGGTTCGCGGTGCGCGAAGTGAGCCGCGTGGTCAGCAACCACCGCGCCGAGGGCGACCTCGACAGCTACCTCGTGCACGGCGGCGTCCCCGGCATCGCCGGCATCGACACGCGCTCCCTGACGCGGCACATCCGCTCGGTCGGGGCGATGCGCGGGATCATCGGAAACGACGGCACCTCGGTGGAGCGTCTGCAGGAGCAGCTCGCGGCCTACGGAGGGCTCACGGGGCTCGACCTCGCAGGCCGCGTCTCCTGCCGGGAGCCGTACGCGTTCGAGGACGCTGGCGCCCGGCCGTTTCACGTCGTCGCCGTGGACTTCGGGATCAAGCGGAACATCGCGCGGCTGCTGGCGGCCCGGGGCCCGGCGCGGGTGACGGTGGTGCCGGCCCACACCGCGGCCGCCGAGATCGCGGCCCTCAAGCCCGACGGGGTGTTGCTGAGCAACGGGCCCGGCGACCCCGAGCCGGTGGCGGCCTACGCCGCGGGCCAGATCCGGGAGCTGCTGGGCACCGTGCCGGTGATGGGGATCTGCATGGGCATGCAGGTGCTGGGGCTCGCCCTGGGGGGCGCGACGTACAAGCTCAAGTTCGGGCACCGGGGCGGCAACCAGCCGGTCATGAACCTGCGCACCGGGATCGTGGAGATCACCTCGCAGAACCACGGGTTCGCGGTCGAGGCCGAGTCCTTGAAGGACAGCGAGGTCGAGATCACGCACGTCAACCTGAACGACAGCACGCTGGAGGGGTTCGCGAGCAAGCGGTACCCGGCCTTCGCGGTGCAGTACCACCCCGAAGCCAGCCCGGGCCCCCACGACGCCGCGTACCTGTTCGACGACTTCTACGCGATGATCCGGGACTGGCAGTCCGCCCGAGGGTGAGCAGCACTCCCCGCCCGCGGCCGCTCCCCGACGCGGTCTCCATCAGCGAGCTGAGCGCGGCGATCCGCGACGCGATCATCACCAACGTCGGCCGGGTCACCGCCTGGGGCGAGATCTCCAACTTCAAGGCCTACGGCCAGGGGAACTGGTACTTCACGCTCAAGGACGCCGACGCCCAGCTCAAGGGCGTCATGTTCGCCCGGGATCGCCGGTCCATGAGGTACCGGCCCAAGGACGGCGACGAGGTGCTCATCCATGGGCGCGTCGAGGTCTACAGCGCCCGCGGCGACCTGCAGATCATCGTCGAGCGCATGAAGCCCATCGGCGCCGGACAGCTGCAGGAGCAGTTCGAGCAGCTCAAGCAGCGCCTGCGGGCGGAGGGTCTGTTCGACGATGCGCGCAAGCAGCCGTTGCCGGCGGTGCCGCGGCGGATCGGCATCGTCACGTCCCTTCAGGCGGCGGCCCTGCAGGACATGCTGCGCACGCTGAACCTGCGCGACCCCACCCTGTCGATCACGGTGGCGCCGGCGCGGGTGCAGGGACACGGGGCAGCGGACACGATCGCGGCGGCCCTGGACCTGTTGAATCGGGCCTCGGACGTGGAGGTGATCCTGCTGGGACGCGGCGGCGGCTCCCTGGAGGACCTGTGGTCCTTCAACGAGGAGGTCGTGGCCCGGGCCGTGGCCCGCTCCCGGGTGCCGATCATCGCCGGCGTAGGGCACGAGACGGACTTCACGATCACGGACTTCGTCGCCGATCTGCGGGCGCCCACGCCCACCGGAGCAGCGGAGCGGGCGGTGCCGGTGCGCGCCGATCTGGAGGCCGCGATGGCCGACCTGCGGGCCCGCCTCGCCCGGGGCGG
>CALAGR010000336.1 GCA_937891735.1 uncultured Pseudomonadota bacterium | reverse complement strand
GCGCTGCCAACGCGATTCGTGCCGCCGCTGCGACCGAGGCGTCCGGGTCGGCGAGCACCGCGTGCAGTCGGGCGGCATCGACGCGCTCCCGGCGGCGCAGCAGCGGCGGCTCCGGGTCCAGGATCGCCCCTCCCCCCAGGGTGAAGACGGGCGACTCGCTGCGCAGCACGAACCGGTCACCGGACACGGCCCCGATCTCCTCGACGAGCGCGAGCTGGGCCAGGCCGCGCTGCCCCGGCAGCACGCACTCCGGGGCGGGGCCTCCGGCGGGATCCATCAGCCGGACCACCGCCAGGACCTCCGCGGTGCCGAGCAGCAGCCGCACCCGGGCGTTGTTGGCGAGGGGGCGCGGCGTGTCCGCCAGGAGGTCGAACGACACGTCCAGCCGGTCCGAGCACGCCACGGCGCCGGGGGTGGCGAGCCACGCGCCCGGGGGCACGAGCTTGCTGTCCACGCCTTGCAGGTTCAGGGCCACGCGCTCGCCGCGTCCCACCTTCGCGGCGTCCTGGCCGTGCACCTGGATCCCCCGGATCCGCACCTTGTGGCGCCCCGGCAGGACCTCCAGGGTGCCGCCGCCGTCCAGGGCGCCGTCGCGGGTGGTGCCCGTGACCACGGTGCCGAACCCCCGAATCGAGAAGGACCGGTCGATGGGCATGCGGAAGACGGGCGTCTGGCCCGGGTCCGGCAGGCGCCCCACGGCCTCCTGCAGCGCCTGCCGGAGCGCGTCGATGCCCTGCCCGGTGATGCCGGACACGGGGAGCACCGGCGCGTCGGCCCACTGCGTGGGCTCCAGCAGATCGGCGACGTCCAGCTCGGCCAGCTCCAGCAGCTCGTCGTCCACGAGATCGGCCCGGGTCAGCGCGACCACCAGCTCGGGCACCTGCAGCAGCCGCAGCACGTGCAGATGCTCGCGCGTCTGGGGCATCACCCCCTCGTCGGCGGCCACCACCAAAAGGGCCACGTCCACGCCCCCCGAGCCGGCGACCATGGTGCGCACGAAGCGCTCGTGGCCCGGCACATCCACCACCCCGACGCGCGTGCCGTTGGGCAGCGTCAGCGGGGCAAAGCCGAGCACGATGGTGATCCCGCGCTCCTTCTCCTCGTCCAGCCGATCACAGTCCACGCCGGTCAGGGCGCGCACCAGGGTGGTCTTGCCGTGGTCGATGTGGCCGGCGGTGCCGACGATGACGGAAGCGCTGGGCGTCGACGCGCTGGTATCGTGGGTGGTGATGAAGCGCTCGCAGATCGAGTTCGAGGTGAGGGAGCCGACTGGTCTTGGCCTCGGAACCTACGACATCTTCCTGATCCGACAGAAGATCTACACCGGCGAGTTTCACGCCCGGTGCGAGTTTCTGGACCGCGATGGCGACTGGGTGGTGCTGTCCAAGCACCCCGAGTTCGCCGATGTGTACTGGATGCTGGGGGAGACCGGGCGGGCGGACAAGAAGGCCGTGGGTCAGAAGGTCGCGCCGCGGATCGCGGGCTGGCAGTCCACCGGAGATGGCCGCACCGACGATGCGCCCGGCATGTCCCTGCTGAGCCGTCCGGAGCCCGCCGCGGATCCGAAGTCGAAGGGGCTGCTCGGTCGGTTCTTCGGCCGCAAGGGCTGAGGCCCCCCGGTCCGCGTCGGCCGCTCGATCCCGTAGCCTTGCGCCGTGCGACTGCCCCAACAGGTCGGTGACTACACGCTCCTCAAGCAGCTGGGGGCAGGTGGCTTTGGCACCGTGTACCTGGCGCGGATCGAGGGCGATCTGGGCTTCTCGCAGGACGTCGCGGTCAAGATCGTGGACTCCAGCCGGGCCCGGCAGAGCCCCGAGGTCATCAGCTCGCTGGCGGACGAGGCCCAGTTCCTGGCGCGGATCCAGCACTCCCACATCGTCAGCGTGCGGCGCTTCGTCCGGGTCGAGCACCCGGTGCTCGGCGTGCTTCACGCGATGGAGATGGAGCTGGTGCGCGGGCTCGTGGTCTCGCGGCTGCTGGCCCGACTGCAGCAGGCCCGGGCGCTGCTGCCGGTGGAGTCGGTGGTGTCCCTGTTGACGGAGGCGGCCGACGCGCTGACCTACGCGCACGGGCTGAAGGGAGAGGACGGGGCCCCGGTGGGGTTGGTGCACCGGGATCTGAAGCCCGACAACCTGATCGTGACGGAGGACGGACGCCTCAAGATCCTGGACTTCGGGATCGCCTGGGCCGAGGGCCGGCTGGTGGAGTCCACCGAGAGCGGCCTCGCGAAGGGCACGCCGCTGTACATGAGCCCCGAGCAGCTCCACGCCGAGGCGGTGGACGGGCGCTCCGATCTGTATGAGCTCGGCGTCATCGCCTTCGAGCTGCTGACCGGGGAGCGGTTCGTGCCGCGCGGGGCGGGCAGGCTGGAGCTGCCGGCGATCATCATGCTCGTGGCGCGCACCCGGTGGCTGGAGCGGGCGCCGGTGGTCCAGAGGAGCCTGTGCGCGCCCGAGCCCGTGGGCCGCGGGCTCAGCGGGGAGCAGGCGGCGCCGCTGCTGGAGCTGGTGGGGCGGCTGCTCGCGCGGGACCCGAGCGACCGTCCGGCCAGCGCCGCGGTCCTGGCTCGGGAGCTGGAGGAACTCGCCGAGGTGTTTCGTCCGTCGCTGGGTCGCAGGTTCCTCCGGTCGGCGGTGGGGGCCATGGGAGACGAGCTGATCGACCCCAGCGCCCAGACGCAGCGGTCCCCCTCGGCCCAAGAGCCTCAGACCCCGACGGCGTTCGGGTCCGAGACCCTGGACGGAGCCGGCAGCCAGGACAGCACGGTCGTCGCCCCGTCCGAGGACCTCGCGGTGCGGACCTTCGCGACGCGCATCCGCGGCGCCGGGCCGACGCGCCTGGTCCCCCCCGAGCCCCCCGCGGCGCGGCGCCGTCCAGCGGTGGTGGCGATGATGGGGCTGCTGGTCCTCGTGATCGCGGTCTGGATGTGGAGCAGGTCCCCATCCCAGGACGGCGTGCCGACGAGCGCCGCCGAGGTGATCGCGGTGCCCGTCGTCGCAGAGCCCGAGGTCGCGGCGGAGCCCGAGGTCGCGCCCGCGGTCACGCCCGGGCCCGAAGTCGCCCCGCCGCCCAAGCCGCAGCGGGATCCGACCCCCGATGCGACCCCCGCGCCCGTGGTGCCGCCCCCGCCGGCGGCGACCTGGCCGGAGATGAGCACGCCCCCGCCGGGGTTGGTCCTGCCCGGAAACCCGCTCCAGCTGCAGGTGACCCTCTCGGGTGGGGACGTGCAGTGCCGGCCCGAGGTGTTTGTGCGGCCCACGGGCGGGGTCTACGTGCGGCTCGCCATGACCGCACGCGGCGGATCCTGGTCTGCCATGATGGACATTCCTTATGACGGGACGTGGGATGCGGGGGCCGAGTATTTCTTCAGGTGTTGCGACGCCAGCGGACGCTGCGAGGCCTCTCTCGGCAGCCGCGGGGCCCCCCTCGAGGCCCAGGCGCCGGAGTTCTAGGGCGCTGCCCGCCGCGCTCGCGGTCCTGCTGCTGCTCGTCTTCGCCGCGACGGCGCAGGCCCAGGATCCCAGGGTCGGCGAGACCGTCGCCGCCGCCTACGCGGCCTGGCAGGGCGGCGAGCACGCGCAGGCCCGGGACCTCGCGCGGCAGGCCATCGCCCTGGACGAGGGCGTCGCCTCGCTGGTGGCGCGGCGGGTCCTGATCCTGGCGCTGGTGGAGCTGGGGGAGCCGGAGCGGGCCCTGGCGGAGCTGGAGCAGTACCTCAGCTTCGACCTGGTGCCGAAGGACCGGCAGTGGGCCGACGAGACCCACGCGTCGCTCCAGGTCGAGCTGCCCCCGCCGGCGACCATCGAGCCAGAGCCGGCGATCGCCGAGCCGGTGGCGCAGCCGGTCGTCGAGCCGGTGGCCCAGCCGGTGGCGTCCCCCCGATCAGGCGCGCCGTTGCTCGTCCTGGCGGTGGGCGGCGGCTTCCAGCAGCTCGGCCCCTGGAGCTACGGGGCGGTGACGGCCGAGGCGTCGGTGCGGCTGGCCAGCCCCCTGCGCCTCGCCCTGGGCTACCAGCTGGGCCTCGTCGGGGGCCAACCGTGCAGCGACACCGAGCCTGACGGCTGCTTGTCCGCCCTGTCCTCCCTGTCCCTGGGCCCGCAGCTTCGCTTCGACGGCGCGCTCAGCCCGGTCGTGTCCGCGGCGTTCCTGGCGGGCTTCAACGGAGGCCAGAGCCCCTATGGCGACGTCATGCTGGGCTTGCAGGCGGGCGGCGGCGTCGAATTCGGCCCCGGCCCAGTGGGGGTGCGGGCGCGGGGACTGTTCCGCCTGCTCTCCCGGCCCATCGGCGAGGGAGGCACGCCGTACCCCGGCGCGCTCGTGTCGATCGACCTCGTCGTTCGAGCCGGCCGATGAGGTCCGCCCTCGCCGTCGCTGGCCTGGTTCTTCTCGCGACGGGCACCGCCGGCGCCGCCGACATCCGCGTGGATGCTTCGGGCGGGGGAGCCCACCTGACGATCAGCGAAGCGCTGAGCGTCGCGAACAGCGGGGATGTCCTGCGGATCGCCCCCGGCACCTACAACGAGGATCTGGTGCTGGGCGACGGCCGGATCCTCACGCTGCAAGGCGACGACCCGGAGACCACGATCATCGACGGCACCGGGCTGACCTCGGTCATCCGCATCGGAGCGGGCGGCAGCGGGATCACGCTGCGGGGGCTGAGCGTGACCGGCGGAGACACCCTCGGGAACGGCGGGTGCATCTTCATCACGGAGGCCAGCCCGGTGCTCGAGGATCTCCTCGTGTTCGGCTGCGCGGCCGCTCGCGGGGGCTGCGTCGCGCTGGACGAGTCGTCCGTGCAGATGACCAACGTCGTCCTGCACAGCTGCCACGCGGTCGGCGTGCTCGACCCCGAAGAGCTCGCAGACGGCCTCGGGGGCGGGCTGTACTCGTTCGACTCGTCGCCGGGTCTGGTCGGTCTGCGGGTGTGGGGGAACGAGGCGGACGTGATGGGCGGCGGGCTGATGTTCTTCCAGGGGGGCTCTCCGAGCCTGCGGGAGTCCTGGGTGCACGACAACGTCGGCCCCTTCGGAGGGGGCATCGCGATCTGGTCCGAGCCGGAGCTGACCCTGCGCCGGGTGATGGTGACCGACAACACGCACTGCAACGGCGGAGGGGTGACGGGCTTTCAGGGCGGCCTCCTGACGGTCAGCCAATCGGTCGTGGCGCGCAACGCGGTGGACCGGACCGGCGCCTGCGACGAGGAGGACGGCGAGGGCGCGGGGCTGTACGCCAGAGAGGACATGACGCTGGTCCTCAGCGCGAGCGTGGTGGCGGGGAACGACGCGGGCCCCGGAGCCGGAGGGGGGATCCTGGTCCTGGACGAGGGCTCCAGCGCGAACGTCGAGCGCACGATCATCAAGAACAACACCGCCACCCTGTCCGCTGGGTTCCTGGCCCATGAGGGCGCCTCCTCCGTGACTCTTGACCGCTGCCGGATCAGCGACAACGTCGCGGACATCTCGGGCGGAGGGGCGCGGATCGAGGTGCCCGACGGCGAGGTGGTTGGCGTCCTGTTTGATGGGAACCGGTCCTCGAACTACGCAGGGAACCTCAGCGTGTACTCCACTTCGGCCGAGCCCGGGATCCGGGTGCATCACTCGGCCCTCTTCGCGGGCCAGTCGGACCAGGGCGGCGGCCTGGTGGTTCAGGGGCTCGGCACGGACGTCACCTCGAACACCTTCTATGGCGCCGAAACGAACGCCTCGGGGAGCGGCACCGTGCACCTCGTCGAGGAGGGCAGCCAGGGGGTCCAAGGCTCGTTCTGGAGCAATGTGGTGACCGGGTCCGCCGGTGCCTGGGACCTGTACGCCGAGACGATGACGGGCAGCCTGGACTTCCCCATTGCCTACTCCGTGCTCGACGGGGGGGCCTCTGGCACCCGTGGAGGGGGTCTCAGCGTCTTCGTCCCCGAGCAGACCATCGAAGACAAACCCTTGTTCGCATCGACGGACCTCGCGGGCGACTGGAGCACGTTCCTGCGCCTGTCGGCGGGGAGCCCCGGCCACGACGACGGCGATCCGAGCATCGGCAACGATCCCGACGGCTCCGGGCCGGATCGGGGCGCGTTCGGAGGCACCGACGCCGTCGTCTGGGACAACGGAGACGAAGACGGCGACGGCGTCACGGTGTGGGAGGGGGACTGCAACGACGACGATCCGCTGGTGAACCCGTCGGCGACCGAGATCTGCAACTGCCGGGACGACGACTGCGACCTGGTGGTGGACAACGCAGAGGGCTGCTCCGCCACCGGGTTCTGCTGGGTGCCGAGCCCCGGCGACGACGACGACGACGATGACGACGACGACGACGACACGACGACCGGCGACGACGACGACAGCGCCGCCGATGACGACGACAGCAGCGGCTTCGATCCCGCCGCGGGGTGCCTCGTGTCGTGCGACGCGTCCTCTGGCGGAGGCGCCGCGGTCGGATTGCTGGGGCTGCTCCTCCCCTTGGCAGGGTGGCGCCGGCGTCGCCCTGTGGCATCTTCCTCCCATGACTGAACCACGAGTAGCCGTCCTCATCGATGCCGACAACGTGTCCGGCGACCACGCCGCCGCCGTCCTCGAGGAGGCGGGCATGCAGGGCCGGGTGATCATCCGGCGCATCTATGGGGACTGGACCGAGACCGCCGGCAAGAAGTGGAAGAAGGTCCTGTCGGATCTGGCGATCCATCCGGTCCAGCAGTTCCAGAACACCATCGGCAAGAACGCCACCGACTCCGCGCTGATCATCGACGGCATGGATCTGCTGCACCAGGACGCGGCCGAGGTGTTCTGCCTGATCTCCAGCGACGCGGACTTCACCCGTCTCGCCTCGCGCATGCGGGAGTCGGCGAAGACCGTGGTGGGCATCGGCCAGAAGAAGACGCCGAAGGCCTTCGTGAACGCCTGCGACCGGTTCATCTTCATCGAGAACCTCACCCGCGTGCCCAAGGCGCGGGGCGACAAGCCGGTCCCCGCCCCGACCCTCGCCCCCGAGGCCGGAGACCTGCTCATGCGCGCCTTCGACGACGCCGAGAACGACGAGGGCGTGGCCTACCTGGGTGCCCTGGGCAGCGCGCTGCTCAAGCTCGACCCCTCGTTCGACGCGCGGACCTACGGCTTCCGCCGGCTGTCGGACCTGGTCTCGGCGGACAGCCGGCTGAACATGGTCAAGCACGCCACGAAGAACGCGAAGGTCGTTCAGCGCGTCTGAGCCGCGGGTCCTTCAGCGCTTGCCGGCCTGGGCCACGCGGGCTGGACCGAAGCGCAGGGTGACGCCGCCGTAGGCCTGCACCATCACGAAGAACGCGAGCGAGTCGTCCGCGTTCACCGGGTACAGCAGCGCGCGGGCGCCCACGTCCAGGCCCACGAAGGGGCCCACCGGCAGGTGCAGCCCCGCGTCGAACCAGCCCCCCGCGGTGAGCTGGTGCAGGCTGATGGTCTGGCCCGTCAGTCGCTCGAAGTCGTTGGCGGTGACGATCTCGAGCGTCTGGAACAAGCCGAACACCGCCGCGCCCCCGCCCAGGCGCAGGTCGACGATCTTCAGCCGGCGCTCGAACGCCACCCCGAGCAGGCCGTAGGCGGTCGTGGAGCGCAGGCGACCCGACAGGGACCAGGTCACGCCGAGCTGGGCGCCGCCGCCTCCCACCAGCCCCAGGGTTGGGGCCAGCCTCACCGTCAAGAGCCCCTCGCCGCCGCCCATCACCGGGTTCTTCGACGCGATGGGGCTCGCGAACACGCCGTGCAGGGCGAGCTTGACGGGTCGGGACGACCAGTCGCCCCGCGCCATCGGATCCCCCAGGGGCAGGCGGGTCATGCGGGCGTCGTCCACCCAGCGGTCCCCGCCCCACACCAGGTCCACCTCGGCCACGAGCACGTCCTCGCGGCGGACCTTGCGCACCAGGTAGCGCCCCGGCGCCAGCCGCACCCGCTGCAGCTCGCCGGTCGCCTTCTGTACGCGGGCCACCACCTGTCCGCTGCCCACCGACACGACCGTGTACACGCCCTCGAGTTCCTCGGGCAGGACCAGCGCCGCCGCCGTGTCCGCGATCCGGGTCAGCACGACCTTGCCGACACCCTCCATGGCGAAGCGGAACTCGGGCTTCTGCACGGCGCTGCTGTGGGCGGCCGTGCCGAGCACCGTCTGGGAGAACACGTGCTGGTAGGCCTCCTCCAGGGTCACGTTGCCGTCGGCGTCGCCGTCCGCGGCTCCGCGCAGCCCCGTCATGAGCGCGCGGCTGAACACGCCCCCGCCGAACTGGTCGGACTCCCGGGCCACCGACAGGGGCCCGGTGGAGGTGACGATGGCGAGCCCGGACTGCAGCAGGGAGTCATCGATGAGGACCTGCACCGCCTCCACGGGGGTGCCGCCCCGGGTGCGAGCCAGGGTGCCGGACTCGCAGGCGTCCACGAAGGCGATGCGCGCCATCGCTTCGCTCGTCTCGAGCCACCGCCGCAGGAAGTCCATCTGCAGCAGCGTCCCCGACAGGTGCAGCCCGTCCCGGGTGGCGTGCCCCGAGTAGTAGAACAGGAGCATCACGTCGTCGCCGCGGGCCTCGATCTCCCGGGCCTGCGCCTCGACGGTCTGGATCGCGTCGCGCACCTGCTGGGCGGTGGCCCCCTGCAGGACGTGGGTGCGTTCGCGGGCCAGGCCCCCCATGGTGATGAACACGTCCGCGAGGTCGCGCGCCTCCCGCTCGGCGTGCTGCAGCCGCTCGTCGGGGCCGAACCCCACGTCGTTGCCCACGAACAGCCCCACCCGCACGGTCCCCGCGCTGGCGACGGACGGAGCGGCCAGCAGGAGGAGCAGCGCGAGCAGGACGCGGATCACGGCGCCGTCTTGTTCAGCAGGACGGACCGCTGGGAGGCGGACAGGGGCACGCCGGGCAGGCTGTCGAGCTCCGCCAGGGGCGTCTCGAACGCGCGCTCGACCCCCGCGCGCACGGACGTGAGCCCCACGGGCTCGTCGGCGAGCACGAAGTAGATGCGCTCGGAGCCCACGAAGTCGTCGAGCAGCACCGCGCCGTCGATGGGGATCCTGGCCGGAACCTCGGTCGGCGCTGCCCAGACGGAGACCACGCCGTCGTCCTGCACGTCGAACACCGACAACCAGCCCGCCGCGCCGGGGGTCACCTGCCACTGCAGCCGGTCGCCCGAGCGCGCCGTCACCAGGGCCCCCTGGGGGCTGCCCGCGCCGTCGCGCACCAGGGTGAGCTCGAGATCGAAGGAGCCCCGGAACTGCTCCACGGGGACGTCGTCCGAGGGCCTCGGCCAGACGGTGGCCAGCACCACCGCGGCGGCCGCGGCGACGGACGGCAGGAGCAGCGTGAAGACGTGGCCCTTGTGTCGGCTCCAGAAGCTCCGCTCGCGGTCCACCAGCGCGGCCGTGCGGGCGACGTTGGCGGCGCGGTCCAGATCCAGGGCGGGCAGGGCCTCCCGGGAGCGGGCGATCGCGCTGCGCACCTGCTGCGCGCGCGCCGAGAGGTCCGCGTCGGCGTCGATCCGTCGCTGGAGAGCAGCGGCTTCGGCGTCAGGGAGGTCGCCGAGGGCCAGACGCTCCAGGCTCAGGCGGGAGACGGGTTCGGGGGTGCTCATGCTGCGACCTCCTGCAAGCGCAAGACGGCCCGAGCCCGGCGCTCCAGGCGCTCGAGCCGGCGGCGCACGCTGCGCTGCGACGTGCCGAGGTGCTCGGCGATCTCGTGGATCCGCCAGTCCTCGGCGTAGCGAAGCCGCAGGATCGCGGCGTCTTCGGGTTTGAAGCCGTCCAGGATCCGGACGGCGTCCACCTGGGTGGGGGCGGGTGCGCCTCGGGGATCGGGAGCTTGCAGCCAGGCTTCGGGGCTGTCGGCCCAGGGTCGGCGCCGGCGAAGCACCTGCAGCGAGGTGTTCCGGCCGATCACCTGCAGCCACGCCAGGGGGTGGCGGCCATCGAACCGCGCCCGGGCGTTCCAGGCGCTCAGGAAGGTCTCCTGCAGGGCCTCGTCGGCGTCGGCGTCGTTGCCGCAGATCGCGCGACAGCGGGCGCGCACCGCCGGGCCGTAGGTCGAGAAGAGCTCGGAGAGTCGGTCTTCGTTGAGCCAGGCCATCGCTCAGTCCCCGCAGCTGGGGATGTCGAGGCCGCCCAGGGGCGCAGCTCCGGTGGCGAACACGAGCAGCTCACGGTGCTCCTCGTCCGGCTCGAGGGCCTCGATGGGCAGGTTGCCGCTCCCGGCCGTCATCTCGATGTCCTGGTCGATCACGACGATCGAGTCCACCAGCGTCATGGGCGTGTCTTCCTCGATGAACAGCTCGACCCACTGGGGGCCGGAGACGAGCTCGGAGCCGTCCGCGCGGCCGATCTCGAGGTCCTCCTCGAGGGCTCCGAGATCGCCAGAGGCCACGAGCAGCGCGTGGAATGGGGACACGCCCCAGATCCCCAGCGCGGGATCCGTGGCCGTCGCCCGGATCCCCTGGCCGTCGGTCACCATCGGGATCCCGAGAGACCAGGCGAACGCGCCGCGGTCCATGGTCACCAGCGGCACGGGCAGCGGGTCTGGCGGGGTCATCTCGAGCTCGCCGTACTCCGCGTCCTCGTTCACGCTCGTCGCGCTGTGGACCTCACAGGAGCCCACCGTGGCGGCGCCGAGCCCGCCGTACCACCGCATGGTCCAGGCCGCGCCCTCGGGCGCCTCCAGCCCCAGCCCCAGGTTCTGGGACAGCCCGAACGAGCCGAGCAGGGAGTCGCCGCAGCCCGCCCCCAGCAGGAGCAGCAGTGCGGGGAGGACGACGGGGCTGACGTTCGCGCTCACGGACAAGACCTTACCGCCGCGCGCCGATTGTCAGCCCGGCGGTCGCCCCAGGGACCAGCTTGGGGCTCCGCCTCCGCGGCAGGGCGGCGCCCAGGGCCAGCAGGAGGGCCAGGGACAGCGCCCCGCCGGCGGGGGAGGAGTCGCCGATGGAGCACCCGGCACCGTCGCGCCGCGGGTCGTGGGTGGCGTCGTCGTCGCGGGTGTCGACGTCGTTGTCGTTCGGGTCGTCGCTCGCGTTGGCGTCGCCGGGACCGGGCAGGTCGCCGCCGCCGTGTGCGGCGATCCAGTCCACGTAGATGTCGGTGCGGGTGTTGCCGCCCAGGTCCATGCAGTCGTCGGTGTAGCCGAAGGACACCACGCCCACGACGGTCAGCACGCCCTGGTCCTCGTGGTACACGCCTCCGCCCGAGTCGCCGTAGCAGGCGGAGCCGTCCTCGGGCTGGACCTCGATGACGTCGTCGTACAGGTCGGTGATGCGTCCGCTGGCCTTCTTCTTGAAGCCCTCGCCGCCGGTGCCCTGGGTGTCGCCGTAGCCGACGTACAGGACCACCGCGCCGTTGAGGTCGTCGGCGTTGCGCGGCGACAGGGGCACGGGCTCGATGCCGGACGGGGCCTCGGACAGCACGACGACGCCGATGTCGCCGACGTACCCGTCGCTCTCTTCGTAGTCGGGGTGGTACGCGACGCTCTGCACGCCGACGGAGACGCCGCCGCGGCCCGGCTCGGAGCCGAAGTAGACCGACTCCGGGGGGCCGTCCTCCAGGCAATGCGCGGCGGTCACGACGAGGCGCTCGGCGATCAGGGTGCCAGTGCAGAAGGCCATGCCGTCACCCATGAGGGCGGCGGTGGCGGGGAAGTCGTCGGTCAGCTCGCCCTGCACGATGCGGTCGATCGGGCCGCGGTGCGCGTCGGGCTCGTCGGCGGGCAGACCGCCGGCCTCCAGGGCCGTGGCGGGCAGGAGGGTGGCAAGGAGGCTGGCGGCAAGAAGGGACTGCAGTTGGCTGGTCATGGTCGTCCTCCGGTGGGGTCACGCCGGTCAAGGCGGGCCGGTCACTGGAGGAACGGAGGCCCCCCAGATCCGGGGCACCTATTTTTTCTGCTCACGCCGAAGTGCCAATTGAGTGAGTCCGAGTACAGAAGTAGTGGTGTGTGACACTGGGGGGCGGATCGCCTTCCCGGAGCAGGTGACCGATCCGCACACCCGGGATCGCTACATCATCTCGTCGCTCATGGAGGAGGCGATCACCTCCAGTCAGCTGGAGGGTGCGGCGACCACCCGCCGCGTGGCGCGGGAGATGCTGCGCTCCGGCCGCGCGCCGCGGAGTCACGGCGAGCGGATGATCAGCAACAACTTCGACGCGATCCGCCGCATCAGCGAGGTGCAGAGCGATGCGCTGACGCCGGAGCTCGTGCTCGATCTGCACCGACGGCTGACGGAGGGTCCCCCGCCCGCCAGGGAGCTCACCGGGCGCCTGCAGCTGCTCTGTGACTTCGCCAACGGGACCACCGGTGGGCCGTTCGTGCACCCCGTGGCCCGCGCGATCCTGCTTCACTTCGGGCTCGCCTACGACCACCCCTTCGAGGATGGGAACGGCCGCACCGCACGCGCCCTCTTCTACTGGTCGATGCTGCACGAGGGGTACTGGCTCACCGAGTTCCTGTCGATCTCCCGTCTGTTGAAGGCTGCTCCTGGGCAGTACGCGCGGGCGTTTCTGCTGACCGAGTCCGACGGGAGCGACGCCACCTACTTCCTGCTCCACCAGCTGCACACGGTGGAGCGCGCGGTCCGGGAGCTCGAGAGGTGGCTGGAGCGCAAGGTCGCGCAACAACGCCAGACGGAGCGCCTGCTGCGCTCAGCGGAGGGGCTCAACCACCGGCAGCGTGCGCTGCTCTCCCACGCGCTGAAGCACCCCATGGCGGAGTACAGCTTCGAGTCCCACCGCGGAAGCCACGCCGTGATCTATCAGACAGCGAGGAGCGACCTGCTGGACCTGACGGACAGGGGCCTGCTGATCAAGCGGAAGCGGGGACGGCGCATGTACTTCCTCGTCGCCGCGGACCTGGCGTCCCTTCTGGGGCGTTGACCGTTGTCGATCCCCCGGTTCCCTACTCCAGCGCGACGAGCTCCGCGAACAGCACGGAACCGACCGGGCTGCCCAGCCCGCCGCAGGGGTTCCATCCGGGCCCCGCTGCCCAGGTGGCGCCGTCGTCGGTGTCGAGGTCGTTGTGGCCCTCGGTGATCCCCCGCAGCGCCGTCGTGCCCCGCTTCTTGAAGATGTCGTACAGGTCTGGAGTGACGTATCCCAGGGGCTCGGCGCGTTTGCTGTTGACGCACGCGATGAACGCCGCCCACAGCGGCGCCGCCGCGCTGGTGCCCGCTGACGGCACCGTGCCGGAGCCCATGTAGATCGTGCACCCCGTGGATGGATCGCCGACGGAGCACACGTCGGGCACGCCGCGGCC
>CALAGR010000335.1 GCA_937891735.1 uncultured Pseudomonadota bacterium | reverse complement strand
CACCCGCCAGGCCTCCGCGGACGCCGGCGTGGCCCCCTCCCAGCCGGGCCACAGCCGCGTGGGCGCCACGTCGATCCCCTGCACCCCGCGCTCCGCCAGGAGCTGCAGCACGGCCGGATCATCCGGCGCCTCGGCCCACCCGATGTTGCACACGCTCAGGCGCATGAGGGATCCCGCTCCGCGCGCACCCAGCGCCGGATCCCCGCCACCACCGCGTCCGCGTCCGCGATCCAGCCGCCGGCGCCGCCGAACGCCGCGGCGTGCTGCGTGCGCACGTCGTACGCCCAGGGGGTGGCGGAGCGCGGCCCCAGCGTGCGGTCGTCGAACAGGCCCGCCACGATGGCGTCGGTGGCCACCGGCTCGGGCACGAGGTTCACCAGGGGCAGATCGGCGGCGATCACCCGCTGCACGTCGGCCCACAGATCGCCCACGTCGTACCACTGAAAGCGCGCGCCGCCGTCGATGTGGGCGCAGCGGTGGTCGTGCAGCAGGTCGTACAGGACGTTCTTCTTGAGGCCCGGGCCGTACAGCCCCGGCAGGCGCAGCACGTGGTGCCGGTGGAACCGCTCCCGCACGAAGTCCTCGAACGCGAGCCGGTTGCTCCCGTAGGCGTGGTTGGGGCGATGGCAGTCCACCCCTTCGTGCACGCCGGTCACCTCGGGGTACACGTCCACGGTCGAGATCAGCACGAAGCGGTCCGCCGTCACCGACTCCAGGGCCCGCCGCAGGGGCTCGATGGCCGCCGCGTCGGCCGCCGGGTCCTGGTTCGCCTTCCACTTCACCGCCGAGATCCCCGCGCACACCACCAGGTCGTGGTGGCTCCCCGCGATGGCCCCGATGTCGGACGACCGGTAGCGGCGGTCGAATGCCCGCTGGCGGGCGAGGTTCCCGCCGACGAAGCCGGTGTGTCCGATCAGGCAGCTGCTCATGGAGGCTCCGGTCCAGCCGACAGTATGTATCCTCCCGCCCCATGGACCCGAACGCCGACCCTGCGGTGCCCGCCGAGGGGATCGTGACCGAGGCGCCGCCGCCCTTCGATCTCGACGACCCCGCGCTGTACCTGAACCGGGAGCTCGCCCAGATCGAGTTCAACGCCCGGGTGCTCGCCCAGGCCCGGGATCCCGACGTGCCGCTCCTGGAGCGGCTGCGGTTCCTGACCATCACGTCGACGAACATGGACGAGTTCTTCGAGGTCCGGGTCGGCGGGGTGAAGCAGCGCCTGGCCACCGGATCGGTCAAGACCGGCCAGGACGGCCTGAGCCCCACCGAGGTCATGGCCCGCATCTCCACCCGGGCCCACGAGCTGGTGGACGAGCAGTACCGGGTGTTGAACGAGGAACTCCTGCCCGCGCTGTCCAACGAGGGGATCCGCCTGCTGCGCCGCTCGGAGTGGAGCGAGGTGCAGCGCGAGTGGACGGCCGACTACTTCGAAAACCAGGTGGCGCCGCTGCTGGCCCCGGTGGCGCTGGATCCGGCCCATCCGTTCCCGTCGATCATCAACAAGGCCCTGTGCTTCGTGATCGGGTTCAGCGGCAAGGACGCCTATGGTCGGACCGCCTCGGTGGCGATCCTGCAGGTGCCGCGGGTGCTGCCCCGGATCCTGAAGCTGCCGTCCGACGTCGCAGGCCAGCCGGGGGACTTCGTCCTGATCTCCTCGGTGATCCACTCCCAGGTGGCCGCCCTGTTCCCCGGCATGCGGGTGCGCTCGTGCCACCAGTTCCGCATCACCCGGGACAGCGACCTGTGGGTCGATGAAGAGGAGATGGTCGATCTGCTGGACTCGCTCAAGGGCGAGCTGCCCGGGCGCCGCTACGGCGAGGCCGTGCGCGTGGAGGTCGCAGACGACTGCCCCGAGGAGACGGCGGCCCTGCTCCTGGAGGAGGTGGGGCTCGACCGCGCCGACCTCTTCACGGTGCGCGGCCCCGTCAACATGCACCGGCTGGCCCACCTGATCGACGCGGTGGACCTGCCGCACCTGAAGTGGCCCCTGTTCACGCCGGGGGCACCCCTGCGGCGCGACGCGTCGCGATCGATCTTCGAGATCGTGCGGGACCGCGACATCCTGCTGCACCACCCCTTCGAGTCCTTCAACCCCGTCATCGAGCTGCTGCACGCGGCGGCGCGGGACCCGGACGTGCTGGCCATCAAGCAGACGCTGTACCGCACCGGCGGCGAGTCTCCGATCATCGAGGAACTCGCCGAGGCGGCCCGCAACGGCAAGGAGGTGACCGTCGTCGTGGAGCTGATGGCGCGCTTCGACGAGGCCGCCAACATCGAGGGCGCGGTGAGGCTCCGGGACGCCGGCGCCAACGTCGTGTACGGCATCGTGGGGTACAAGTGCCACGCCAAGATGCTCCTGGTGGTCCGCCGCGAGGGGGGCCGGCTGCGTCGCTATGTGCACCTGGGCACCGGCAACTACCACCACCGCACCGCCAAGCTCTACACCGACTTCGGGTACCTGACATCGGACCCGACGATCTGCGCCGACGTGCACACCGTGTTCATGCAGCTGACCTCGGTGGGGCGCGGGCAGGAGCTGAAGCTGCTGCTCCAGGCGCCGTTCACGCTGCTGACGCGGCTGCGCGAGGCCATCGATCTGGAGGCCGAGGAGGCCCGCGCGGGGCGCCCGGCCCGGATCGTGGCGGCCATGAACTCCCTGAGCGAGCCCCTCGTGATCCGCGCCCTGTACGAAGCGGCGCAGGCGGGGGTGCAGATCGATCTGCTCGTGCGGGGGATCTGTTGCCTGCGGCCCGGGGTGCCGGGGCTGAGCGAGAACATCACGGTGCGCTCCGTGGTGGGGCGGTTCCTGGAGCACGCCAGGATCTTCTGGTTCCACAGCCGCGGCGAGGCGCGCCTGTACCTCGCCAGCGCCGACTGGATGCCGCGCAACCTGTGGCGCCGGGTGGAGGTGGCGTTCCCGTTGGTGGATCCGGACCTGCGGGCCAGGACCTTCGCCGAGGGCCTGGCGATCTACTTCGAGGACAACCGCCAGGCCTGGACGATGCGCTCCGATGGCAGCTACGTGGCCGTTCGTCCGGGCCCCCACGAGCCCGTCGTGCGCGCCCAGACCCAGCTGCTGGACCGGCTGTCGGAGGTCGGGCGCAGCGCCACGTCGGCCAACCCGCCGGGTCGGCGGCTGGCGGATCTGCGGCGCAAGGGCAGCAAGCGGAAGAAGAAGAAGGACTGAGCCGAGGCTTCAGCGGATCGTGAGCTGCATGCCCGCGGCCCGCAGGATCGAGGCCTCGTCGAGCAGATCCGCCGCCTTGAGGGGGTTCTCGTCGAGCCAGCTCGGCGGGAAGGTCAGGACGAGCTCCCGGTCCTGCACCACCAGGGCGATGTCGGGCAGGGGCCGGGCGCTCCGGGTCCGATGCAGCCGCGCCGCCAGACGCAGGATCGTGGCGAGCTTCAGGGCCACGGGCAGGCGCGTGGGGCTGACGTAGGGCGCGAGGCGCTCGCTGGTGAGCTTGCGCCGGTGGCCCGCGACGATCGCGCTCAGCATCTCCTGGTCGTCCCGGGAGAAGCCCGCCATGTCGCCGTTCTTGATGAGGTAGGCGCTGTGCCGGTGGTAGCCGGAGTGATTGACCGACAGCCCGATCTCGTGGAGCAGCGCCGCCCAGCTGATGAAGCGCTGGCCCTCCAGGCGCTCCAGCTCCCAGGGGGTGGCGACCTGGTGGAACAGCGTCAGGGCGGTCCGCTCGATGCGCGCGGCGTGGGACAGGTCCACGGAGTAGCGGCGCTGCATGGCGTCGATGGTGGCGTCGCGGGCGTCGTCGTGGTGGATCCGTCCGAGCAGGTCGTACAGCACGCCCTCCCGCATCGCTCCCGCCGACGCGGTCATCTCGTCGATGTGCAGCGTGTCGAACACCGCCTTGAGGATCGCCACGCCGCCGGCCAGCACCTGGGCCCGGTCGGGGGACAGGCCCGGCAGGTTCAGCGCCACCAGCCCCGCCGGCGTGCGGGCCTCGACGATCAGCTCGGTGAGCCGGTCCAGGGACGGCCGGGTGAGCCCCCGATCAGCCCAGCCCGCGGCGGCCACGATGGCGTCGATGGCGCGGGACGTGCCGGAGCTGCCCACGGCGATCTCCCAGCCCAGCGCGCGGTACCGGCGCTTGAGGCCGCCGAGCTCCAGGCGGGCCCGGGTCTCGGCCTTGCGAAACGCCTTGGGGGTGGCCTTGCCGTCGAAGAACTTCATCGCCCAGCGCAGGTGCCCGATCTGGATCGAGTCCCGCTCGATGGGCTGGGAGCCGTGGCCCAGGATCAGCTCGGTGGATCCGCCGCCGACGTCCACTACGAGCCGCCGCCGGGGGAACTCGGGCATGTTGTGGATCACGCCCTGGTAGATCAGGCGCGCCTCCTCCTTGCCGGAGATCAGCTCGATGGGGTGGCCCAGCGCGACCTCCGCGTCCTGCAGGAAGGGCCGCGCGTTGCGCGCCCGGCGCAGCGTGTTGGTGCCCACCGCGCGGACCGCCGCCGAGGGGATCTCCCGGAGCCGCTCCCCCATCCGGGACAGGCACTGCAGCCCGACCTCGCAGGTGGCGGCGTCCAGGTTGTTGTCGGCGTCCAGCCCCCGGGCGAGGGCGACGGGCTCCCGCAGGCGGTCCACGATGTGCAGCAGCCCCTGATCCGACCGGGCCACCACCATCTGGAAGGAGTTGGAGCCGAGGTCGATGACCGCGAGCTGGTCGGGTGTGTCCACGCCCCGAGGGTGCCACAGCGGGGGTCCGCAGAAGGGAGGGGCCCCAGGATGCAGGGGGCGGTGTGCGTGTACCCTCGCCCCATGCTGAGACGAGAAGGCATCGCGCGGGAGCGCATCGACGAAGCCGAGGTGATCGGCGCCATCACCCACCGGGTGTCCTCGCGGCTCGCCCACGGTGAGCTCGACATCCTCCTCAACGAGACCGTGTTCATGGAGGAGAAGCGCCTCCGCAACAGCACGGACTCGGGGGAGAAGGCCTACCTGGCCATGCTCCGGGACGTGCGGCGGCAGCTGGCCCGGGCCTCACGGCGGGAGCTGGAGCAGCTGCTCCGGCGCATCGTCGAGCACTACGCGCACGAGATCCACGGACACTTCGACGAGAGCACCTACAGCTCCGCCACGCGGATGCTGCCCAAGGGCCTCGCGCTGCTGCTCAAGCGCCAGAAGCCCTGGGAGCTGCTCCAGCAGGGCATGAAGGGCCTGACCCTGTCCGACCGCATCGTCAGCAGCGGCGAGATCACGACGTTCGACCGGCTCGTGGAGCGCGGCACCGTCGTGCTCGTGCCGACCCACCTGTCGAACATGGACAGCCCCGTCATCGGCTTCGCGCTGCACGCCAACAACCTGCCGCCGATGATCTACGGCGCCGGCATCAACCTGTTCAGCAACTGGTTGCTGTCCTACTTCATGGACCACCTGGGGGCCTACCGGGTGGACCGCGCGAAGAAGCACGGGCTCTACAAGGAGTGCCTCAAGGAGTACAGCCAGTACTGCATCGAGCGGCGCTGGCACTCGCTCTTCTTCCCCGGCGGCACCCGGTCGCGATCCGGCAGGATCGAGGCGAAGCTCAAGAAGGGCCTGATGGGCACGGGGCTCGCGGCGTACCAGCAGAACCTCGCCCAGGGGCGCGAGCTGCCCCGGGTGTTCTTCGTGCCCTGCACCATCAACTACCGCCTCGTGCTCGAGGCGGAGACCCTCATCGAGGACCACCTCGCGGACGAGGGCAAGGCGCGCTACATCATCACGGACGACGAGTTCAGCCGGCCCGACAAGGTGCTGGGCTTCGTCCGCAAGATGGCGGCGATGGACAGCTCGGTGGAGGTGCGGTTCGGTCGGCCGCTGGATCCGTTCGGCAACTTCGTGGACGCCAACGGCGACTCCCTCGATCCCCACGGGCGGCCCTTCGATCCGGCGGGCTACGTGACGCGCGACGGCGCCGTGGTCCTGGACGAGCAGCGGGACCGGGTCTACACCGAGCGCCTGGCGGAGCAGATCTCCGCCGCGTTCTTCCGCAACACCGTCCTGTTCGCGACCAACGTCTTCTGCGCCGCCATCCAGCGTCGGCTGGAGCGGGCGCGCCCCGGGTTGGACGAGTACCGGCGGCTGCTGCTCGGCCCCGAGGACCGCACCTTCTCGACCCTGGAGGTGGACGCCGAGCTCGACCACCTTCTCACGGCGCTCCGGGCGCTGCGGGACGCGGGCGAGGTGCAGCTCAGCAGGCCCCTGGCGGTGGGGACCGCCAAGGATCTGCGGCACGCCGCGATCCACCAGCTCGGCATGGTGCACAGCACCCCACCCATTCGCGACGCAGGCGACGGCACCGTGGTGCTCGAAGATCCGAAGCTCGCGCTGTACTACGCCAACCGCCTGGTGGGCTTCGACCTGCCGGAGCCCCTGCCGTCGCGCGGGCCCTCGGAGGAGTCATGAGCGTCAGCGTCATCGGGGCCGGGCCCTGGGGGGCGACCGTGGCGTGGCTGATCGCCAAGGAGGGGCGGCCGGTGTCGCTGTGGTCCTCCAACGAGACCAAGCGCGCGGTCCTGCGGGACACGCGCAAGCCGCCCAACACCGCCATCGAGCTGCCCGCGAACGTGACCATCGTGGACACGCCGGAGGAGGCCCTGCAGGCCGGGCTGGTGTTCCTGGCCGTGCCGCCGGCCCACGCCCGCGCCGTCGTGAAGGCCGCGGCGCGGTGGGTGCGTCCGGACCACCGGGTGGTGCACACCGTCAAGGGGCTGGAGCCCGGCGGCCTGGCCGTCAGCACCGTCATCGCCCAGGAGACGTGCTGTCTGCAGACCGGCATGCTGGCCGGGCCCGTGGCGCCCGCCGAGCTGTGGCGCGGCGACGAGATGGCGGCGGTGGTGGGCAGCCGGTTCGAGGCCCTGGCCATCGAGGCGTCCGAGGTGCTGCGGGGCCCGTCGCTGCGCGTGTACCAGTCCACGGACCTGACCGGCGTCGAGATCGGCGGCGCCATGCGCACCCCCATGGGGCTCGCGGCGGGCATGTTGAAGGAGGCGGGCCTCGGGGGGCCGACCCTGGCGTTCCTGCTGACCCGGGGGCTCGCCGAGGCGGGCCGCCTGGCCGATGCGCTCGGGGGAAGGCACGAGACCGTGGCGGGCCTCAGCGGGATCGGCGACTGGCTGGTCACGACGCACGACGAGGACGACCCCGTGATGCAGGCGGGGCGTCGGCTGGCTCGTGGGGAGCGCTGCGGGTACGGCGAGGCCGAGGCCCGGGTGCGCACCCTGATCGCCCTGGGTGAGCAGGAGCGGGTGGACATGCCGATCACCCGTGCGGTGGGCGCGGTGCTGGACGGCACGCCGATGATCCAGGCCCTCGCGGGGCTGATGAGCCGGGAGATCCGCTTCGAGACCTGAGCGGGCCGGCGGGCTGACCCGCCGGAAAGTGGCGTCGGTCAGCGCGGGGGCTCGGCGAAACAGGCACTCTCCGTCGCCAGTCGGACTGCTCCGACGCGGAGAGGACCATCGTGCCGCAGCCGCCCTCAGCCCCAGGTCGAGCGCGCCGCCGTCTGCCGCGGGGGGCGCTGGTTCTGTCCCTCGCGCTCGGGGTGCTCGCGGGTGTCGGCGGGTACACCTTCCGCTACGCAGAGGGCCTGTCCTACCTCTCGGCGGATCCGCGCGCCTGCGTGAACTGCCACGTCATGCAGCCCGAGTTCGACGGCTGGCAGAAGGCGAGCCACCATACGAGCGCAGTCTGCGTGGACTGCCACCTGCCCGAGTCCTTCGTGCCGAAGTACCTCGCCAAGGCCGAGAACGGCTGGCGCCACAGCCGGCTCTTCACCACCGGTGGCTTCCGCGAGCCGCTGCAGGTCGGGCCCGTGGGCCTGGAGATCCTGCAAGCCAACTGCGTGCGCTGCCATGAGCCCCTGGTGGCGGAGATGGCTGAGTCGGCCCACGGGCGCGACGCCGATTGCCTGCACTGCCACAGCACCGTCGGGCACGGCCCCCGCTTCGTCATCGGCGGCCCGCTGCGCGACGACGAAATCGAAGGTCGCGCCGCCCCACCCCCTCCCCCGGGAACCCCATGACCGAGACCCCTTCCTGGTTCCAGTCCCGCGCCGCATACGGCCTGCTGACCGCTGTCGTAGCCGCCGCAGCCGCAGGGGCCGCCGTCCTGCTCGTCAACATCTCCGAGCGCAAGGCGGAGCAGCGCGCCCCCTACCTGCGTGTGGTGGACGTCGGTGAGGACGACGTCGACGCCGCCCTGTGGGGGCAGAACTGGCCCGCCCAGTACGACGGCTACAAGAAGACCGCGCTCCGCACATCGACCCGCTTCGGGGGGCACGGCGGCAGCGAGGCCCTGCCCGACGAGAAGATCGATCGAGATCCGTGGCTCCGCCGCATGTTCCTCGGCTACGCCTTCTCCATCGACTATCGGGATCGGCGCGGTCACGCGCACATGCTCGACGATCAGGAGCAGACCGAGCGCTTGACCAAGCCCCAGTCCGGCTCCTGCCTGCACTGCCACGCCGCGGTCATGCCGCTGTACCGCGAGCTCGGCGACGGCGACGCCATGGCGGGCTTCGCGAAGTCCTACACGTTCAGCTACCAGGAGCTGAACGAGAAGCTGCACGCCATGGACAAGGCCCACCCTGTCTCGTGCGTGGACTGCCACGATCCGAAGTCGATGGGCCTGCGAGTGACTCGCCCCGGCTTCATCAACGGGATCCGCGCGCTCGCCGAGTCCGACGCGCCCGTGCCGGCGATGCCGTCCATCGAGCAGTGGCGGCAGGGCGACCGCAAGGCGCCCTACCAGCCGAACGAGGACGCCACGCGCAACGAGATGCGCTCCTTCGTCTGCGGGCAGTGCCACGTCGAGTACTACTGCTCCAGCAAGATGCCGCTGACCTTTCCCTGGGGCCAGGGGCTGACGGCGGATCAGACCGAAGCGTTCTGGGACGCCACCACCTTCCCGGACGGCACCGCGTTCTCCGACTTCGCCCACAAGGAGACGCGCGCGCCGGTCCTCAAGGCGCAGCACCCGGAGTTCGAGCTGTGGAGCCAGGGGATCCACGCGCGCAGCGGCGTGGCCTGCGCGGACTGCCACATGCCGTACATGCGGGAAGGTGCGAGCAAGATCTCCGACCACTGGGTCCGCAGCCCGCTCCTCAACGTGAATCGGGCCTGCCAGACCTGCCACCGGACCAGCGAGGCGGAGCTCCTGGCGCGCGTCGACCAGATCCAGTCGCGCAACTACGAGCTGCTCCAGCGGGGCGGCGTCGCCATCGTTGACCTCATCGACACCATCGTGCAGGCGAAGGCGGAGGGGGCGAGCGACGCGGAGCTGGCGCCCGCGCTGGCCCTGCAGCGCAAGGCGCAGTGGCGGCTCGACTTCATCGCGGCCGAGAACAGCATGGGGTTCCATGCCCCCCAGGAGGCTGCCCGCGTCCTCGGCGAGGCGACGGACTACGCGCGGCAGGGGCAGGTGTCGGTGCTGCGGCGGGGCGCGGCGGCCACTCCAGCCGCTGGCGACGCGGAGGGCAAAGCTCCCTGAGCGGTCTCGGCTCCCCTTCCCGGGTGTTCATGCAGGCAATGACCATCCACCGCCTCCTGTGTGCCCTCCTGTTCCTCGTCCTGCCAGGTCTGCTGGCGACGCCGGCCCGCGCCGCGGACTGCGGGGATCCCGCGCGGCTGCCTGCCCCCTACGACGCGCTCGCCCGGGGCGAGATCGCGTTGACCGAGGGGCGGCTCCCGGATGCGCTCGTCGCGCTCGACTCGGTCAAGGGGCTGCCCGCCGGGCCGGCCGCGCGACGACGCCTGTTGCTCCTGGGTCAGGCTCACGTGCTCAGCGGGGCGCTGGACGCGGGTCGCGCCGCCCTCACCGAGGGGCTGCAGGCGTGGGGTGCCGAGGCGTCCGGCGCGCGGAGCGCCGCCTGCGACGGGGATCCCGCGGAGATGCGCTGGTGGCTCGCAGAGGGCGCGGTTCGCCGCGGTCAGCCCGAAGCCGCGGTGCCCGTGTGGAGGAAGCTGTGGACGCAGCACCCGCTGTCGGCGCGCGCGGACGCGGTCGAAGAACTCCTGAGGACCCACGACGCGGCCTTCGCCACGGACGAGCAGACGCTGGTGCTGGAGCGGGCCGCCGCGTTCGGCGCCATCAACCGGCACGGCGACGCGCTGGCGTTGCTCCTGGCCCGCCTGCAGGGGGACACGGAGGCGAACCGCCAGACCCTGTTCCGGGCCCGCTTCGCTGCGCGCACGTACGCCGAGGCCATCGAGATGTTCCCGCAGCTTCAGGCGGCGACCGAGGTGGATCGCTTCGACTACGCCCTGGCCCGGTCGCGCCTGGGTGACTACGACGGAGCCGCCCGGGTCTACGCAGACCTCGCGGACGGGCGGGGCGGGAAGGCCGCCGACGACGCCAGCTTCAAGCTGGGCTACCTGCTGTACGACTCCGGTGAGCTCGAAGCGGGCCTCGCCGCGTTCGCCGCGCATCTGGACCGGGTGCCGGACTCGACGCACGCGGTCGAGGCTCGCTGGTTCATGGGCTGGTCGCTGCTGAAGCTCGACCGGCTGGACCAGGCGCAGGCGACCCTCGAAGCGCTGGTCGCCGCGCACCCCGACAGCTCCCTGGCGGCCGGAGCGGCGTACTGGACGGCGCGCATCGCGGGCCTGCGGGGCGACGCCGCCACCGAGCGCGCGGGGTACGAAGCCGTGCTGTCCACCTACGGGGCCACCTCGTACGCCTGGTGGGCGTCGGGGCGCCTTGGCCGCACCTTTGCGGCGCCGTCGGTGCCGCCGAGCGGGGCGGTCTCGGGGGGGCTCCTCGAGGATCCGGCGCTGGTCCGGGGGCTCGCGTTGCTGGCGGCGGGCGTGCCCGACTGGGCCGCCGCGGAGTTCAGACAGCTGAAGAGCCGCGCCCGGAGCGCGGGTCGTGAGGCGAGCCTGCTCCTGGGCGCGCGTCTCGCGGAGTCGGGCTTGTGGGCCGAGGCGGTGCAGCTGGCCCTGCCCTGGTGCGGCGCTCCGGAGGCGTTGGGGGACCCGGCCGCGCTGCGCATCTGCTGGCCTCGACCCCAGGCGGGCCAGGTGGACGCGTTCGGCGAGGGCGTGGCGAGGCACCTGCCCTTCGCCATCATGCAGGCCGAGAGCGCCTGGCAGCCGCAGATCACCTCCTCGGCCGGGGCCCGCGGGCTCATGCAGCTCATGCCGGACCTGGCCACGGCCCAGGCGGTGGCCCTGCACCCCGACACCGTGTTCGATCCCGAGACGCTGTACGACCCTGCGGTCAACGTCGAGTACGGCCTCGCCGAGCTGGCGGCCCTGACCCGGTCCCTGGGCGACACCGGCGTGCAGCCGCAGCTGCCGCTGGTCATCGCCGCCTACAACGGAGGGGCCGACGCGGTGCGGCGCTGGCTCGCCGAACAGCCCCCGCCGGTGGAGGCGGATCGCTGGGCCGAAGACATCAGCTACTCCGAGACCCGCCGCTACGTGCGCCGCGTGCTGGGCACCCTGCAGGTCTACCGTCTGCTGTACGGCGATCCGTGACCGGCGGCCCGGGGCCATGAGCCGCTTGTGGACCCGGTGGGCGTGCACCTCCGTCCTGCCTGATACCGTGGCCGGCCGTGCAGTTCCATCTCCGATTCGATCAGCTCGACGACGCCCGCCAGGACGCGCTGCTCCAGTTCTTCCGCCGCGATCAGCTCCTCGTGAAGGGGCTCGATGGGCGCGAGTGGGGCGAGTACCGGGGCGGCTGTCTGCCCATCCTGATCGTGGCGGCGGCCCTCGCGGCGCTGCCCGCGCTGCTCCAGACGTCGGTGAACAGCTGGCTCGTCGTCATGGTCGTCACCGCGTGGATGGGCTGGGCTACGAGCCGGTTCATCCGCACCGCCCGCGCCAACCGCCGCAGCCGCCGCCTGAGCGCCAGCGGCGACGCGTGGCACGGCCTCGCCTGGGACCGGGATCTGCTCGCGTACCGGAGCTGGACCGACTGCCTGCTCGTGTCCTGGGACCAGGTCAGCGAGCTGCGCTATCTGGACGAGCGCTGGGGGACGGGCCTGGGCGGCAGCCTCTGGATGCACATGACCGACGGACGCAAGCTGCGGATCCAGGACAAGGACGACACGTTCGCGGGCCGCTCCCTGGACGAGTGGTTCGTGGATCTGGCCACCATGCTGTCGGACACGACGGGGCGCGTGTCGAGCCGACCGGCCCCCGTCACGCGCTGACTGCGACGAGCAGATGCCCTGATGGCACATCGCTGGTTCCGAACGCTGCTCGCTGCGTTGTCGTCGGTCACCGGGGGCTTCACCCCGCCTCCCTCCTCCGCCTTGCGAGCAACGCCCGGCCCTCACCGATGCCTCAATCGAGTCATCTGCTCGGCGCAGTGAGGCGCCGTCAGCGCCGGCACCGCGCGCACAGCGCCTCGCCGGGCTTCGGGCAGCCGCCGCGGTCGTCGTTCATCAAGCAGTCCGGGCCATCGCAGTGACAGCCCCGGGCGTCGCAGGTGACCTCTTCGCTGCGGTCTGACAACCCCAGCGCGTGGCCCAGCTCGTGGGCTGCCACCGCAGCCACCGCGTCCACCTGGGGCATCGATGAGCACCGGCCCCGGAGCTCGCGGTCGCTGACGACGACCACGCCGCTGCCCACAGGCGCGGCGCCGAACACCCGGGTGCAGGGCGCGCCGGGCTGATCCACGGCCACGGGCTGATCGGTGATGATGATCGTCGGTCGCCGCGCGTGCCCCGCAGGCATGGACTCCGCCCGCAGCGCGTCGGTGCCCGCGGCGCGGCAGGTCGCCCACGGG
>CALAGR010000334.1 GCA_937891735.1 uncultured Pseudomonadota bacterium | reverse complement strand
GCGCGGCCAGCAGCGCGGCGAGGAGGGGGAGGCGGCGGTCCATCGGGGTTCGACCTGCACACTAGGTCCGGGGGCGCCCGGGGGCCACAGGATGGAGTCGCCGAGGGGCCCAACCCGCTCCGCGGGGAGGTCCGCGCGCGGTACTGGGCTCCGGCCCTCGTCCGGCGGCTCCGGGCCGTACCTCAGGGGCACGTCGGCCAGCTCGAAGGCCTGATCGCGGCAGTCACCGCCCGCGAGGCGGCGGATGCACATCGTGCGAGGCATGATTCCCCCATGAAGAAGGCAGTCCTGATCTCGCTAGCGCTCCTCAGCGTCGGCGCGCTGGCCTTGCTCGCCCGCGCGCTGCCTCACCTCGTTCCGATGATCTCGGTCCCCCTGGAGCAGGCTGCCGCCGACTCCTTCGGGGGCGGAGCGGAGAGCACGTCGGTCGATGGGGTGCAGGAGGCTCGCATCGGGTGGAGCGCCGTCAGCCTCGCGTTCGTCTCAGGCCTCGCGTTCGTCATCGGCTGGGTCTGGGTGCCGCTGTCGCGGCGCGTCCTCGACTGGGCGGAGCGACAGCCGGCGGTCAAGGAGGTGTTCCGCTACAAGGGAGTCCGCTGGGTCTCAGACGCACCGATCGAGAGCATTGCGGCGACCGGGGTCGTCGCGCTGTTCCCGGTGTGGGTGCTCCTGCCAGGGCTCCACCACGTGGTGGGGCGTGCGATCATCCCCGTCCCCGATCATCTCATCGCCGAGTCGGGAGCGAGCTTCGTGATGTGCTTGCCTCTCGCCATCGGGTACGCCCTCCATCTGCGGCACCGGCGGACAGTCGAGCCCTGAGCAGGGTAGGGTTTTTCCCGAGCGTGGGGCGCGACCGTGCACGCCCTGCCGACCCACCCTGCGAGAGGATGTCCCCACATGAGCCCGTTGAAGACCCTGCAGTTCCTCCTCCCGATGGCGCTCTTGTGCTTCGGCTCCGCCTGTCCCTCATCGGCTGACGACGACGATGCCGTGGGTCCCCAGGGTCCCGAGGGCGCAGTGGGCCCCCAGGGTCCCGAGGGCCCCACCGGCCCCACCGGCCCCGCGGGGAGCGACGGTGCGCAGGGTCCCGCCGGGCTCGACGGTGCGCAGGGTCCCGCCGGAAGCGATGGCGCGACTGGAGCCACGGGCGCCACGGGCGCCACGGGTTCTCAGGGCGCCACGGGTCCTCAGGGCGCCACGGGTCCCCAGGGGCCCGCACCGACGTTCCCGACGTCCGTCTCGGGCAGCAGCTCGAGCGGGGTGGTGACCGTGACGAACACCGCCAACGGGACCGGCGGCACCACGTCGGGCGTCTCCGGGTTGCACGGAGTGGCATCGAATCCGTCAGGCGGTTCCTTCTCGGCTGGCCTCCGAGGCACCAACCTGGCCACGACGTTCGCGGGCATCGGCGTCGTCGGGTCCACCAATGGCACCGGCTCGGGCGTGGCGGGGTACTCGGCAAACGGCCGCGGTCTCGAAGGACAGGGAGGCACCGCCGCGCTGATCTCCTTCGGCGATGCGCAGATCCTGGGCACGCTGTCCAAGAGCGGCGGCTCCTTCAAGATCGACCACCCCCTCGACCCTGCCCACAAGACCCTGAGTCATTCGTTCGTCGAGTCGCCCGACATGATGAACATCTACAACGGCAACGTGGTCCTCGACCGACAGGGGCGCGCCTGGATCGACCTGCCCGAGTGGTTCGAGACCCTGAACCGGGACTTCCGATACCAGCTGACGGCCATCGGCGGCCCCGGCCCCGTCTGGATCGGGGCTGAGGTCCAGGACAACATGTTCATGATCGAAGGCGAGCCGGACCTGAAGGTGTCCTGGCAGGTGACGGGCATCCGGCAGGACCCGTGGGCGCTCATGCACCCGATCCCCCTCGATGAGGACAAGGAGCCCAGCGAGGTCGGTTACTACCTCAGCCCCGACGCCTATGGCCTCGGGCCGGAGTACCAGTCCCCTCGCCCGTCGTCGGTGACCGAGCGCCCCCTGCCCTACGACGTGCACGGCGAGTAGGGCCGGGCCCGCGGCCCGCTACCAGGGGTGAGGCTGGCGGGCCGCGTACAGGATCGCCTTCTGGCCGATGTTCGTCCACATGAGGGCGAAGGGGCCGTCGTCCGGCGCCTCGAAGGACTCCTCGAAGGTCAGGTTGACGAGCAGACCCGAGGTCTCGGAGTCGATCGGGTTGCAGGCGTCGGCCGCGACCTCGGCCGCGGTGCGGCCCACCTGCCAGATCCGCACGTCGTCGAAGTCGGCGTTCTGGCTCATCGGGGAGTTCTCGCCCAGCTGCACCAGCGACAGGATCTCGAGCGGCTGGGTGGCGAAGGAGCTCGCAGGGTTCCACGTCGCGCTCTGGATGCCATCGACATAGGCGATCCCCGTGTTCGTGGAGCGGGTGAACACGAAGGCGACGTGGTGCCACGACCCGTTGTTCAGCGTGCCGTCGGTCGCCGTGGTGCCGTGGCCCCCGGTGTTTCCCGCCCCGACCACCTCGAGCTCGACCCGGTCGTCAGTGAAGAGATCGACGACCAGCCGAGCGTCCGAGGTCTGCCCGCCGCCCAGGGTGCGCAGGATGCGGACCTCTTGGCCTGGAGCGCCCACCCGCCGCATCCAGAGCTCCACGGTGAAGTCCGAGCTGAGGGACCACGAGGCCGCCGTCGTCCCGAAGCTCTGCTTGTCGCTGTTCGAGGCGTAGTACCAGGACCCGGCCTGGGCCTGGTCACTGAGTCCGTCGCAGTTGTCATCCACGCCGTTCCAGCAGGACTCGGGCTGATCGGGGTGGATGGCTGCGTTGTTGTCGTCGCAGTCTGCGTCCGCGTCCCAGCCGTCGCCGTCGACGTCGTTGTCGACGCTGTCGTCGTCGTCGCCCGTGCTGTCGTCGTCGTCGCCGACACTGTCGTCGTCGTCCGCGCTGTCGTCGTCGTCGCCCGAGCTGTCGTCGTCGTCGCCTGACGGGCAGCCGGCCAGGGGGAGCGCGAGCAGCGCCGCGAGGCAGAGGAGGAAGGTGCGGTCGAGGTGCATGGCGTCTCCGAGACAGAAGTGGTCTTCGTCGGAGAGGATAGGGAGCATCCACCGCTGGGGGACCCTTCCGAATCCCTTCAAGCGCCGGATCCGATCAGCGGCTCAGCGGTCCGCGAGTCCCTTCCCGGCCAGGATCCGCGGCCGGTGCTTCTCCACCCGCTCCATGCGGGTCCGGGACCTCTTGGCCCCCGAGATGTTCAGGTGGTACGCCCGCTGGCGCCCCGGGGTCAGCGCTTCGAGCGCAGCCCGGAACGCCGGATCGGCGTCGAGCCGCTCCTGCAGCTCGGCCGCCAGCACCAGCTCGTCCCGGGGGGGAAGCGGCGTCTCCTGCTCCTCCACCGCGGTGCCAGCGCTCGGTCGCCGCCAGCCAGGCATCGACGTCGGGGTAGTTCTTCATTGGGGGAGAACATCCCGGTCCCTGCGGCCCCGATCTGCGACGCCGGCGCCCTTCACCGGCGATTCGAGCCACGTTTCCCCGCCGGCGCGTCTCCGGACGTTGCAGGTTGGAGGGGTTCGTGAAGGAACGTCATGCCACGCAGGCACCAGACCCATGCGGTGATCGCGATCACCTTGCTCCTCGGCGCCGCCGGCCAGCCCGCGTGCGTGTCCGAGCCCGACACCGCAGAGCCAGCCTCGGACCTGTCGGACGGCCCGTCCAAGAACGTGCTCTTCATCCTCGTGGACACCTTCGCGGTGCACTACGCGGGCCCCTGGGGCGGCCGGATCTCGACTCCCGGCTTCGACGCCTTCGTGTCCGAGAGCGTCTTCGCCCCCAACGCGAGCGCCAGCGGGACCTGGACCGTCCCCGCCACGGAGGCGCTGCTGACCGGGCGGCACCCCGTCGACGAGGGCCTAGCCCCCTCCGGAGCGCTCTCGTTCGATGGCCCCAACGGCCTGGGCCTGGACATGGGGCGGGGCGCCGAAGCCCTCGCCGAGCCCGAGTGGGGCGGCGGGTTCCTGGCCGACTCGGGGCTGTTGCTGCGGGGCGTGTTCACCAACGCCTTGTGGCACCAGCTCTTCGGGGGCTTCACCCAGACCCACACCGAAGAGGTGCTTGGGGACCACGGGTGGGCCACGCAGAACGACAGCGGATCCGCGGCGTGGGTCTTCGGCCAGTGCCGCGCGCAGCTCGAGGCGAACCGGGCGGATCGCCCTGCTGGGGGCTGGTTCCAGACCTGCTGGCTGATGGACACGCACCTGGAGATCTCGCCGGACCCCGAGGATCTCGCCGCGGTCGGCGGTACGGACGACCTCCCTCCGTTCCCGATCCCTGACGCGACCCCCGAGCGCTTCGTCGTGAACGGCCCCGGCGTGTACGGCACGGGGTTGGTGATCTCCGACGCCATGGCCTCCCTGGACGACGCGGGCCGGGAGGTGTTCACCGCCTGGATGCGTCGGTACTACGAGGCGGAGCTGTACGGGTGGATGTGGCGGTTCGACGCGTTCTTCGCCGCGGCCCGCGCCGACGGCCTGCTCGAAGACACCGCGGTCGTCCTGGTCAGCGACCACGGCGAGAGCACGGGCGAGATCCGCGCCATCTACGACGACGCGCTCGCCGAACGGACCCTGCAGCGCGTGTGGGGGCACGACGCCTCGCCCTATCACACCGAGCGCCGCACCGCGTTCGTCGTGTGGGCCGAGGGGCTCCAGCCGAAGGTGATCCCCGAGGTGGTGTCCGCGATCGACGTCCTGCCGACGATCGTGCAGCTGCTCGACCTGGAGCCGGGCGCGGGGTGGTCCGACTGGTGGGACCGGGCGACCGGCGTCCCGCTCGGGGCCGGAGCGCCGGACCGCGCCGTCTTCAGCTATCCCCTCGCCGACAAGGGGCCCAGCGCCTCCGTCGTCCTTCAGCGCGGGCAGTGGACCCTGATCTACGAAGTCAACGGGAAGCTGGAGCTCTACGACCACGAGGCCGACCCCGAGGAGCGCTTCGACCTCCGCGGCTCCGCGGAGCACGCGGCCGTGCTCGAGGCGCTCTGGCCCGTCCTGTGGGCGGAGGTGGAGCGCTACACAGCTGTGACCGACGTGGGCTTCCCACCCCTGCTGCCCCCCGGCTCTGAGGCCCCCGCCGCCGCCCAGCCCCTGCTCCCCGGGTGAGCGTCAAATGCCGGCGCCGTGCCATGGTCCGCCCTCGACTCGTCCAAAGGACAGCTCCCATGAAGTGGTACCGGATCAAGACCGCCGCCCAGGGCCTGGCGCGCCTCGCGCGGCTGCCGCCCGACGACAAGCAGGCGTGCATCGACGCGTACCGGTTCTTCCAGCGCATGCAGGACGGCGAACAGACGAGCACGGAGGACGAGACGAAGGCGGTCGCGGCCTACTACAAGGTCCTGAACAACCTGCTGTCGATCTTCGATCTCGAGAAGCTCTACATCCCGCCCCAGTTCGACGAGCGGCAGGGCCTGTACGGCAACCAGCTGCTGTGTGAGCAGGCGGTGCTCGAGGAGCTCTCGCTGGCGGATCCGGCCGGGTCCCACCTGCTCGACATGGGCTGCGGACGGGGGCGGATCTCCTACCACTTCGCCACGCTCACGGGCGGTCGGGTCTCGGGCTACAACATCGACCCGAACCAGATCGAGAGCGCCCGGGACTGGGCTGCCCAGTGCGGGATGACCGACCGGCTGGACTTCGAGGTGGGCAACCACCACGACCCGCTCGCGTACGCACGGGAGGTGTTCGACGGCTGCTTCTCGTTCCAGGCCGTCTGGCCCTTCTTCAAGAAGGACGAACTCGACGCCCACGCCAGGGAGATGTTCCGGGTGCTCAAGCCCGGTGCGCGCTACGCCTGCTCGGAGTACCTGCTCACGCCGCACTTCGACTGGGACGACCCCGAGCACGTCGCGCTCCACAAGCTGTTCCTGCCGACCCTCGCGGCGACGCACTCGATGTACCCGGCCGATGTGTGCGCGGCGCTGGAGCGGGCAGGCTTCTCGATCCTCGTGTCCGGGCCGTCCAAGAGCGAGGCGTGGCCGCTGTGCGAGCAGAAGCGGGACCTGATCCTCATGGCGCGACGGGCGATCCGGACGCTGCAAGCGATCCGGCTGATGCCAACCTGGGTCGAGGAGACGCTGGAGCTCCTCCAGACGGGCGGCGAGGCGTGGACGAGCGCCGAGAAGGCGAAGATCGCGGACCTCAACTGGCGGATCGTGGCGCTGAAGCCGTAGCGGGCCGGCCTCGACCTCCACCCCCGCCTACCCAGAGCACGCGTCGAGGTATTCCTTGAGCCGCACGGTGTGCTCGGCCGGCTCGTAGGTTCGCAGATCCAGCGGGCCCATCGACACCGCCTTCTTGATGCACACCGTCACGCAGTCGCTGCACGCCACGCACGCCAGCGGCGCCGAGAGCACCGCGATCCCCCGGTAGATCGGCCCCACCAGGGCGAGCGCGTTCACCGAGCACACGTCCACGCACATGCGGCAGCCGTTGCACGCCTGGGGATCGATGAGGGGGCGGGGTCGCTCGTCCCGGGGCAGGTGCGGCACCACGGCGCCGGCCGCGTCCAGCACCGCGTCGATGGGGCAGATCCAGCCGCACACGCCGCAGTCGATGCACAGCCGCTCGTCGATCGTGAAGCGCTCCTTGAAGCGCCCGAAGATGGCGTTCGTCGGGCACTGGCCCGCGCAGGCGCTGCACCCGTCGCACAGGGCGTTGATGGTGTGCGCCACGTCAGCCCCGGCGCCCCAGGGGGATGATCTCGGGCAGCATCAGGGCGCCCGTGGGGCAGCTGTCCACGCAGTAGGCGTGCGTGCCCAGGCAGTCGTCGCAGCGGCTCATGGTCGCGTCATCGACCGCCGCGAACACCAGGTCGATGTCGAAGCCGCGACCCGAGAAATCGATGACCGAGGCGCCCGCGAGTTGATCGCACACCCGCACGCACCGGTTGCATCGAATGCACTTGTTCATGTCCAGGGTGATCCCCGGGCGCAGCTGCGTGACCTCGTAGTGGTGGGCGTGGCCCGCGAGCCGCGCCGGCTCCACCTGGTACTCGTCCATCAGCTCGCGCAGCGTGCATTCGTCGAACGCGTCGCACCCGCACTGCAGGCAGCGCAGCGCTTCGTCGTGGGCCACGGGCTCCGAGATCGCCCCGTCCACCTCGGCGAAGTCCGCCGCGCGCCCCTGTGCCGGCCGCGCCGGCGCCACCGAGCGGGGGGCGTGGGCCACCCCCGGGAACAGCGACGGATCCACCGTCCCCAGGGCCGAGCGCCGGCTCACCACCAGGGGCGGCGGGCCCCCCGCGGTGCCCGTGCGCAGCCACGCATCGATGGAGCCGGCGGCGCGACGGCCTGCCGCGATGGCCTCGATGGCGGTGCTTGGTCCGGTGATGAAGTCGCCCCCCGCGAACACCCCCGGCATCGCCAGGGCCTGGGTGCGCGCGTCCGTCACCACGCTCATGTGCTCGGCCTGGAGCGGGCCCGCGTCCGGCACCTCGCCGATGGCCGTGATCAGCAGGTCGCAGGGCACGACCACCGGGGCGGAGCCGGTGGGCACGGGCTTCGGTCGGCCGTCCGCCCCCCGGGGCCCGAGCTTCATGGGCTGCACCGCCAGGCCCGTCACGCGCCCGTCGGTGACCACCACCTCGCTCGGCGAGCACAGGCACTGCAGCACCACGCCCTCGGCCACCGCGTCGTCCACCTCGTGGGCGAAGGCGGGCATCTGCGGCCGGTCCCGGCGATACACCAGCGTCACCGGCGACGCCCCGAGCCGCACCGCCGTGCGCGCTGCGTCCACCGCCGTGTTTCCGCCCCCCACGATCACCGCCGCGCCGGTCAGGGACGTCAGCTCCCCTTCGGCCACCTGCACCAGGAAGGGGACGCCTCCGAACACGCCGTCGGCGTCCTCCCCGGGCACCCCCAGAGTGCGCCCGCGCCACGCCCCGAGGGCCAGGAACACCGCCGCGTGGCCATCCTGCAGCAGCCCGCTCACCGACAGGTCGCGGCCCAGCCGGCGCTCGCCCTCGAACCGGACCCCGGCCTGCCGCAGCACGTCCAGGTCCCGCTCCAGCACCTCGGACGGCAGCCGGTAGTCCGGGATCCCGTAGCGCAGCATGCCGCCGGGCTCTCGACGCGCGTCGAACACCGTGACGTCGTGGCCCTGCCGGTTCAGGAACCACGCCGCGGACAGGCCCGCGGGGCCGCCGCCCACCACCGCCACCCGGTACCCCGAGGTCGGCGCGCCGGGGCCGGGCGCGGGGGACGCGAGGTCCGTGGCGAGGCGCTTGAGCTGGTTGATGGCGATGGGCTCGTCCACCACGCCCCGGTCGCAGGACAGCTCGCAGGTGTGGGGGCACACCCGGCCGCACACCGACGGCAGCGGGTTCGTCTCGCGGATCACCTCCACCGCGTCGTCGTAGCGCCCCTCGGCCACCGCGCGCACGTACCGGGGGATGTCCACGTCCGCGGGGCAGCGGTTGGCGCAAGGGGCCACGCAGTCGGCGAAGTGGTCCGACAGGAGCAGCTCGATGGCCCAGCGGCGCGTCTCCACCACCTCCGGCGAGCGGGTGCGCACCTGCAGGCCGTCGGCCACCTTCGTGTCGCACGCCGGCTCGTTGCGCCACGGGTCCCCCTCCTGCCGCACCTGCACGACGCAGAGCCAGCAGGACGCCTCGGGCTCCAGCCGCGGGTCGTGACACAAGGTGGGGATCCGCACGCCGTGGCTGCGCGCCAGGTCCAGCAGCGTCGTGCCGGGCTCGGCGCGCACCTGCAGGCCATCCAGGAGCATCCACACGCCCGCGTCGTGCCCGGTGCTCATCGGACCGACACCGCGCCGAAGCGACAGACGGTGAAGCAGCCGCCGCAGCGGGTGCAGGGATCGTCGAGGATCTCCAGGTGGATCATGCCTCCCTTGGTGCGGATCGCCTCCGCCACGCACTGGTCCGCGCACATGGTGCAGCCGTCGCAGCGCAGCGGATCGATGGAGAAGGACACCAGCTCCTTGCACTTGCCTGCGGGGCAGCAGCGGCGGTCGATGTGGGCCTCGTACTCCTCCCGGAACCAGCGCAGCGTGCTCAGCACGGGGTTTGGCGCGGACTTGCCCAGGCCGCACAGCGAGTTGGCGGTGACCTGCTGGGACAGACGCTCCAGCAGCTCCAGATCCCCCGCGCGGCCGCGGCCGCCGCAGATCCGCTCCAGGATCTCGAGCATGCGCTTCGTGCCCACCCGGCAGAAGGTGCACTTGCCGCACGACTCCTCCTGGGTGAAGGCCAGGAAGTACCGGGCGATGTCCACCATGCACGCGCCCGCGTCCAGCACCACGAGCCCGCCGCTGCCCATGATCGCGCCGACCTGCCGCAGCGACTCGTAGTCCACCTTCACGTCGAACTGGCTGGCGGGGATACAGCCCCCCGAGGGCCCGCCGATCTGCACGGCCTTGATGGGGCGGCCGCTGGGGCTGCCCCCGCCGATCCGGCCCACCAGGTCCCCCAGGGTGATGCCCATGGGCACCTCGACCATGCCCGTGCGCACCACGTCGCCGGCCAGCGAGAACACCTTCGTGCCGCTGCTGCTCCCGGTGCCCCGGGCCGCGAAGGCAGACGCCCCCTGTTCGGCGATGACGGCCACGTTGGCCAGGGTCTCGACGTTGTTGATGCAGGTGGGGTGGCCGTGCAGACCGCTCTGCACCGGGAACGGCGGCCGACGCCGGGGCACGCCGCGGCGGCCCTCCAGGGACGCGATGAGCGCGGTCTCTTCGCCGCACACGAAGGCGCCGGCGCCCCGCCGCAGGGAGATGTCGAAGCTCCAGCCGGACCCGAGCACGTCGGCCCCCAGGTAGCCCGCGGCGCGAGCCTGGGTCACGGCCTCCTCCAGTCGCCGCACCGCCTGGGGGTACTCGTCCCGCACATACACGAAGCCTTCGCAGGCGCCGATGGCCCAGGCCGCCAGGGTCATGCCCTCGATGACCGCGAAGGGGTCGCCCTCGATGATGTTGCGGTCCATGAAGGCGCCGGGATCGCCCTCGTCGGCGTTGCAGATCAGCACGCGGTGCGTGTCCGCGGCCTCCCGGGCCAGCGCCCACTTGCGCCCCGTGGGGAACCCGCCCCCGCCGCGGCCCCGCAGCCCGGAGGCGATGATCTCCCCCACGAACTCCTCGGGCGTGGACCGCTCCAGGGTGCGCCGGAGCCCGCCGTAGCCACCGCTCTCCTCGTAGTCCGCCAGGGAGGCGGGATCGACCTGCCCGCACCGGCGCAGCACCACCCGCTCCTGGGCCGCGAGGAAGGGCGCGTCGCCTTCGCGCTGGATCAGCAGGTCCGCCGGGGGCTCCCCCCGAACGAAGTGCGCCGCCAGCAGCTCGGGCACGCCCTCGGGGGTCACGTCGCCGTACAGGCACGCCCCCAGCTCGGGGGACCAGAGCTCCACGGTGGGCTCCCGGTGGCACACCCCGACGCAGCCCACGCCCTGCAGGCTCACCGGCACCCCCAGGGACGCCAGCGCGAAGGTCAGCGCCTCGTGCACCGCCGCCGCCCCCGCCGCGAGGCCGCAGCTGCCCATCCCGATGCGGGCGCGCCTCATTCCTTGCCCTGCAGGCCCGCGGCGATGGCGACCGCCGCCCCGCCGTCCAGCCGCC
>CALAGR010000333.1 GCA_937891735.1 uncultured Pseudomonadota bacterium | reverse complement strand
CCACGCCCGCCGGGGCAGGGCCAGGCCGACCGTGAGCGCCAGGGCCACGGGCACCGCCACCGCGCAGGGATGCCAGGCGATGGCGATGGCCTGGAGCGCCGCCGCCCCGAGCAGGGTCTTCAGGGGTGGTCGGTCCGACTCCCGGAACGCGTCCAGGACCACCGCGATGGCCAGAAGGCCGATCCCCACCGCGACCCAGCGCGCGACGGTGTCGATGGTGCCCGCGTTGAGCAGCACCGCCGGGGCCATGGCCGCCAACACCGCCCCGAGGGCCGCGTGCCGCGCGTCGAGCCCCACCGCCCGTCCCAGGCGCGCCGTCACCCACGCCGTCCAGGGCACCAGGCCCGCCGCGATGAGCGACACGGGCCAGCCCACCCGGCCCAGGGACCAGGCCGTCGGGGCCAGCCCCGCGTGACCCAGGCTGTGCAGCAGGCCCCAGCTGAGCTGGCGCAGCGGCCGAGGCGCCTCGCCGCCCATCGTGATGCCCTCGAAGGGCAGCAGGTACACGACGTCGCCCGCGTGCAGCCCGATGCCCCCCCAGCGCGCCGCCGCCACCAGCGTCACGGACGCCACCGCGACCAGGGCCAGCGTCGCGGGGCGGGGCTGCTCAGGCATCGGCGGAGTCTGGCATGGGCGCTGCTAGGATGCCGCGCCCGCGGGGGACCTGGGCGTCGGGGGAGTGTTGCTCGAGGTGGCCATCATCGACAGCGGGCTGACCGGGGAGCACCCACACATCCAGGGTCTCCAGGTGCGCGGCTTCGCCTTGCTCGGGCACTCCGAGCCGCTGGAGCGGTCCGCGGACTACAGCGACGTCACGGGCCACGGCACCGCGGTGGCAGCGGCCTTCCACCGCCTCGTGCCCGGGATCCGCGTGCTGTGCATCCGCCTGCTGGACGAAGACCTGCGCACCACCACCGAGGCCCTGTGCGCGGCGATCCGTCACGCCACCGCCGAGGGCGCCCGGGTGCTCAACCTGAGCCTCGGCTCGGGGCGTCCCGAAGCCCAGGCCCCCCTCGCGGCGGCCGTCGCCGAGGCGAACGCAGCCGGGGCGATCTGCGTCGCTGCGGCGCATCCCCGCGGGCGCGTCCTCTTTCCCGCGGACCTGCCCACGGTGATCAGCGTCACCACGCACCGCAGCTGTCCCCTGGCCGATCTGCTCGCGGTTCCCGGGCCCCGTCCGCGCTTCCTGGCCCACGGGTACCCCCGTCCCATCGAGGGCCGGCCTCCGACCGACAACTACTTCGGCCCCTCGTTCGCGGCGGTGCATGTGGCCGCTCGGGTCGCGCGCCTGCTCGAGGCCGCGCCGCACCTGCGCTTCGACGACGTCGTGGCCGCGCTGCACGGGCAGGCGAGCGGCACCTGGGAGGAACCCGCCCCGTGATCCTTCGACTCGTCTGCATCCTGTCGCTCTTCGCGGCGCTCGCGCCGGGGTCCGCAGCGGCGAACCCGGCGGACCTGTTCGGTCTGGGCGCACCCTCGATGGGCCGCGCCGGCACGGGCATCGCCACCGACTCGGACGCGCTGTCGGTGTGGCGCAACCCCGCCGCCCTGGGCTACTCGCAGTTCCATCAGGTCAGCCTGGGCATGCACCTGGGCTGGGCCCAGTACCGGTGCTTCGACGATCCCATCTCCACGAGTCCCCTGCTCTGCCCGGCGTCCACCCTGGCGGACGGGGACCGGGACGGGCGCATCGACCCGGCCAACCCCGAGGACCGATGGGTCCCCCAGAGCGAGGACTACCCCGCCCCCCACGGCAGCCAGCTCGCCGTGTCCATCGCCATTCGCAAGTTCCTGCGGATCGGCGTGGGCCTGAGCCTGCCCCTGGAGCGGCTGCTCCTGATCCAGACCGAGGACCCGTACCTGCCCTACTACCCCCGGTGGAAGTCCCGGCACCAGCGCCCCGGCGTGCACCTGGGGGCGTCCGTGAGGATCGTGGACGGGCTGTATGTGGGCGTGGGCGCCTCGATCCTGGCCCGGGCGCGGCTGGACATGCACTTCACCGTGGAGGCCAGGGCCAGCGACGAGGACCTGAACCAGGAGGGCGAAGGCGACCTCGCGGTGGACTTCGTGGTCAACCCCGACGACATCCGCGTGGACGTGCGGCCCACCATCGCGCCCATCGCGGGGGTGGCGTGGGACCTGGGCACCCTGAGCAAGAACCTGTCCGGGGTCAGGATCGGGGTCGTGTACCGCCACCCTGTCAAGCTGCGGGTGGATCCGGCCGTCGTGTCCCTCGACATGTACGGCATCGTGGACGACGTCGGCTCCTTCGGGGACGTGCTGATCCCGCTGCAGGCCCAGGTGCTGTTCAGCTACCTGGAGTGGTTCACGCCGCGTCAGGTGGCGGGCGGGATCGGGGTGGACCGGCCGCGCTTCCAGGTCGCGGTGGACGTGACGTGGCACCAGTGGAGCGAGCTGGTGCCCGCGGTGGCGGTGGTGGACAGCGAAGGCACGGACATCGACATCGCCCTCGTCGGCCTCGATCCCCAGGTGCAGAACGCCCGCCCGTTTACACCGGACTTTCGAGACACGGTGTCGGTCGTGGCCGGCGGCGAGATCCGGCCGCGCCCGAAGATCCTGAAGGGGAAGGTGGGCTCCCTGTTTCGGGAGCTCGGGGTCATCTTTCGGCTCGGGTACGGATACGAGAGCTCGTTCGTCCGGGAACAGACCGCGCTGACCAACTTCCTGGACAACCCCACCCACCGGATCACGGCAGGACTGGGGGTCACCACGTTCAACCCCTTCGACTTCACCGAGGGCCCCGTGAGCCTGGACCTGTTCGTTCAGGCCCACGTGCTCCAGCGACGCATCCACACCAAGGACGAGGCGTGGATCGCCGACGGGATCCCCTCGGGATGGCCCGAGCGCGGGGTGGTGGACAGCGGGGGGGTGGTGCTCATCGGCGGGGGCGCGATCAGCCTGGGTTTCTGACCGTCCGGAGCACGGGGGTGCACGCGCCCCCCGGAGCGTGCAGAATCGCCGTCGCGCGGTCCCCGCCGCCGATGGAGCACCCCCCATGGCCAACGACACCCCCACCCTCCGCGACGCCGAAGAGGCCTACGAACAGGGCGACATCGAGACCACGCTCGCGATCTGCGATGGCCTCATCGGCGAGGATGAGGCCAAGGCTGCTCCGGAGGTCCTGTACCTCGCCGGCGAGTGTCTGCTGGAGCTGCAGGAGCCCGAAGAGGCGCTGCACCTGTTCGATCTGGCGCTGGCGCAGGATCCCGACAGCCCGCTGCTGGTCCACTGCCGCGGTCTGTGTCACTTCGAGCTGGGAGACTTCGAGCAGGCCAAGGCGCTGTTCGAGCGCGCCGCGGCCGGGGCTCCCGAGCTCGCCGAGCCGGTGTTCTACCTGGGCCTCGTGGCGGAGCGCAGCGGCGACTTCGAGGGCGCGACCACCTGGTTCGAGAACGCCGCCAAGCGGGACCCTGAGAACTTCGTGGTCCCCATCGACTGGAGCGCGGACGACATCAAGGCCGCCTACGACGTGATGATCGAAGAGACCCCGGAGCCCCTGGGCACCTGGTTCGCCGGTCTGGTCGTGGAGGTGGAGGATCTGCCCGCCGAGGCCTCGCTGCAGCGCGGCGGCGCGGCGCTCAGCCCGCTGGTGCACTGCCTGTTCGAAGGTGAGCCCGGCGAGCCCCCCGAGGGGGACGACCCGGCGGCGTGGCTGAAGGCCGAGCCGACCCGCGTGGTGCTGTACCGGCGCAACCTGGGCAAGAGCGCGCAGGACGAGTACGAGCTGCACCGGGAGGTGTTCGAGGCGGTGCTGTGGGAGGTCATGGAGTTCATGGGCTTCGACGACAGCCACCTGGAGAGCCTGGGCGTGATGGAGCTGGACGAGGTCCAGGAGGGCGACGACGAGGACCTGCACCCCTCGGGGCGCTGAGTCAGCGCCCCAGCGCCGCCGCCGCCACCTCGAGCACGAACCGCTCGTCGCTCTGTCCGGCTGCGGATTCGACCCCCAACAGCTGCCGATACCGGGCGGAGACGGCCTGGAACAGCCGCAAGCGCACCGCGGGCGCCAGGGTGTCGCGGCGCAGCACCAGCTCCTGAAGGAGATCCCGCTCGGCCGCAGGCAGCCGGAGCGTGGGGATCCGCCGCGGACCATCCCGGCGCGCGGCTTCGTCCACGGCGTCCAGGAGCCGCTCGGGCGGAGGCACCCTGCGCTCGCGGATCACGATGGTGCCCGCGACGAGGTCGCCCAGCCGCCGATGCTCGGGGTGCAGGAGCGCCACGGCGCCGCCGAGCCCGAAGCAGCCCGGCACGAGATCCACGAACCGCAGCACGTTGCGCAGGATCACCTGGGCCGGCTCCAGGCGCAGCCCGTTCTCGGCCACCACCCGCAGGCCGAGGGCGCGCTTCCCGGGGGTCTGACCGTTCCAGCGGAGCTCCAACCCGATCCAGTAGCCCAGCCCGAGGACGAAGCTGGACAGCCCGTATACTGCGTCGGCGTAGTCGCCGAAGACCGACTGCCCCGCGGAGAGGACCAGGGCCAGGGTGACCAGCGCCAACCCCAGCAGCAGCAGATCGATGGCCAGCGCGACCATGCGGGCCGCGGGCCCCGCGAGCACGTGATGGAAGCGCACGTTCTCGGGGGTGACGACCGGGTACTCGAGCAATGAACGTCTCCCGCTTCGTCGATGAGCGCCGGGGCTTGTGGCGTCGCCTGGAGCACCTGCTGGTCCGCGCCGAACGACAGGGGCTGTCCGCCCTGACCGCCGACGAGGTCCGCGACCTCGCCCGATTGTATCGGAGCGCCTCGGCCGACCTGCTGCTCGCCCGCTCCGCCCCCGGAACCGCCGAGGTCGAAGCCTATCTGGAGACCGTGGTGGCGCGGGCCTACGTGTACATCCACACCCCGAGCCCGGTGCGATGGAGCCGGCTGCTGCAGTGGGCGACCCATCGCTTCCCCGCCGCGATCCGCGCCTGGCGGCCGTTCGTCCTGGGGGCCGCGGGGATCTTCGCCCTGGGGTTTCTGGTGGCCTTCGTCCTGACGCTGGCCGACAGCGACGCCTTCGACCACCTCGTGCCCGCCTCAATCGCCTCGTTCTACGGCGATCAGCCCGAGGACTACCGCGCCGAGCGCTTCGGCGACATGGGCTCGGGAGACGCGGCGCGCTTTGGCTCCGAGCTGATGGTGAACAACATCCGGGTCACGCTGCAGGCCTTCGCCCTGGGGTTGACCCTGGGCATCGGCACCATCGCGGTGCTGTTCGGCAACGGCGTCCTGCTGGGGGCGCTGGCCGCGAACTTCCTCCGCTGGGGCATGAGCGTGCCGTTCTGGGCGCTGATCCTGCCCCACGGGGTGACCGAGATCTTCGCCATCGTGCTCGGTGGAGCGGGGGGCCTCATGCTCGCGGACGCGCTGCTTCGGCCCGGAGCCACGAGCCGGGCGGTGGCGTTGCGGCGGCGAGGGCCCGAGGCCCTGGGGCTGGCCGGCATGGCGGTGCCGCTGCTGGTGTTCGCGGGGATCGTGGAGGCGTACGTGACCCCCCTGGCGTGGCTGCCGGACGGGGGCAAGCTCGGCTTCGCGTTCCTGTGCGCGGTGGCCCTGGCGCTCTGGCTGCGGGCTCCCTGGCTGGATCAGGCGCGGGGACCGGCTCCGCAGCCCCCGGACTACGAGCAGGCCCCGGCGGCGCTGCGGCGGTAGGTCCCTCTCAGCCGCCCGGCACGACCGCGATCGTCGCGACGTACAGCTTGCCTCCGTGGCCCACGGTGGGGTCGGCCTCGGTGATGACCACCTGCCAGTCGCCGGCGGTGGGCAGGCTCTGCAGCGAGATCGCCGGGGAGTCGTCGTCCCCGCTCCAGGCCGCAGACACGAGCTCGGCGCCCTGGGCATCGACGAGGGTGACGACGGGGTTGGTGGTCTCGCCGTGCTCGGTGCGCGCGAAGCGCACGGTGACGCGGTCTCCGACGGCGCCCGGCAGGCCGAAGCGGTCCACGTCGCCCGGCGCGCCGATGCGCCCCCAGATGGTGGCCGCCGCCGAGGCCCCGCCGGGAAAGCCCAGCGACTCGGGGGTGGAGTCGTTGGGCTCCACCTCGGCCCGGAAGTCGCTCTCGGGCTCGTTCTTGGCGGCGTGCAGGTAGTACCAGTGGTCGAAGCCGCCGGTGCCGTTCTCGTCGGTGACCTGCAGGTAGTAGTCCCCCGTCTCCAGGACGGGCACGAAGCCTCGATCCTCGGTGTCCCAGCTCAGCCCGGTGTAGGTGCGGATCGGCGTGGTCGCGTCCGGCATCAGCACCCGCACCGCCGGCCGGGCCTGGGTGCCGGTGTTGGGGAAGCCGTACAGGCGCAGCGTCTCGCCGGCGATCACGGGGATCCGGATCCAGTCCTCGTCGCCATCCGTCTCGAGCATGCCGCCGATCGTGAAGTTGGTGGAGTAGCTCTCCACGGGCCAGTCCTCCGCCTCGGCGGCGGCGTCGTTGGGCTCGGAGATGGCCGGCACGTTGGAGCTCGAGCCCGCCTGGGCCAGCGTCAACGCGTACTGGAAGTCCGGGCCCCCGTCGGGCGGATCGGCGGGGTCGTTCGCCCATGACCGGCGGTCCTGCACCGAGATGTAGAAGGTCCCGGTGGCGGGCACGCCCACGTACAGCCGCGAGTCCGGGGGCACGCTGCCCACCCGGTCGAAGTCGTCGTTGAACCCGATCTGGTTGCCCTGCTGGTCGTGGTAGATGACCACCGTGTCCAGATCGTCGGTCTGGACGGCGGCGGTGCTGATCAGGAGCAGGTCGCCTTCGGTGCCGTTGAACCGGAACCAGTCCACGTCCCCCGCCGGCGCGATGTACAGCTGCGCGGTGCTGTCGTAGGTGAGCAGCTGGGACTCGTCCCGGCTGTTGTTCCGGTCGCCCTGCACGCAGAAGCCCGCCGAGATGTCGCAGATCTCCAGGCCGTTGTCGAAGCGGCTGCAGTCGGTGTCCACCTCGCACGCGTCGGCCGCGTCGTCGTCGTCGGGGGGCGCGACGTCGTCGTCATCGCCGCCGGGGCAACCGAGCAGGCCAACGGGCAGGGACAACAGCAGGGCGAGGCGAAGGCGGAGGGTGAACCACATGGGGAGGAAGGATAACGCGGTCCGTTGGGGACGGCTGCGGGCAGCGGAAGTCATGGTCGCCGGGCGCCCATGGGTCAGACCAGTCCGCGCATCTTGATGTCCAGGTATCGGTCGACGAGCTCCGGGGCGACCGCGTCCGCGGCCACATCGAGCACGTGAGTGCCCTCCCCCTGCAAGCGCCGCAGGAGCAGCTGGCGCTCGTCCAGCATCTCGGTGGCGCCCACCCGCACGAACAACCCGGTGCGGTCCTGGGGCTCGGCCGCGGCGAGAGCGCGGATCTCGGGATCGTCCAGGGCCACCACGAGGGACAGATGACGGCGACGCAGCACCCGCATCGCCGCGACCAGCTCCTGACCCTGGTCCGCGTCGAGCAGATCCGTGATCCACACCACCAGGCTGCGGCGGTGAAGCAGCCGAAGCAGGTGCCTGGCCGCTTCCTGGTACCGGGGAAAGCGCTGCACCGCCTCGGCGTCGTAGATCGAGTCCAGGATCCTGCCGAAGCGCGGGAGCCCCGCCACCGGAGGGACCCAGGTCCTCATCCCGTCGTCGAACACCCCCGCCGCGACGCGGTCGCCGGCGGCCAGCCCCGCCCAGGCCAGGGTCAGACCCGCCTGCAGCGCCTGGTCCAGCTTGGTGGTGCCCGCGGACTGGGTCGCCATCAGTCGGGTGCCGTCGATCAGCACGACGAGGTTCTGGCCCTTCTCGGCGCGCCACGCCCTGCTGATGGGCCGGCCCGCCCGGGCGGTGGCCTTCCAGTCCACGTGCCGGATGTCGTCGCCGGGCACGAAGTCCCGGAGCCGGTCGAAGTCGCCGTCGCGACCCAGCACCCTGGTTCGGCGGGCGCCTCCGAGGTTCATCAGGTCCCGGCGCGCACGCAGGCGATGCCGGGCGAGCACCCGCAGCGTGGGCAGCACCCGGGCCTCCTGGCGAGGCCCGAGCTCCCGGACGTGCTCGGCGAGGCCGTTGGGGCGGCGCAGACGCAGGTGGGCGGGCTCGAAGACGAACCGACCGCGGGCCGTCGGCGTCACGGGGTAGGAGGCCTCCGTGTCCGAGCCGGGGGGCAGCGTCGCCTCCACCACCGCCTCCGTCGCGTCCAGGGAGTCGGGACACCCATCGGTCAGGCGCACGACCCAGGTCTCGGATCCGCGATTGCGCAGCACCAGGTGCACGCGGGCTGCCTCTCCCACCTCCAGGCGGCGGGGCAGCCGACGTTCCAGCTCCAGGGCGTCGGGCTTCGGCCCTCGGAGCCCGTCCACGACGAGCAGGACGAGCAGGCCGCCGGCTCCGACGAGCACGACCGCTGACGCCGCGACGGCGCCCGCGGGAGCCGCCAGGATCGCCGCCGGCAGGATCAGCGCGAACCCGACGAGCAGCCGCACCGACGGCAGGAAGCGCTTCACCTACCTCGGCACCTGGACGCGGCGGGCCAGCTCTTCGAGGACCAGCTCGGGGGTCAGCCCGTCGATCTGCGCGTCGGCGTGCAGGACCAGCCGGTGCGCACACACCGGCGCGGCCAGCTCGCGCACGTCGTCCGGGCTGACGAAGTCGCGCCCGTCGAGCAGCGCCCAGGCCCGGGCGGCCAGCAGCAGGTGCAGACCCGCGCGGGTGCCCACCCCCAGCTCGACCGCGTCGGCGGTCCTCGTCGCGAGCAGCAGCCGATGCACGTAGCCGAGCACCGCTTCCTCCACGTGCACCTGACCCAGGTGGCCCAGCAGCTCGGTGAGGGACTGGCGGTCGAACACCGGCTGGATCTGCTCCTCGACGGCGCGGTGCGCGCTGACGCCCGTGGAGTAGCGGCGCAGCACGTCGAGCTCGGCGTCCTCGGCGGGATACGGCACGGCGATCTTCATCATGAAGCGGTCGAGCTGGGCCTCGGGCAGCGGGTAGGTGCCCTCGAACTCCAGCGGGTTCTGGGTGGCGAAGACCGTGAACACCTCGGAGACCACGTGGCGCTCCCCGTCGATGGTGGCCATGCGCTCCTCCATCGCTTCGAGGAGGGCGGCCTGGGTCTTCGGTGGGGTGCGGTTGATCTCGTCCGCGAGGAGCACGTCCGTGAACAGCGGGCCCTTGTGCATCACGAAGCGCGACGTGGTGGGATCGAAGACATGGGTGCCCACGATGTCCGACGGCATCAGGTCCGGCGTGAACTGGATCCTGCGGAAGGTGCAGTCCACGGTGCGAGCGAGAGCGCGGGCGAGCAGGGTCTTGGCCGTGCCCGGGACCCCCTCCAGGAGCGCATGCCCGCGGGCCAGCAGGCAGCACAGCATCAGCCGAACGACCCGCTCCTGCCCGATGACCACCTGGCCGATGGCCTCCCGCGCGGCGTCACACCGTTGCACCAGATCGCTGTCCTGCATTCCCACTCCCGCTGACGAGATCGTCACGTTAGAGCACCGCGTCGGACCGCGCCGCCGTCCCCGGGGCGTGCCGCTCCCCGAGCCATCGCTTCTCGAACCGCGCAGCCAGGCGCGCCACCGCGAACACCGCGTTCGGATCTGGATGCGCGACGGCGAAGAGCCGGCCAAAGCCGCTGCGCACGCGGGTGAACTCGACGGCCGCTTCGGGTCCGAGCTCGGTCCGCAGCCAATGGTCCAGCCGGTCCAGCTCCCAGGGGATCCGCGCCCGCTCCTGGACCGCGCGCCGGAACTGGCGCGACGTCACGTCGAGCGCGTGGCGCCCAAGCCCAGCTCGCTCGTACAGCCCCGCCAGGGCCCGGATGTGCTCGGCGCCGCCGAGGATGGGGACCGGAGCGGGAGCCCTGGCCGCCCTGGCCTCCCGCGCGCCGACCCTGACGAGCAGCAGCAGGACCAGCAGCCCCACCAGGAACAGCGCGGGCCCGCCCCCGGCCCGCCGGGCGTAGGCGACGACCCCGTGATCGTCGCCGCCTCCGGCGTGCAGGTCATCGAAATACACGGCTCCGCCCTGCTTCAGGGTGGAGCGTGCGAGGGCGACGTAGAACGCGAGGTTGCCGCCGCGCCCCAGACCGCTGTTGCCGATGGTGTACGGATCCGAGACCACCACCACCTGCCCCAGACCCTGCTTTCGCACCGCCGCCACGGCCACGCCCCGCATCGCGAACAGGGGCGAGAACGAGGGATCGAAGCGCGGCGCGGCGCGGCCCTGGAGCGCCATGGGCCCGCCCGCGGTCCACACCCCGGGGCCCGCCGGGAGGGCCGCCCGACCTGCCTCGTCTTCGCCCCGACGCGGCAGACCGGTGGGGTCCACGCCCACTCCCAGCGCGTCGAGCAGGGGCCCCGGCCGGTCCTGGACGAGGACCGCGGTGCCGCCCATCTGGACCCAGTCCAGCATGCGCGCGGCGTCCGCGTCCGTCATCGCGGGCCAGGCCAGCAGCCCCGGTGGCGACACCACGAACAGCAGGCCAGGCGCACGGCGGGACAGCACATGCAGGCCCAACCGCAGCGACTCGACCTCGTAGCCCATCCGGCCCAGCACGCCGGCGAGGGCCGCGGTCCCCTGCGGGCCCCGATCGACGCTCGCCCGGGAGTCACCGAGGCCCGAGGCCACGCCGCCCACCGCC
>CALAGR010000332.1 GCA_937891735.1 uncultured Pseudomonadota bacterium | reverse complement strand
CCAGCCGGGCCTGGGTCGCGGCGCCGTGGCCCACCACCGCCCCCGCCGCGGCGTGCACGAGGTGCAGAAGGGGGGGGTGGCTCTCGCCGTCGGAGCGCACCAGCAGGTCCCAGGCGCCCTGCGGGCCGTCGGCCCGGATCTGCTCGACCAGCTCCAGGCGCACGGCGTGCTCGATGTAGGCGGCCCCCGCGTCGCCGTAGGGCTGGATCGGCTGGGCGCTGATCCGCGCCTGAAGCACGCCCCCCACCAGGAGCAGGACGCCGGCGACCACCAGCAGCCGCGCGCGCGGGCTGCCGGTCAGCGCGTCTCCCCGCTCAGGAACTCGTCGTGCCGCTTGAGCAGGCCCTCCGAGCCCAGGGCCATGGTGCTGCGGATCAGGGCCTCGTTGGCGTCGATGGACAGGGACACCGCGCTCCACAGCGTGAAGAAGCGGATCGATCGGGACGGGTCCGCCGGATCCTCCAAGAACAGGTCGATCGAGTAGGTCTGGTCGATGGAGTTCGCGCCGGCCTCGCCGACGGCCTTGTCGGGGTTCCAGGTGCGGCCCGCGAGGGCCTGACGCCCGTCCTGCAGCGTCAGGTGGCGCCAGTGCTTCGGCGCGGTGTAGGTCACCTCGAGCAGGATGTTGCTCTTCGTGATCTCGTTGACCGACTCGAGCCGCTCGCAGTCCCGGGCGGCGAAGCAGTCCTCCCCCAGCAGGAACGTGCGGTCGTAGTGCGGGGCGGAGGGGTCCACAGGAGACTGATCGGTCAGCAGGATGATGTCGAGGTGCTCCTGCACGGCGTGCTCGCTGCGCCGCGCGAGGCCCATCGTGACCTGGTTGTCCGGGTCCTCCCCCTCGGGGGCGTTGGCGCCTCCCAGGTGCTCCTCCCGCAGCGTGGCCAGCTCCCACTGTCGCTCCGGTCGCTCCTCGTCGAGCACCCCCTCGATCACGAGCTCGAGGTTGACGAACGCCTCGCCGAACAGCGCCTCGTCGGCGGTGTCGAACTCGGAGAACAGGAACAGCGACAGATCCACCAGCTCGGTCGGCGCGGCAGGCGGGGTCGCGCACCCCACGGTGGAGCCCATCAGGGAGAGGAGGCCGAGGCGAAGCAACATTGGGGGAATCATGCCAGGGTTCCACCCGGAGTCCGCATGCTTGTCGTTCTGTCGCCCGCCAAGTCCCTGAACCTCGATCCGGCCCCCGACGGGCTGGACCACTCCCTGCCGGCGCTGCTCGAGGAGAGCGAACGGCTGGTGGCCGTGTGCCGCAAGAAGTCGCCGAACAAGCTGGCCGCCCTCATGGGCATCAGCGCCGACCTCGCGACGCTGAACCGGGACCGGTTCGCGGCCTGGTCCCCCGAGCACACCCCGGACAACGCCAAGCCCGCGGCCCTGATGTTCGCCGGTGACACCTACCGCGGGTTCGATGCGCCGACCCTGGGCGCGGACGATCTGCGCTGGGCCCAGGACCACGTGGCGATCCTGTCAGGCCTGTACGGGCTGCTCCGCCCGCTGGATCTGACCCAGCCCTACCGCCTGGAGATGGGCAGCCGGCTCAAGACCCGCCGCGGCAGCAACCTGTACGGGTTCTGGAAGCACCGGATCACCGACCTGCTGCGCGAACGCCTGCAGGACCACGCAGACCCCGCCGTCGTCAACTGCGCGAGCAACGAGTATTTCAGCGCGATCCAGCGCAAGGCGCTGCCCCGCATCATCGACGTGCACTTCAAGGAGGAGCGCGCCGACGGGACTTTGCAGATGATCAGCTTCTTCGCGAAGCAGGCCCGGGGCATGATGGCGCGGTACGTGGTGACGGAGCGGATCGAGGCCGCCGAGGGGCTCCAGGGATTCAACCTGGGTGGCTATGCCCTGCGGCAGGACCTCTCGGACCGGGACAGCCTGGTCTTCAGCCGCCCGCATCCAAACGACCAGTAGGAGCCGGACATGGCCCGACGTCCCCGACTTCGCCGCTTGCCCACCGATCCCGAAGAGCGCGCGAAGGTGCGCGCCGAACGCGCCGTGCTCCGCACCGCGGCGAAGGCCCGTCGCCGCCGCCGTGCCATGGCGGCGCTGCCCCAGGGCATCACGCTCATGTCCGTGTTCTTCGGGATGCTCTCCCTGGTGTGGGCCCCCACGCGCCCGTACGCCGCCTGCGTCTGCGTGTTCTTCGCCGGGCTGTGCGACATGCTGGACGGCCGGGTGGCCCGGCTGACGGGCACCACGTCCGCGTTCGGCGCGCAGCTCGACTCCCTGGCGGACATCGTGAGCTTCGGCGTCGCCCCCGCCTGGATCTTCTATCACTGGGCCTTCGCGTCCGGCCTCGCGGCGACGCCCATCGCCGGCGTGGGCAGCGCGCCCTTCAACCCGTGGCTCGTGCCGGTGTTCGGCTACGTGGCCTGCGGCGCCATCCGCCTCGCGCGCTTCAACACGGGGCACGACGACGACGGCGACCCGGAGTGGTTCTTCGAGGGGATCGCGATCCCCACCGCCGCCGGCATGCTGCTGACCCTGGTCATGGCCCACATCGAGACCGGCTGGGCGATCCTGCGCAGCCCCGTGGTGGTGGTCCCGGTGCTGCTCATCACCTCGGCCCTGATGGTGAGCCAGATCCCGTTCCCGTCGTTCAAGAACTTCCGCAGCCCCCTGATCCGCAACCTGTTCTTCGGGACGATCGTGGTGGGACTGGCCCTGCTCGCGGGCGGAGGCCCCGGCGGCACGCTCTTCTTCTTCCTCGTGACGGGCTACATCGTCATCGGCCTGGTGCGGTCGGTGAGCGACAACCTGCGCCCCGGGGTCAGCATCCTCGACGATCCCCCAAAGGGGGAGGACATCGAGATGGACACGCGGTCTCCTAGAGGCTTGATGCTGTCCGACGACGACGACGACGACGCCGACGAAGAGGAAGACTGAGCCCCGCCAGCAGCAGCAGCGCGGCGCCCTGGGCCCCGGACCCGCCCAGGCTCGATCCGCACCCCGGGCAGCCGTCGCCGCCGTCCTCACCTGAGTCGTCGTCGTCCCCTTCGACGACGCGCTTGTCGCCCGCCACCGTGATCTCGGCGTTGGTGAACTGCAGGGGCGGCAACCCGCCCAGGTTCGTGCTGGCCAGGGAGAAGTAGTAGGTGGCGCCCGGCACCAGCGGCGGATCCGTGTCCGCGCCGAGCTCGATGTCCACGCCGTCTCCGGATCCTTCGACCACGAAGTCGTAGACCGCGGGGACCGGGAAGTCGAAGCCCAGCAGCACCGTCAGGTCGTGCACCACGTGGTCGCCGCGCCGCACGTACACCGCCCAGCCGATCTCGGGGGACGCGCTGCGGAACTCCCGGATCCGAAACCGGATGTCCCGGGTCCCCTCGGGGGCGTCGATCGACAGCTGCGCGGTCGCAGGCACGCGCGCGAAGTCGCCGGACAGCCCGCCGTTGACGAGCAGCTGGGTGGACTCGACGCCGTCGTCCAGCGGGATCACCCGCTCGCACGCCACCAGGCCCGCGGCCTGCACGTGGGCGCGGATCGCCTCGCGCTGGGAGTCGTCGATGACCCCAGCGTCCAGCAGATCGTCCGCGGACTCCAGCAGGGACGCCCCCGCCTGGACCCAGTTCACGTCCGACGGCCACGTCAGGACCGCGCCGAACACCAGCGTGGCGGTGAGCTCGCGGCCGATGGACGCGTCGTCCATGAGGTTCCAGCCCAGCGCGCCCCAGATCATCCCGTCGCGGTGGGACTCGCCGTACAGATCGTCGGGGCACCGCCGGTCGGCCTCCATGTCCCGCACCGGGCCCGAGGTGCCGAAGCCCGCCCCGGCGTACTCCCCCAGGGCCGGATCGCCGTACAGGGCCATGGAGAACAGATCGGCGCTGCCCTCGTTGAGGGAGCCCGGCGCCCACTCCAGGCCGTACTCGTCGGCGCCGATGAACGCCGCCTGCACCGCCCGGCTGATGACGGAGTGCCCGAACTCGTGGGCCACCACGTCGCCGTCGTAGGCGAAGTCCACCTGCTGGTACTGCCCGAAGGCCACCTCGCCCACACCGTCGTCGTCGGCGTCCCCGAAGAAGGCGTTGCGGTAGCTGAAGTTGACGATGCCCTCGATCGCCTCGCCGTGGGCGAAGCCCAGCGCGTCGTCGAACCATGCCGCCACCTTGTCCAGGTGGAAGTACATCTGCACCTCGGCCATGGGGTCGTCCAGGGACGCCGCGTCGATGGTGTACAGGTAGTTCCCCTCCGCGTCGGGCGTGGCATGGGGAGCCACCGCCACGCACTCGCCGCCTCCGAAGATGCTGTTGCTGCCGGACTGCTCCCACTGCTCGCAGCTGTTGACGTAGGCGTACGTGCCGTCGAGCCAGTCCGCGCCGGACAGGTTGGGCAGCTCGGCCCGCTCCGGCTCGGAGCTCGACGGGTTGGAGCCGTACACGTTTCCGTCTGCGTCCCAGGAGGTGCGGTTGGTGCGCCGGATCGTGCCGTCCTGCGCGTCCACGAGCACGCGCCAGTTGGACGGAGGCTCAGCGAGGCGCAGGTCGATGGCCCAGCTCAGGTGGGGCACGTCCTGCCGGTCGAAGGCCACCCGCAGCGCCGCGCGCGGCTGCCCCACGGGCGCCTGGCCCCACAGCGGGACCACCGCGCCGATGGCGATCCGGATCGCGTCGTCCACCAGCAGCGTGGGGGTGGGATCGACCCAGGTCGCGGGCACCGGGGCCCCCACCGAGCGTCGCACCTCGCCGTCCACCCCCAGCACCACCACCAGGTCCCGGTCCTGTACGAGCACGCCGGATAGCGACTGGCTGAGCCGGACGATGGTCCCGCCCGCCCAGGGCTGCACGAGCCTCGGCGTGACCGTGATGAGCGCATCGGAGGTGAGCAGCGCGGCGGCCTGCACCGCGGCGGGGGCGGCGGGGTGCTCGACGGCCGCTCCGTCGAACGCGGTCACTCCGGCGTGCGCGGGGGCGGCGAGCAGGACAAGCGCGAGGGCGACAGGGGAGGGACGACTCATGCGGGCGGGCTCCTGATTGGGGGGCGCAGCCTACCGGGGTAACGTGCCGCGGTGAGCGAAACCCGTCCCGCGCGGCCCCTGTGGCCGCTGCTGCTCGGCGCCCTGATCGGCGCGCTGGCGGCCGGACTGCAGGGCCAGGACGCGGGGTTCGATCTGCGCAACTACCACTGGTACGCCGCCTGGGCGCTGCTGCACGGCCGCTTTGCCCTGGACGTGGCGCCGGGCCAGCTCCAGAGCTTCTTCAACCCCCTCATCGAGCTGCCCTACTACGCCGCGCTGTCCGGGCTGGGGGGAGCGGGGGGCACGATCCTCATCGGCGCGGTGCACGGCCTGGGCGTGGGGCTCGCGGGGGTGATGGCCCGCCACCTGCGGCTGGACCGGATCACCTGTGTCGCGGTGATGCTGGCCGCGGCGTGGGCCCCGGTGTTCCTGGACGAGGTGGGCACGAGCAAGGGCGATCTGTTCGTGGGGATCTTCGTCCTGTCGGGGGTGTGGGCGCTGCTGCGGGGCCAGTCGATGCTCGCGGGGGCCCTGACCGGGGCCGCGGTGGGACTCAAGCTGACCGCCGGGCCCTTCGCCGTGGCCCTGCTGGTGGCGGCGCTCGTCGGGCGTCGGGCTCCCCGGCGGGTGCTGGCGGGCCTGTTCGCGGGCTGGGCCGTCACCGGGGCGTGGTGGGCGGCGCTGCTGCTGTTCACCACCGGCAACCCCGTGTTTCCCATGGCAAACCACCTGTTCGGCTCCCCCTGGGCGGAGCCGCTGCACTTCGCGGAGATGGGCTACTTCCCCCAGGGCTGGGGGTGGCTCACGCTCCCTTGGGACATGGCGGCGGGCGGGGAGGCGTCGTGGCGGGTGCAGTGGCGGGACGCGCGCTGGCTGTGCCTGTCGGTGGTTGGCCTCACGTGGCTCGGACGGCGCAGGGATCGGGGCGACGGCGGCCTGCTCCTCGCCTGGGCTGCCGTGGCCTGGACGCTGTGGGAGCTGGGGAGCTCCCTCGTCCGCTACCTCGCGCCCCTGGAGGCGCTGGCGGGGCTCGTGATCGCGGTGCTGCTGCGGGATCTGCTCGGGGCCCGGAGCCGGCTGGTGACGCTGCCCCTGCTGGGCGTGCTCGCCCTGTGGACGCGGGCCCCGGCCCCGGATCGCGTGCCCTTCGGCCCGGATCTGTTCGGCGTGGTCGTGCCTGCGTTGCCGCCGGGACCCGCGCCGGTGGTGATCACCGCGGGGGAGGGGGCCCTGGCCTACCTCGCGCCGGCCTTCCCGGAGTCCGTGCGGCACCTGCGGGTGAGCTCGTCGGTGGTGTGGCACGGGGACGACACGGTCCTGAATCGCCGGATCCGAGCGACCCTGGCGACGGCCTCGCCGCTGCTCCTGTTGACCGGGGAGGACGGGGACTTCGAGCAGGAAGCCCTGCCGGCCTACGGACTCGGGCCTGTGGGCCCCTGCCGCCCCGTCGCGAGCCGGCTGGACTCGGGACTGCTGCTCTGCCTGATCCAGGCGCCCACCGATCCCTGACCGGGCCTCGCGCCCGCTGTGAACCTGGCGTGAAACGCCGGTGGATCCTGGCGGATCGCGGAACAGGCCACGCGACGGCCGGGTCCCCCAACACGAACCTGTTGGAGGACTGGACCATGGACGACACGATTGCAGACGACCGCGCGGACGCCCTGATCGAGAGGTGCGGTTACGCCGCCGCCGCGCTGGGGCTGCTGCCCTTGCCGGGCACCGAGATCATCGCGGTGATGCCCCTGCACGTGGGCATGGTGGTGGCCCTGGGGGATCTGTACGAGGTGCCGCTGAGCCGGGAGTCGGCGGCGGAGCTGTTGATGCAGATCGGCGGCGCGGTGGGCGTGTCGGTGGTGGGCTCGCGGCTCGCCATGACGGCCGCCAAGACGCTGCTGCCGGGCTTCGGGGGGCTGATCACGGCGCCGCTGCTGTACGGCACGACCCTGGGTCTGGGGGCCGTGGCCCGGGCCTGGTTTGCGTGCGGCGGGCGCCTGGACCCGGGGGCCATGCGGCGCACCTACCGGTCGGCGAAGCGGCGGGCGCGGTTTCACGGGGACCGGAGCACTGAGACCGAGCCGACGGCCGCTCCCTGAGTCCCGCCCCCGGATCCTCCCGATGCGAGTCCGGGCCTTCGGGCGCGCGTGCTGCACCGAGGTGACCCCGCACTCTCAGATTTGTCACCTACCGCAACTTCCTCAGAAGTTGTCCTATTCAGCAAATCTGAGAGTGCGAAGGGACCTCCTCTACAGGTCCGCGCTGGTCGCACCGTCGCGAGGTCCGCGCTGGTCGCACCGTCGCGAGGGCCGCGCTGGTCGCTACCTCTTGAGGCCCTTGAACTCGAAGCCGACCCACAGGTCCTCACCGAGCGCGAGCAGCTTCTCGAAGTGCAGCGCCTGGCCCTCCAGGGGCACGCTGACCGACACCGGCGAGGCCCCCTGACCCAGCCCGCCGGTGGCGATCTGGGCGGCGCCGCCTCGCTGCATGGCCCCGTTGTCGCTGGGGCTCGTGTTCATGGTGTTCAAGACCTGGCGGTCGCTGTAGGGGCCCCGCAGCCAGTCCGTCTTGCGCACGCTGCCGTCGATGGACTTCTTGAGGATCCTGGCCCGCTCGGGCGCGTAGACGGTCCAGCCGACCCAGGTCACCGGCACGTCGGCGGTGGGCAGGGTCGCCTTGAATGCGCCGCGACCGGCGGCGTCGGGGGCCACGCCCTCCTCGACGTACACCACGCCCACGTCGAACCCGGCCAGCGCGCCGCCGGACTCCTGCGAGCGCACCAGGGGGATGAGGATCCGGCCATCCGCCGCCCGCGCCGGCTGCACCGCCTGGCTGGCCACGGACGCGCTCCACAGCTCGGCCGCGTCGGGGAGGTCGAGCCGCAAGAACTGCTTGCGGTTGTTGCGCACGCGCCAGGTCACCGCCGTGAGGCGCCGCCCGTCGGGCGTGAACATCGTGGTGGCCCGCGCGGTGTCGAGCAGGGTCACGAGCACCGCCACGTCCTCGTGGGCCGTCACCGACAGGGGCAGGACGGCGCCGTCGCCCAGGTACTTGTACCCGAGCAGGACGGGGTTGCTGGTGCTGCCCAGGATGGTGCCGGGCAGGGCCCGCACGTCGATGGGGGTGACGCCGCTGCCGTCTCCGGCGGCGATCTCGATGGTGCCTCGGGCCTCCACGCCGACCCAGCCCTTGCTGCGCTCGACGCCGAGGGGCCTCACCAGCGGGGCGGTGGCCGGCGCGCTGCCCTCGCCCAGGGGGCGCTCCATCTCCAGGGTCAGTCGGTAGCTGCCTTCGGCGGCGTAGTTCAGGGTCACGGCGAGGACGCCGTCGGTGACTGCCCAGTTGCGGATCCCGGTGCCCGCGACATCGACCAGGGCGACTCCTTCGGGGATCGCCACCTGCAACGTGTCCGTGCCCGCCTGCTGGATCGTCCAGGCGATGGTCGTGCGGGCGCTGAGCAGGCCGTCGCCGATGCCCACCAGGGTGAACACCTCGCTGTACAGCCGCGCGTCGACGGACTGGACCACGTCGGGGATCTCGCGCTGCCACGTCACCGAGATGCCGTGGCTGGAGGGGATCAGGGCGTCCACCACGCGGGTCGCGCCGACCACCCGATCGGTCTGCAGGCGGGCGCCGCCCACCGTGAAGTCCAGATCCTCGGCCACCGGGACGGACAACGTGAGCTCCGTCGCGGCGGAGGGAGCCACCGGGAAGCTGAACGAGGTCCGGCCCTCGGCGCTGAACACGGACGAGGCGAACTCCACGTCCACCGAGAAGGAGCCGCTGCGGTCGGTCACCAGGGTCAGCCAGCCCCCCAGATCCGGGGCGCGCACCAGGGCCGCGGGCTTGCCGCCGATGGTCGCGGAGCGCAGGGCTACCGTGTCCGGGAGCAGGGGCACGCGGACCCACCCGTCGTTGTCGAGGACGTTGACGCGGATGGTGCCCTTGAACACGGCGCTGATCGCCTCGTCGCCGTCGAACACGACCTGGCCGTCGTAGCTCGCAGACGGGATCGTGACCGCGTGGGGCGACTTCGGGTTGACCGGGACATCCGGCTTGGGCTTGCTCGCGTCGTACAACGCCAGGAAGGCGTCCAGATCCATGAGCACGGTCTCTGGCGTCTGGTTCGCGAGGGCCGCGGGTGCGGCGAGCAGAAGGGCGGCGATGGCAAGGGCGACGGTTCTCATCAGGACTCCTCGAGGGGGCGGAGGGCGCGGGCGCCGAGAGTGACGGTGGGTGCTGCGCCGGCGGGCAGCAGCAGCTTCTGGAAGCGGAGGGCGACGCCCAGCTCGGGCACCAGCACGGAGCGCGTGGTGGCCGCGACGCTGGGAACGGCTGTGACCGAAGCGGCATACGCGGGGGACGGCTCGGCTGGGGGAGGGGGCGCCGCCGGGGACGCCGCAGGGGACCTGGTCCCGGACGGGGCGCGCTTCTTGGACTCCTTGCGCGCGTCCTGCAGCACCGCGCTGACCCGTTCGTTGCGGGTTCGGACCTCGGCGGACTCGTCCTGTTCGAGCATCTGCAGCTTGCCGCCGAGCTCCAACGCCACCTCCGCTTGCTTTTCGGCCTCGGCGTAGTCGCCCTGCCGGTAGCTGCGCTCCGCCTCCCGCTGGGCGTGCTCCCACGCCTGCTCGTCCTTGCCGGCCTTGGCCTTTGCCTGGTCCTTGACCCGTCGGGCCATGACCGCGGTCTGGCCCGTCGGCTTCGCGGTGGTCTCCCGGTCCCCGTCGTCGCCCGAGCTCTCCTCGTCCGACAGCAGCAGGCTCAGGTTCCCCTGCAGCCTCGTGACGTTGTCGTTCTCGGCCCCCAGGGCGCCCAGCTCCTGGAGCAGGCCCTGGGCGGCGTGGAACTCGTTGCCTTCCCAGGCCTGCACGGCGAGGCCGAACAGGGCGTCGGCCCGGGCCACCTTGTCGCGGTCCTGCTCGGTGACCACCTGTATGCCGTAGGTGATGCCCTCGCCGCGGCTGAAGGACTCCACTCGGTCGGGCAGCCCGTCGGTCCTCCAGGCCGTGAAGCCCGGGGGCAGGTGGGCGGTGGTGCGCAGCACGGCGATGGGGGCGTCCACCTGGGGCAGCTGCAGCGCGCGGCGCTCCCTTCGCTGCCAGGCCGCATCTTCGAACAGCAGGGCGAGCTCGACGGGGAAGGACAGCAGCCCGCCGAGGGACTCGATGGAGCGGCGCAGGGGGACCCGCAGGCGTCCGTCGGTGTCCCAGGTGACCGTCGCGGCGGACTCACCCACCCGGAGCGCGAGCAGCCGGGATCCGGCGGGGAGGCGGATCGACAGGGACGCAGCGCGGTCGTTGAGGACCTCGTACCGGGCGCGCATCAGCACCCGCCCGTCCCAGGAGGTCGCGGCCAGGATCTCGGCGACGTCGATCATCACCTCCGGGCCCTGCACCGGCACGTAGCGAAGCAGCGACAGCGCGCCGCCGGAGCGTTCGCCCCCCAGGTAGGAGGCGGTGGCGGTGCCCGCGACGAGGTCCCTGCCCCAGGGGGCCAGCTCGGTGGACGCGGTGGCGGTCCAGCCGCTCAGCGCGGGCAGCACCTCGATGTCGCCGGTGCGCCCCAGCTGCAGGGTGCGGCTCGTTCGGGTCACTCCCGCGGGCCGGATCGAAGGCAGCGTAACGTTGGTTTCGTCCCCGTCGGGCAGGGACGACGACCAGCGGAGCTCGATCTCACACAGGTGGGTGGCGGGCTGCCGCAGCGTGACGGCTACGCGGTCGCCGCGCCGGTCCACGGCTCCCACGTTGGGTCCGATCACCGCCAGGTCCGCGCCGGCCCCGGGGATGTCGAGCACGATCTGATCGAGCGGACCCCGCCGCACGATGTGCCGGACCCGGGCGTGGACAGCCAGCAGGTCGTCAGAGACGGTCACCCCCAGCCCGACCTCGGCCGTGATCGACTGCTGGGCCGCGTCCGGCGCCTCGGTCGGCTCGACGAGCTGCACCGTGAACCGCGGAGCGCCTCCCCACAGGGCGCCATCCACCACCACCCCGCCGGTCCAGGCCGGCACCCGGGCGCCGGGGTCGGCGAGGCGTTGGATGCCGGACGCCGCGGGGAGCAGGGCGATCTGGGCGGGGGCACGCGCGGGATCCGTCGGCAGGGTGCCCAAGAGCCGGATCGTGTCGCCCGGCTCGAGCCACGCCACGACGTGGGGGCCGTCGGCGGCCGGATACGTCGGCGCGGGCACGTCGTTGATGGTCACCAGGGTGATGAGGACCCGGGGATCCGTCAGCCGCAGGTCCAGCCACGCCGGAGCGCCGGTTCCCAGCCGCCACCGCGCGTCGATCAGCAGGCCGGGGGCGCCGTCGGCGGAGGCCTGGAGGGTCAGCGTCACCTCGCGGTCCGTCACGGCGAGGGGCGGCTGGGGCGTCTGTGCGGCGGTGGTCCGAGGCTGCAGTCGCTGCCAGCGGCCACCGTTCACTGTGACCTGGGCGTGGGCTGGCGAGGCCAGGACCACCGCCGCGACCACGAAGATCAGCAGCAGGCGAACAAAGAGGTCGGATTCAGGGCGCATTCGTCCTGTCAGACCGCTCGGGGCGCCCCGACGTTCCCATGCAGATGCTGCATTTACGAACCGTTTACGGCAGGTGCAAATCCTGGCGTTTTGCGTAGGATTCGCCGATGTACTCCCACCTCGTGATGTTCACCCTCGAGGATCCCGACGACATTCCCGCGACGGTGTCCGCGCTGCAGGGGATGCAGGAGCGGATCCCGCAGCTTCGGTTCCTGGAGGTGGGTGTGGACCACGATCCCGGGCCGCGCTCGGCCCACATCGTGCTCATCACGCGCTTCGACAGCGTCGAGGCGTACCGCGCGTACGAGGGCCATCCCCACCACGTGCGGGTCCTGGAGCACATGGCCGAGGTGACGAAGTCCGCGGTCAAGGTCGATTACATCGACTGATGAAGCCGCCTGCCCCCCTGAGCCCTCCGCATCGGGTGCTGATGGGCCCTGGGCCGTCCGACGTGGACCCCCGGGTGCTCGCGGCCCTCGCCCAGCCCACCATCGGGCACCTGGATCCCGCCTTCATCGTGGTCATGGAGCAGGTGCGCTCCATGCTCCAGGCCGTGTTCGGCACGGCGAACCAGCTGACCATCCCCATGTCCGGCACCGGCAGCGCGGGCATGGAGGCGGCGATGGTGAACCTCGTCGAGCCCGGTGACCGGGTGCTCGTGGGGGTCAACGGGGTGTTCGGAGGGCGCCTGTGCGCCGTGGCCGAGCGGGCTGGGGGCGAGGTGGTGCAGGTGCAGGCCGATTGGGGCCGCGCGCTGGATCCCGACGCCTTCCGGGTGGCCGCCGCGGGCCGGGCCGTCAAGGTCGTGGCCCTCGTGCACGCCGAGACGTCCACGGGGGTGCTGCAGGATCTGCGCGGGTTCCGGGAGGTGGCGGACGACGTGGGCGCGCTCCTGCTCGTGGATGCGGTCACCTCCCTGGGCGGATGTGCCGTCGATCTCGACGCACACGGCGTGGATGCGGCCTACAGCGGAACCCAGAAGTGCCTGTCGTGCCCCCCGGGGCTGGCCCCCCTGAGCGTCTCGGCCCGGGCTGTGCAGGCGCTGTCCACGCGGCGCCGCCCTGCCGTGAGCTGGTACCTGGACCTGGCGCTCATCGCCCGCTACTGGCTGGGCACCGAGGAGTCCGGAGGCACCGCTCGGGCCTACCACCACACCGCGCCCATCAACATGATCTATGGGCTGCACGAGGCCCTCCGGCTGGTGCTGGAGGAGGGCCTGGAGGCGCGGTTTGCGCGGCATCGGCGGATCTCGTCGGCCTTCGCCGCAGGCCTGCAGGCCATGGACCTGGTGCTCCCGGTGCCCGCCGCGGAGCGCCTCCCCCAGCTGACGCTGGTGGCTGTGCCCCAGGGGATCGACGAAGCCCGGGTGCGCGCCGATCTGCTGGCCGAGCACAGCCTCGAGATCGGGGGAGGTCTGGGAGCCTTCGCAGGACGGGCCTGGCGCATCGGCCTGATGGGCGCAGGGTGCACCGAAGGCAACGCCCGTCTGTGTTTGAGCGCGCTGCGCGGCGCGCACGCACGGCAGGGACTGGCCCTGCCCGATCCCCTGCCTGCCTTCGTGGCGGCCCTGGGCGGCTGACGCGCTTCAAATGTTTCAGGGAAACTTGAAACTTCGCTACTGTGGTGCGAGCTGAATCCACGTCGGGCCTCGCGGGGTCGGATCGGCTGGTTCGTCCTTCCAATCCCGGTCGGATCTGCTATCGGTGCGCCCCCGCCGCAGCCTGCCCGCCTTTGACGGAGACCGAATGACCCCGCCATCCGCACCCTTCCGCCGCCCCCTGGGGTGGTGGCGACAGGGCTCCGTGCGCCCGGACGGGGCAGCGGACGCGCTCACGCGCGCGCTTGGGCAGCTCGACCGGCAGGTGACGGTGGTCCATGTGGACGGAGCAGCGGTGGTCGCCGACGGCGGCTCCTGCGTGCTGGGCGCGCGGCCTCCGGGAGAGGCGGTGCCGCTGCTGGGCATGGCGCCCCCCCTGCACCCCGAGCACCTGGGCGACGCGACGTTCCGCGCCCTGCACGGCGTGCGCTACGCCTACGTGGCAGGGGCCATGGCCAACGGGATCGCCAGCGTGGAGCTGGTCGTGGCGATGGCCAGGGCGGGCATGCTCGGGTTCTTCGGCGCGGCGGGGCTCGCGCTGCCCGAGGTGGCCGCAGCCATCGACCGGATCCAGGCCGAGGCCGGGACCGGGGCGTGGGGTGCGAACCTCATCCACACCCCCAGCGAGCCCGACATCGAGCAGGCCGTGGTGGCCCTGTACCTGCAACGCGGCGTGCGCTGCGTCAGCGCGTCGGCCTACATCGACCTGACCCTCCCCCTCGTGCGGTACCGCCTGGCGGGGATCCACGCGGTGGACGGCGTCGTCGTCACCCCCAACCGGGTGCTGGCGAAGGTGTCCCGGGCGGAGGTGGCGCGCCGGTTCCTGAGCCCCGCGCCCGCGCGCTTCGTCGCGCAGCTGGTGGCGGAGGGCACGCTGACCGAGGCCCAGGCCAGGCTCGCCGAGCGGGTGCCGGTGGCTGAGGACGTCACCGCCGAGGCCGACTCGGGCGGACACACCGACAACCGGCCCCTGGTGGTGCTGCTGCCCCGCCTGCAGGCCCTGCGCGACGAGCTGCAGGAGCGGTACCGGTACACGACGGTGCCTCGCGTCGGCGCGGCGGGCGGGCTGGGCACGCCGCGGTCCCTCGCGGCGGCGTTCGGGCTCGGAGCGGCCTACGTGGTTACGGGCTCGATCAACCAGGCGTGTCTGGAGGCCGGCACCTCGGATCCGGTGCGCGAGCTGCTGGGCCAGGCGGGCTCGACCGACGTCACGATGGCGCCCGCGGCGGACATGTTCGAGATGGGCGTGGATCTGCAGGTGCTCGGCCGGGGCACCCTGTTCCCGGTGCGCGCCCGACGGCTGTACGGGCTGTACAAGCGCTGCGCGTCCGTCGACGAGCTGACCTCCGAGGAGCGGGACGAGCTGGAGGGCAAGGTCTTCCGGTGCAGCCTGGAGCAGGCCTGGACGGACACCGCGGCGTTCTGGGCGGAGCGGGATCCGAGCCAGCTCGAGCGGGCCGAGCGGGAGCCGAAGCACCGCCTGGCGCTGCTCTTCCGCAGCTACCTGGGGTTGTCCAGCAGGTGGGCGAACGCCGGCGTGAGCGACCGACGTCTCGACTTCCAGGTGTGGTGCGGGCCCGCCATGGGCGCGTTCAACAGCTGGGCCGAGGGGGGGCGCTTCGCGCAGTGGCAGGACCGGCGCGCCGCGCCCATCGCCCGCAACCTGCTCGTGGGAGCCGCCATCGCCACCCGCGCGGCGGCCCTTCGCACCC
>CALAGR010000331.1 GCA_937891735.1 uncultured Pseudomonadota bacterium | reverse complement strand
AAGAAACGCTAGACCGCATCCAAGCTGCAGCGAAGCTGCTCAGTGCAACACTCGACAAACGCCAGCCGCTTCGCGGCCAGCGTTTGTCGGGGACGTGTTCTGCGGCATGCCGTCCCGGTCATCAGGGCGCTCGGGCACGCCGTCCCGCGGGCGCGGTCCGGCATGCCGGTCGCGAGAGCGAGTCGAGGCCCGAACAGAGCAGGTGGTGAGCGTCCATTCACGCTCGCCAGAGGTACTACCTGCCGAGCGCGGCGGCGAGTTCGTCGAGTGGCACGACCTGGATCACCGTCCAGAGAGCCGGATCTTCGGGGTGCAGCCCCATCGTGTACGTGCCGAGCAGCAGTGCCTCGTCGGTGATCAAGACCTCGTAGACGTGGTCACGCGTCGATCCTTCGTGGGGTCGACAGACGTCCGGCTGGTTGAACTCGGTGGCGCAGTAGAGTGGCCGGATCGTGGCCGACGGGAAGAGCATGGAACCCGGCGTGGCGACCGCGATGTCCGAGCCCCACCAGATGGCAGCCGACACGGTGTCGATACCGGTGTCGGTCCAGTCGACCCAGCGCCCGTAGTCGAGGCTCAGGACCACGTCGTCAAAGCCGTCGGAGTCGAGGTCGCCGACCGACAGGCTGTCACTCGCTCCTACGTTGGCAGGCACCCGAAGTTCAATCGCGTCGGCTTCGTCTTGGTTCGCGCCCCAGGCTGCGTCTGAGCCCAGATAGGCCCGCGCGCCCCGTGCGCTCCGCTTCCGAGACGTCGTCGTCCCGGGGATGACGGTCGCGTCGAAGAGGGCCGAGACGACGAAATCCGCGGTGCCGTCCCCGTTGATGTCTCCGGGCGCGGTCGCGACGTTGGAGTTCTGATGTTCCGGTGTCTGGAGTGACATCAGGGGGAAGACTGTCTCGAAGCGAGTGTCGGCGTCCGCGGTGACCAGCACCGACGGCCAATCCGACCTCCCCCCAAAGACCAGGACGTGGGCCGAGTCATACAGGTCCGTGGTCTCACCGGAGCCGAGGTCCGTCGTCACGACCACCGCCAAGTCCTCCACCGAGTCCCCCGTCAGATCCCCAACTCGCTGAGGATCGAACTTCGAAAGGCGGATGGGTCCCAGGTCTGGAGTCAAGAGGACTGTCAGGAGGCTCGCTCCGGTGGGAACCCCCTCGGCGCCCGAGTGCAGCTCCAGGTCCAGTCCCACGCTGATGGCGAGGTCGTCGAACCCGTCACCGTCGATGTCGCCGACGATCCGGGACGTTCCGGCCCCGCGCGGGGCGCTGAAGGACGGCGCCTCGGGCTGGTCCAGCTGCAGCCCTGCCTCGTCAAATTGGACCAGCCCCCCTCCCTGCTCCAGACCCCACTCGGGGGCCGAGAAGTCGAGCCAGCCGCCCAGCCCGTCCACCTCGCCCACCTCGCCCCCGAGTCGGCCCCAGGAGTGCCGCAAGACATAGCCGCCTGCACCCGTTCCCGTCTGAGGGAAGTCCGGCAGCGAGTACAGGACCGCCTCCTCGTAGAGCAGGCTGAGGCCGGGCTCCCAAGGAAGGGGCGGAAGCGCGACGGCGTCAAGCGACGACCCTTGAGACCAGGAGGCCACCATGCGGTCAGCGACGACATGCAGACCCGCAGGGCCGCCATCCCCCAGGAGACGAGGAATCACCGTCCCAGGGATCCCAAGCCGCGGCCAGCCGCTTTGAATCCGCACGGTTTGGACTTGACAGGGAGGCCAGTCGATGCATTCAGGATTGCCGCAGCCACTGATCTGTACCCTCCCCGGAGCCTCTCCCCAGAGGAAGTCGTGGCATAGCTTCTCCAGTTCATCCGACGGCGTCGGGTCTGGCTCGGGCTCGGCGGAGGGGCAGCCCATCAGCCCGAGCAGGAGCAGACCCCACGCTCGGGTGCCCGGTCTCACCATCCCGACGCCCCCGGCGTCGGCACCGGCAGCGGCACGGCCCGCCACGCACCCGAGTCGAGGGACCCGGACGGGGCCGTCAGTGGACTCGTCGCAAAGTCATAGAAGGCCATGAGCACGTTGCCCGTCCACGCGGAGGAGTCCCAGCTGGAAGCGCTCGGATCCCAGTCTTCGGGGATGGGGCCCCACCAAGGTGGGGTGATCCGAGACCCGGCGTAGATCCAGCGGTCGCTGCCCGACGGCCATCCGCCGGGACCCATGGGATCAGCCAGGATCGCCAGCCACAGATCGTCGTGCAGCTGCTGTCGGGGCAGGGCGATCGACTGGTCGGGCTTGACTCCTTCCAGGACCTGCTGCAGCACGCCCGGCTCGGAGACGGAGCCGCCCTGGGAGAGGAAGACCCGGAGCTCGGGCCCCAAGAAGGAGTCCAGGCCCACCGAGCTGAGGGGGAGCGAACTCTGAGGAAGTCCCAAGGCTCCACTGAGCGCGGACCAAGCGCCAGGCAGGCCACGGAGGAGGGGCGGCATCAGGGCGGTGTCATCCACGCTTCCCAGGAGGCGCAGCGATGGTTCCTGGAGGATCCCCCAGAAGCTGAGGGAGTCCCCATACGGAAGCGATACGTCGAACAGCGCGCCACCCTGTCGCGCGAGACCGTCGAGGATGGGCCCTTTGAGCTGGGAGAGCACGTCCAGATCACCGTCCATACCCACGAATGCGCCGAGGAAGTCCTCGATCCGTGTCGGCGTCGGCGGCGGGGCCCCGGGAAGCGGAGCCGGAACCCCCGGCAGACCATCCGCGGGCTTGAGGAGCACGTTCAGTAGGTAGCCGGCCAACGGGTCGTATCCCGCCGGCACGTCGAAAGCCATCCAGCAGGCCGGCGCTCCGGCGCAGTCGCTGTCGGCGCAGTCGGTGAACCCGTCCATGTCCTCGTCCTGCGCGTCCCAGCAGGTGCGCTCCATGTCGCACCATGGCGCCCAGCCCGGATCGAAGGGATCGCACAGCGGCCCCAGCGGCACCCGGGGAGGAGCCTCGATCTGCACATCCGTGGCCTCCACGCGAAGACCCACCGCCGACAGGCCGATCTGCTGGTCCAGCGTCTGCCCTTGGATCAGGCTGGTGAGAAAGTCGTCGAGCCCAGGTCCCTCCGAGTTCCGCTGCCGCCACGCTTCGGCCCACTCCCACCGCCGGTCCTCGGCGAACGGGAAGGTCCAGGTCACAGCGAGGGGCACGGTGAAGGCCAGATCAGTGATCGTGACCGAGTACTCGATCACCCCATCTCCCGGCGCGTCGGTGATGCTGCCGTCGCAGGTCACTGACGAGTTGGTACCCGGTGCTGGGAGGGGCTGGAGGTCCACCTGCAGGTCGATGCTCGCGGTCGCGGTCAGCAGCAGGTCGTCGCGGACCTCGATCGCGGGGACGAACCCGTCAAACTCGAGCTGGCTGGGGTCGTACGGATCGCCCAGGCCACCGACCGCCAGGACCAGCCGCGGATCGGGATCGTCGATCCCGTCGGACAGGGAGAGCCCGGACAGCGACGCCCCTTCGACGTTGAAGCGCACACAGGGCTGGACGAATCCCTCTGGGATCCCGGCCGCTCCGGCCTCCAGCCAGGGATCGAACAGCTCGAGCGGGGGCAGGGTCGGTGGCCAATAGGGAGGGGTCAAGTTGGGCAGCGGGATCGGCATCGGAGGGTTGGGCTGCTGCATCCATGGGAGTGTGCCGACGACCTGCGTGAGGTGACTTATGACAGGAGGCGAGTTTGTCGCGACGATCGCACCCAGGAAGACCAGCAACGGCACTCCGAAAACGCCCTCGACCGCGGCGGTGTCAGGGTCGTCCCCCAGCGAGAGCACCTTACTGACCCTCAGGTGGCTGTCATCACAGAGATCCTCTTCGAACGACGACGCGCCATCGAGCTTCGCGGTACATGCCGTGCCAGACGGAGCGCACGTCGCGCAGCCGGACTGGGGGTCGATGTGGTTCGGGAAGCCGTCGCCGTCGGGGTCGAAGAGGGACTGGCTCGTCGAGTCGCTGAACATGTAGATGGCGCCGCCGAGGAAGAAGTCGACGGGGACGTTCAGGTTGCTCTTCCTACAGCGGCCATCCCGGTATTCCCACTCTGCCTGGTAGACCCGCACCTCTGGCTGAACGGGGTCCCCGAGTGGAGCGACGTTGACCAGCTCCCAGTGAAACGGCCCCTGGGCGCATGTGTCTTGTGCCGTCCCGATGCAGTACTCGAAGTCGTCGTGCCGCCCATCTGCGTCCTCGTCAGTGAGGGCCTCGCAAGTCCCCTCGGTGAAGGGCATCTCCTCATACGGGTTCAGGCTCGTGTCCGAGCAGCTGCTCATCCACTGACGCCGCAGGGACTCCTCCCGCGTGACGCACTCGGCCTTGCACTGCTGGTGGAGGGCGAACAGCAGCGGTGGGAGCTGGTTCTGAGTCGCGCCCAACAGGTTCCCGAGGTCGAACATGGCGCCTTGATCGTTGACGATCCCGCCAAGGCTGGCGCTCGGGTCGAGGATGTCGCACTCGAACTCGCACTCCCCGGCATCGAACCCGAAGTCACCGAAGACCGTCGTATACCTCTCGTCACAGGTCTCGCCCGAGAAGCCAGTCGATGGGGTGAAGTCCTGGTGTGCAACCAGACCAAGAGCGCTGTCGAACGCGGTGGAGACCAGCGGCAAGAGACCGGTGTTTCCGGCGAAGGGGTGATCTGGCCGTGACAGCTCCCGGAACTCGTCAAGGCGGTCGGTCAAGAGGGCGCTGCCCGTCAAGGTCTGGAACAGCTCGTAGACCCCGAAGGTGCCGGCTGTCGACACGGGTGGGAGCACCCCGCCATCCAGCCCGCCAATCGGCACCGTGGGCTCGACCGCGAGCACGGCGGCAAGGCCGCTGTTCTCGCGCCAGGGGGCCGGGGTGCAGCCGAAGTCCATCGCTTCGAGGGTGGGCTCAGCAGGCATCAGCGCACGAATGGAGGGCGCCGTCACCCCTTCGTTCGTCCAGTATCCGCTGACCGGACCACCCGCTCCGACCGGGACGGTGCACGGCGAGTAGATCCCGGGGCAGCCGAAGACGTCGTTGACGGCGAACAAGTACGGCCCAAGGAACTGCTCAAGCGACGCAGCGAGCGATAGCGCCTCAAGGGCGGTGCCAACGACTCCGCCGGTCAACGTGTGGACGGTGGGCTGCCAGATGGCGCTGGTCCAGGGCGGGTCCGGGAGCTCGACGTCTGGCAGGAGCAGCTCAGACAGGGTGAACGCAGCGTTCAAGTCCGACTGCCACGTCAGATCAAAGGGCTGGCATGAGACACTGACATCGAGCTGCTCGCTCAACGACAGAACGGTCGACGGGACCGGGCCGGGCGGCTGGCCCGCCCCCATCCACATCGGGTCGGAGGCGAGGCCGATCTGCACCGTGCAGGGCACCTCGGCCACGGACCCATCGGTGGTGAAGGTGAAGTCATCAATGACCGCGAGGTCGGTGTCTCGCACGGTGATCGTCCCTTGCATCGGGTGCGCGCGCACGACGAGATCGATCTCGAACGTGGTGCGATCCCGCCATCGGGAGATCCCTGAGCTGGCGGTGGTTTCGGAGAGGCTCGCCAGCAAGATCAGCGGCGCCGTCAGCTGCAACTCCGCGGTCGCGGCATCGGGCACTGGAACGGAGCCTACGAGCAGTGGGACTGTGACTGTGCCCGGGCTGGCCGTGTAGCCCCTCGCCAGCGTGTACAGGTCGTAGGACCCCGGCAGCGGCGGGCACCAGGCCATCGGCAGGGTCGCGTCCCGGCAGGCGTAGTAGTCCTCCAAGACCGAGCGGGTCGGCGTCGTGTCGCCCAAGAATCCGTTGACGAAGTCGGGATCCCACATCGGGCTGCCCGCACCGGTCCAGCCGTCACCCCATCCAGGCGTTCCGGTCGGGGGCAGGGTGGTGGTCTCCAGCCAGCCGTGGCGCGCGGGCAGGCTCGCGTCGAAGCAGAGGGGGCGCTGGGCCTCGATGATGGACACCGCGTTGGGCATCAGGGGGATGAGCACCGGGGGATCTGGGGGCGGGACCAAGGTCGAGTCGTCATCGTCGCCGATGATGTCGTCGTCGTCCCCGATGATGTCGTCGTCATCGCCGCCGACATCCACATCGCCGATCGGCGGCAGGGTGGGGTCGCCGAGTCCATCGAATCCATCGCCGAACCCTGCGATGAGTCCGTCGAGCGAGACTCCAGGGTCCGATGCGTCCGCCCAGACGAAGGTGAGCGCGGCGGAGCTGAACAGCGGCGAACCGGCAAGGTCATGGAGCGCAACGGGGGTCGCCAGCGCGACGGCCACAGATCCGTCGATGGTCAGGACCTCCCACTGCGGATGGCTCCAGCCAGCCACGTCGCTCAACGCATACGGGGCTCCCTCCACGGCCAGCAGCAAGCGTCCCGCGTCCGTGATCAGGTCCGGGAGCTCCGACATCAGCCCCTCCACACACAGCACCGAGCCTTGGCAGCCCAGCAGCTCAATCGCCGCGCCCACCACGCTCAGGTCGAACGCCAAGCGGGTGGTGTCATGGACTGGCAGTGGACGTGTCCGATAGACCCAACCGGCGGTGTCGGCGTGCGTCTGGAGCTGCGCGAGTTCGGTGGGCCCCAGCCGGCCCCGGGCAACAGCGGTCTCCGTGGCAGCCTCGACCACGATGGCCGCCGGCTCTAGCTCTTCGAGGCCGGGGATGAGGCTGATGTCCGCGAGGATCGTCGCCGCGGAGCCGGGCGGCACATCGACGATCAGCTCCAGTGCGCTGGTCCACGCCTCGTCCAGCCAGGGGCGGTCCCAGAGGAGCAATCCCGTGCAGCTGGGATCGCCAGCGCAGCCTTGCACGGCCTGCTGCGTCTCGATGAGGGCCGGATGCACACCCGGGGCGTGATTGTGAGCGGGCTCGACCAGGACGGGCTCGGAGCTCGAGTGGGAGGCGCCGACCCACAGCAGCTCGGTCGTCGCGCGCTGTCCGACCGGGCCGTCGTCGGGTTCGACTCGGACAGCGCCCCCGGCGAACCCGTCCCACTCCATCGAGCGAACGACCGTGGTCGGGTCCACTCGGGAGGCGTAGATGTCCAGAGGCCTGGAACTGGCCGAGCTCAGGGATCGAGCAACGGTGTCCCCATAGGGCGGGGCGATGTCCGGATGGATCTGAAGCTCGCAGGCGGGGCCGCAGGCCAACTCGAGCAGCCTGGCGTTGCCCAGAGCCAGAGCCGGCGCTCCTGCTCGCAGGGTCCCAGCGGCGCGGACATCGAGGGCCTTGATGAGCACGCGCGCGCCGGGTTCGACCGCACCGAGGACCTCGATATCAACAGTGTCCGGCGCTGTGGTGGAGGTCCCCAGGCAGACCCATTGGGGGGCGTAGGGCCGGGCTCCTGACACGCGGACAGTGGCCTCACAGCCCTGGCTGTCGCAGACCGCGCGGTGGCTAAACCCGGAGCAGCCGGTCGCTTCCACCCCGCCCGAGGTCCGCACCCGCAGATCGACGGGGTGGCCGTCGGTGGTCGCCATGACCCCGAGGAGAGCATCTCCATCCAGGCCCTGGAGCGGAAGGGCAGCGGCGGAGCACCCTGGATCCAGCACCCAGACCGATTCCCCCGAGTACGGGTCTTGGGCGGTGCAGGTTGTCTGGGCGGTCGCTGCGCTTGCGAACACGAAGAGTGCTGCGAAGAGCACCACGATGGAAACGGAAGGCTTGATCATGATTCCAGACCTCCTGAGGTAGACCCCCATCAACTTGGCGCGTTTGACTCCC
>CALAGR010000330.1 GCA_937891735.1 uncultured Pseudomonadota bacterium | reverse complement strand
GGTGACCGACGGCGAGGATGACGCCGACGCGGACGCCTCGGTGGATGCCGGCAACGCGCAGCCCGCCGACGAGCCCGCCGACCAGCCCGCCACCGAGGCGCCGGCGGACGCGGACGAGCCTGACGCCATCGACAAGAAGTCCTGCTCCCTGACCGCCCCTGCCCGTCCCTCCGGCCTCGCGCTGCTCGGGGTCCTTGGTCTGGGCCTGTGGATCCGGCGCTCCGCCCGTTCCTGAGGCGCGCCGCGCCGACGCTTCCGTGAGCGAACGCAGCGCCCTGGTGGCGGTGCTGGCGCTGCTGGCGGCGCAGCTCGTGGCGTTCGCGGTGCTCGACCGCCGCCCGATGAACGACCACGACCCCGAGTTCGCGGGGGTCGCCGTCCAGGACGCGCTGGCGATCCGCCGCGCGACCACCCTCGGCCAGCGCCTCGACGTGCTGGGCCGCCGGCTGCTGCACCACGCCGAGCGTCACCCCCAGCTGCCCCAGGCCTTCCTGGCGGCCTGGACCGGCGCCACCGGCTGGTCGCGCCTGCAGCTGCGGCTGTCCAACCTGCCCTGGCTGCTGGTCCTGCTGGTCGGCACGTACCTCGCCGCCCGGGAGCTCGCGGAGCCCCGCCTCGCCCTGCTCGCCACCTGGCTCGTCGGCACCCTGCCCCTCGTGGTGCACATGAGCCGCAAGTGGTTCCCCCACCTGCACGCCGCGGCCCTGGCCCCGCTGGCCCTGTGGCTGGCGCTGCGTCTGCTGGCGCCGGAGCGGCGGGCGCGGTGGGCGCCGTGGCTGGCCCTGGGGGCGATCCAGGGGGCCCGACTGCACAGCCACCCCATCGGCGTGCCCGACACGGTCGTGCTGTACGGGCTGCTCTTCGTCCTGCTGTGGACCCGCGCGCCGGACCGGGCCTGGGTGATCCGGCTGGCCGCCGCGGGGGTGGTGACGGGCCTCGTCGGGGCCCCCGCGCTGTTCGCCGGCGCCGTGCACGACGACGGGGTCGGACTCTCCGCCTACGTCTCCCTGGTGGGGCGCTACCTGTCCGCGGACTGGCTCCTGGCGGGCCCCCGCAGCTGGCTGGGGGTGCTGGGCCCGCTCGGATCGGCGGGCTTCTGGGCGATCCTGCCAGGGGCCTTGCTGCTCGTGCTCCTGCCGGGCGCGGTGGGCGCGGCGCGGGTGCTGCGCTCTTCGCCCGCGGCGCGGTTCGTGGCCCTCGCGGTGGGCCTGCAGGTCCCCGCGGTGCTGCTGACGGTGGGCAACGGAGGCTTCCTGTCGGACTGGATGCTGCTGGCGCCCCACGTCGTCATCCTCGCGACGCTGGGGCTGGGGGCCCTTCAGTCCCGGGCCCTGGTGGTCCTGGCCGTGGCCCAGGGCGCGGTCACCCTGCTGCTCCCCATCGCCCTGAGCCTGCACGCCGATGCGTTGACCCCCGCCACCGGGGTGCGCGCCCTGTACGCCCACAGCGAACATGGCGGACCCTGGAACACCCACCACCTGCTCGTCCGGCGGCAGTCCCCGGTGGCCCGCATCGCCGCGCTGCTGCCCCCCGCCACGGACCGGATCGGGGTGCTCGATCTGACCCTGGGCGCCCAGGAGTGCGCCGCCCCGGCCCAGATGGCGGGCGCCTGGCTGTGGGAGCCGGCGGAGGAGGGGTTCTCGGCGTCTCCGGGGGACGGGGCCTTCGCGGAGGCCTGGGATCGCACACCCCGGTGGGTGGTCCATCCCGAGCCCGCGGAGACGCCCGCGGTGGTGCGGATCTGGGTCGCGAGCCAGGACACGGGGCCCTGCGCCCTGACCGCCGCCGAGGGCGTGGGGCTGCTCGAAGAGGCCGCGGGCGTGGCCCGAAGGCGGCTCGGTGGACAGGCCGAGGTCCTGCTGGACCCGGCCCAGCTGCTGATCTCCGCCCCGCGACCCACCGCGGAGCCCCAGCCGGGCTACGTCGGCGCGCTGCTGATCCGCTGAGCCGGGGTCAGCGCTCGCCCACCCGCTTGCGCAGCTTGTCCTTGTCCGAATCGAACGTGAACACCGAGTACACGAGGTACCAGTTCTCCAGATCCACGGTGCGGGGGTGCAGCATCGCTCCCGCTTCGACCATGTCCTTGCCGAACGTGAACAGCCCCACGAGGCGCTGGACCTGGCTGACGGTGAACCAGCGGGCGCGGGACGCGTCGCGCAGCACGTTGAGCTTGCCGTCGCTGAAGCTCTCGGACTCGACCGCGGCGACCACGGAGTTCATGTCCGACCCGGAGCAGGCCATGGGACCCTCGTCGACGATGATGACGGGGCCGTCGTCGTAGTGCCCGTGGTGCCGGCGGTCCTCGCGATCCTCGACGATCACCACGGTCTCGTGGACCGGCTCGGGATCGTTGACGATGATCGAAGTGGAGAACCCGCCCCCCTGGCTCGCGAGGCGCGAGGCGTCCTGCAGGAGTTCCTCGATGCGCATCACCTTGCGGTGCAGCTCGCGCTGGACCGTCCGCGTGTCTGCGGCGTCCACGAGGTCATCGAGGGCGCGCAGTTCCTCGATGGCGGAGCGCAGGGTGCCTTGAAGGACCGCGGGATCCGAGACCCCGATGCCGATGCCCACAGACTGGGCCGACGCGGTGATTGGAAGCAACGAGAGCGACAGGATCAGCAGGACAAGTCGGGACACGGCAGCTCCTATGGAATGCAGGCGCACATCCTAAAGCGAACCCTGTGCGCTTGGGTCCCCGGGCGCACGGGTCATGCCCTGGAGCACCGGATCGGGCGCACCTCCGGGTCGGTCCGGGTCGGTCCGGCGACGCGGTTTCCTCTTGACCTCCGTCAGGTTCTTCTGTTTTATAACGAGCGTTCGATATAACAATGGAGCCCACGATGTCCCCCCTTCGCTACCTGACGCCCTACGCCCTCGCCCTGGTGGCGGTCGCGAGCCTGCTCGCCGGCGGGCTGTGGACCTGGACCCTGCCGCTGGCCGTGTATGGCCTGCTCCCCCTCATCGAGCTGTTCACCCCCGGCAACACGCGCAACCTGGACGCCGACGGCGAGCGGGCGGCCCTGGCCCACCGGGGCTTCGACGCCGTCCTCTTCGGCACCATCCCGGCGCTGTACGGGGTGCTCGGGCTCTTCCTGTGGTCCGTGTCCACGGGCGCGTTCCACGGCCTGTCCCTCGCCGGCGCCGTGCTGACCACCGGGGTCATCACCGGCGCCCTGGGCATCAACGTCGCCCACGAGCTCGGCCACCGCCCCGGCCCCTGGCACCAGCGCGCGGCCAAGGCGCTCCTGCTGCCCAGCCTGTACATGCACTTCTTCATCGAGCACAACCGCGGCCACCACCTGCGAGCGGCCACCGAGGAGGACCCGGCCTCGTCCCGCCGCGGGGAGTGGCTCTACACCTTCTGGGCCCGCACGGTGCTCGGGGGGTGGCGGTCCGCCTGGCAGATCGAGGCCCGCCGCGTGGCCCGCGCCGGCTCCATCTGGACCCTGCGCAACGAGATGCTCCGCTTCGCCCTCATCCAGACCGCGTTCATCGGGGGCATCGCGGCGGTCTTCGGTCCCCTGGCCATGGGGCTGTTCCTGGCCACCGCCGTGGCGGGCTTCCTGCAACTCGAGACCGTCAACTATGTCGAGCACTACGGCCTGCGACGCGCGCGCAACGAGCAGGGCCGCTACGGCCGCGTGCTGCCCCGCCACTCCTGGAACAGCAACCACAGCCTGGGCCGCGTGCTGCTGTTCGAGCTGACCCGGCACAGCGACCACCACGCCCACCCCATGCGCCCATATCCGATCCTGCGCCACTTCGACGACGCGCCCCAGCTCCCCACCGGCTACCCCGGGATGATCGTGCTGTCCTTCTTCCCGCCGCTCTTCTTCGCCGTGATGGACCGCCGGGTGGACGCGCTGGAGCAGCCCGCGGCCCAGAGCGCGGCCTGAGCGCCGACGAGAGGCAGCACCCATGCCCCGGGTCATCGACCACGACAAGCAGCGCGCCGATCTGCTCGCCCGCTCCTTCACCCTGTTCGCCGAGCGCGGCTACGGCGAGGTGACGATGCGCGCCCTGAGCCGGGAGCTCGGGCTGTCCACCGGGAGCCTGTACCACTACTTCGAGGGCAAGCCGGCCCTGTTCCGCCAGCTGCTCCTGGCGCGGGTCGAGCAGGACGTGGCCGACGCCGAGGCGGAGGTCCCCACGGACCTGGACGCGGCGGGCCGCATGTCGGCGCTCCTGGGCTACGTGCAGGCCCGCATCGACTACCTGCGGCAGCTCGTGCTGATGTCGTTGGACTACTACCAGCTGCACCCCGAGGACCGGCCGTTCCTGGCGCAGGTGTCCCGGCGCTATCGGGCGGCCCTGGTGGATCGGCTGGGCCTGCCCTCCGCGGAGCTCGGTCCCCTGCTGTACAGCTTCGTGCTCGGCATGGTCGTGCACCGCACGCTGGATCCGGAGTCGGTGGACCTGCCGACCCACGTCGCATTTCTCCAGCAATTCGCGCACGCGCTCAACGACTGATCGCAGTACCTCTGATCGAGATCATGGGCGTGCCCGAAATCGTGGCACGGTCATTGCTCAGGGGTGTGGATGCGGCCCTGGCCCGTCAACGAAGCGCGACGCCACCCCTCAACGCCTTGTCCCCCGGAGAACCATGAAGCTCCTCAGCCCCTTGCTCCAACTGTCCCTCCTCGCCGCCGCCGGCTCCCTCGCCGCGTGCGGCGGCGGCTTGAACGACGCGCGTCACAGCACCGGCGGGACGAGCGTGCTCGCCTCCACCGCGTACGACGCCATCTACGTGGCGAACGCAGACCAGGGCACGATCTCCATCGTGGACCGGGGCACCCAGGCGGTGACAGAGGTCGAGGCCGGCTTGGAGCCCAGCCGGCTCGCCCGCGCCAACGGCCGGATCTTTGCGACGTTGCGGGGCGAGCGGGCCGTCGGCGTCTTCCGCGAGGTGGCGGGCGGACTGGAGCTGGAGCGGCGCATCGACGTGGGCGCTGAGCCCTTCGGCATCGTGGCGGACGAAAAGGGCCACCACCTGTACGTCGCCAACCAGCTCGGCGGCGATGTCATCGAGATCGACGCCGAGACCTACGAGATCACCAACCGCTGGCCAGTGGATGGCCAGCCTCGCTGGGTGGCCCTGCACCCCAGCGGCAAGCACCTGTACGTGGGCTCGGCCTTCGGGGGCCTGCTCACCGACATCAACGTGAAGAGCGGCGCGGTCCAGAACCTCGAGCTGCCCCCGGTCACCGGGCTGGACCCCCAGACCTTCGAGGCCGTGGACCTGAGCTCCCGCATCACCGGCGACCTGTCGGTCTCCCCCGACGGCAGCTCCCTGGCCATCCCCTCGCTGTACGTCAACAACGTCACGCCGGTGGGCGAGGTGGACCCCGAGGACATCCAGCCGCCGGAGGACGGTGGCTACGCGGGCGGCGCGGACGGCACCCGTCGCTTCAACCCCGCCGTGGTGCTGATCGTCACCAACCTCGATGGCACGCTGCGCACCGAGTACACCGACACCCTGACCCTGCAGGGCTTCGGCCGGGGCGACGTCGTGTCGGGCTACCCCTCCAGCGCCACCTACTCGCCGGACGGCGAGACCGTGGTCTTGACCCTGGAGGGCTCGGACGCGGCGCTGGTGATGGACCTGCCGGACTCGATCGGTGACAGCCGCAACAACGGCTTCGGCCGCGGCATGGCCACCACCGTGGCGTTCGACATGGAGCCGGGCTTCGGCATGGGCATGCAGTTCGCGACCGTGAGCACGGTGCTGACCGGCACCGCGCCGCGGGCGGTGACGTTCGTGGGTGACCGCGAGGCGTGGGTGCACAACGGCTTCGACGGCTCCATCGCGGACCTGCGCTACGGCCGGCTGGCAGACAACATGGGCAACGATCAGTGCTGCTTCGACGACGTCGCCTTCGGGGACGAGGACGGCAGCTTTGACACGAACGACACGGCGACCCGTGAGGCCGTGCTCGTGACCGAGGAGATCCTGCCCGCCGCGGCGGCGGAGGGTCGGCGGCTGTTCTTCGCCGCGTCCAACGCGCAGATGGCCCTGCCGGGCGCCGGCGTGTCCTGCGCGACCTGCCACTTCGACGGCCGGAACGACGGCCTGACCTGGCAGTTCGACATCGGCCCGCGCCAGACCCCGAGCCTCGCGGGCCAGGTGTCGCTGACCGCGCCGGTGACCTGGACCGACGAGATCGTCACCGTCACCGACGAGGTCCTCATCACCAGCCAGGGCCGCATGGGGGGCACGGGCCTCGCCATGGACCAGGCCGAGATGGTCACCGCGTACGTGGACTGGTCGCCGCTGCCGGACACCGCGAGCCGGGGCAGCGCCAGCGACGCCGTGGCCCGCGGCCAGGAGCTCTTCGAGAGCGAGGAGGTCGGCTGCGGCGACTGCCACAACGGCGAGGCCATGACCGACAACGCCACCTACGAGATGTTCGGCCTCGAGGCGGTGCGCACCCGCGGCCTGCGGGGGATCGCCGCCACCGCGCCCTACCTGCACGACGGCTCGGCGCCGACCCTGCGGTCCGTGCTCGAAGCGGTGCGGCTGGGCGAGATGGGCGACACGAGCGCCCTGAGCGCGACCCAGATGGACGACCTCGAGGCCTACCTGGCGAGCCTGTAGTCCGACCACCCGATCAGGGACGGCCCGCTTCTGGAGACGGAGGCGGGCCGTCCTGCTTGGACTCGCTGCGAAGGACCAGGCCCCGCGCCAGCAGCCACTGGCCGGTGACGGGCCACAGGGCGTGCAGCAGGGCCTGGTTGCCCGCCGCGTCGGGGTGATCGTCGGCGTTGTTGACCAGGTCCGGGTCCGTCCCCGCGAGGCGCGGATACAGGTTGATGGTGGCGATGCCGCGCGCATCGAGCGCAGCCTTCAGGCGCTCCTGGGCCGCCGCCTCGGGGTCGAAGGGATCGTCCAGCCCGTCCATGTGGGGCAGCTGCACCACCGCGAACCGCGCCCCGCTCGCGTGCACGTCCTCGGACAGCTCCACGAGCCACGCCATGGAGCAGGCGAAGCCGTAGTGCTCCTCCCGCAGCACGACGTCCGAGTCCCAGGGCGGCACCGGCGAGCCCACCCGCACAAACCAGACCAGGTCGTGCACGCCGCGCACGAGGGCCGAGCGCCCCTGGGCCGCCGCGAAGAGCCGCGGCGCGGTGGGCCCCGGCAGCGGACACAGGCGGTACACGTCCGGCACCCGGCGGTCGATGGCGGCGTCGTTGCTGTAGTAGCCCAGCAGCACCGCGTCCGGCCGGTAGCGGGACACCACCCGCTGCCAGTGCAGCAGCTGCAGCCAGGTGTTGTATCCGGGCACGCCGAAGTTGAGGACCTCCACGGACAGGCCGGGCAGCTCCGCGGCCAGCCGGGCCTGCAGCAGCGCGGGCCAGGCCTCCTGCTCCGCCACGCCCCATCCAAAGGTGAAGGAGTCCCCCAGCACGGCGACGCGGAAGGTGTTGGGCTCCCGCTCGGTGCCGTGCAGCGGACCCCGATAGCCGGCGGCGTTCATCACGTCGTTCCGGTCCAGGTGCCCGACCTCGTGGAAGGGGTCGAAGCCCAGGGGCTCGGGGACCTCCTCGATCTCGAACGGGCCCAGCAGGCCCCGGACGTGCGTCTCCAGGACCCGGAACAGGCCCTCGAACCCCAGCAGGATCAAGAGCAAGGCGATGAAGACGAAGAGGAGCCGGCGGCGCACGAGGCCAGGATAGTGAGGCCGCGGCCACAAAGGCGGCATCGGGAACACAAGGCCCGAGTGATCCGGAACGGCAGGTGCAAGCACAGCGCATCTGATGCCACACCTCCACGCCCTCCCCCTCGCCGCGGTCTGCGCCCTGTGCGCCTGCACCGCCCCCTCGGTCGCCTACCAGCCCCGGCTGTACGACACAGCGCCCGTCGCGGTGATCGACGCCGCGCCCACCGCGCCCCTGTACGGCCAGGTCCAGCTCGACGGATCGGGCTCCTACGACCCCGACGGCGATCCCATCGTGTTCACCTGGCGGGTCCACGCCGCCCCCGAGGGCTCGGATCTGCCGGCCAACCCCTTCGACCGGAACGGCGACCGCAACGCGTCATTCACGGCGTTCGCGCCGGACGTGCTGGGGCGCTACACCGTCGGGTTGCGGGTGGACGACGGGCAGGTGCAGAGCGAGTCGGCCTACGTCGTCGTGGACGTGGTGCCCGACGGCACGGATCCGGTGGCCGACGCGGGCCTGGACACGGCGGGCCTCGAGGGCACCTCCGTCTGCCTGAGCGGCGCGGCCTCGTTCGACCCCCTCGGGGTGCCGCTGACCTTCTCCTGGATCCTCGCCACCCGACCGGGAGGCTCGACCCTGGGCACCTTCGATCTGTCCGGCGCCGACAGCGCGCAGGCGTGCCTCGTGCCCGACGCGCCGGGGCTGTACACGGTCGGGCTCGTGGTGGACGCCGGTGCCCGGACCAGCGCCCCGGACTACGTCAACGTGACGGTGGGCTCCACCAACCAGCCCCCGGTGGCGTCCCCCGCGGTGCTCAACGAGGAGAGCTGCTCGACGGTGACGCTGGACGGCGCCGCATCCACCGATCCCGACGGCGACTCGCTGGCGTTCCAATGGCACATCCTGCTTCGCCCCGCGGGCAGCAGCACGCCGCTGGGCACGCAGGCCTTCGACGATCCCACCGCCGCCGCGCCGTCCTTCTACGCGGACGTGGAGGGCGAGTACCTCGTGCAGCTGGCGGTGTTCGACGGGGAGGCCTGGTCCGAGCCGGCGCCGCTGCTCATCGAGGCCCTCGAGAAGCTCACCAACGCCCCGCCGGTGGTGGGCCACCAGGGCGACATCTACTTCGGCGAGGCGCCCTCGCCCTGCACGTACTCCTGCCCGCCCAAGCAGGCCCTGCTGGATGCGTCCTCCACCTTCGACCCCGACGGTGATCCGTTGACGGTGTCCTGGCAGGTCGTGTCCGGCACGGGCCAGCTCGACTCCATGCAGGGCACCACGGCCGTGATCCAGCTGCCGGGTCCCGCGGGCTCGTGCACCTGGGGCAACGCGAACCAGTCGATGACCATCGTGCGGGTCACCGCCACCGACTGCAGCGGCGACGTGGACGTCTCCGAGATCGTGATCCTGTACGAGTGCAGCCTGGGCCTGTAGCCCCTTCATCAGCCCAGGAGCCAGTCGCCGACAGCCTCCAGCGTCCCCAGGACCGCGCCCCGGGGGTGGGCCTGCAGATAGTCCTGCTCGTACTGGGGCGTGTGCTGGTTGACCACGAGCGCCACCGAGGCCCCCAGGGTCAGGGGCGTCACCAGGTCCAGCTCGAAGATGTCCCCCACCACGCAGACCTGGTCCCAGTCTGCCCCCACCTCGGTCCGAAGGGCGTCGAGCACCTCGAAGTACAGGCGCCGGCGGGGAAGGATGGGGCGCCCCAGGCCGGGCACGGTGACCGTGGCGGGCACGGCGGTCAGGGTCTCATCGAGGATGTACTTCTTCGCCCGGCCATGCACCCGGTCCACGAGCCACAGCAGCGCGTCGGGGTGCTCGCCCTGTCCGGACAGCTGCCGGACCTTGTCCTGCACCGGCTCGGTGTGGCTGTTGGTGACGATGTACGTGGCCTCGGCAGGGACCCGCAGCAGCAGCTCCCGGGCGCCGGCTCGGAAGGCCGTCAGCGTCTTGGGGTAGTTGTACTTGTACAGGATCCCGTCGAGCAGCCGGTCGCGGTCCCCGCTGTCCTGGAAGCGCCCGAGGTGCTCGAAGATCATCCGGGCCACCGGCATCATGCGCAGGTACGGGTCCACCGTCGCCGGCGCCACGATGTGCCCGTCGTACATCCAGCCGAAGCCCTGCGGATCCGCCGCCACCAGGGCCTCGAACCGCTCCGCGAGGACGTGGACCTCGCCGGTGCTGATCCCGCACAGGACCGCGACGTCCTCCAGGTAGCCGCCCCGGAAGGGCCGCCCCTCCTCCTCTGCGTCGGTCAGGGTGCCGTCGAAGTCGAACACGATCAGTCGGGCCACATCTTCCTCCGGTCAGGTCTGGACTCTAGTGGTCCGCGCTCGCTCGTGCAGCAGCTCGGCATACAGCGCGGCGTACCGGGTGGCGGACCCGGACCAGGAGGTGTCTCGGGGAGCCCGCCTCGCCTGGTCGGACCCGTTCGGGATGCCCCGCAGGCGCGAGCCCATCGACGCGAACAGGCCGTGCAGGCCCTGGCCGTGCTCCTCGGTGGTGATCGCGGCGGCGCGGCTCGGGCTGATGGCGGTCGCGTCCGAAAACACGACGCCGGCCTTGAGGAAGCTCAGCTGGTCGTGCCACTCGAACCCATCGATGCCGAAGTCGTCCCACCGCAGCCCCAGCCGCTCCACCCAGGTCTTCGGGAACACACCCTGGTCGCGCAGGGTGTGGATCGTGAAGACCGACTTCGCCCCCGCCCAGGCGCGGCGCACGTCGGCCGATGCGTGCTGCCGGATCAGCAGCGGCAGCAGCCCGGCGTGCCAGTCGTGGGCGTGTGCGATGTCCGGCGCACCGCCGAGGAGGGCCGGCGCGGCCTCCACCACGGCCCGGGTGAACGCGGCGAAGCGGAGCGGGTCCTCCGCGAGCGGCGGGCAGCGGATGAAGCCGACCGTGTGGCGCTGATCGGGCGCCTGCACCAGCACGACCCGGGCTTCGGGCCCGTGCTCACCCAGGGGCCGCAGGCTCCACCCAGCGTCGATCAGGGCGATCCCCCGACGGGCCGCCACCTGCTCCACGCACCGCTGCAGCGGCGCCAGGACCACCACGCGGCTGCCGTCGGGCAGAGCGCGCGCCAGCGCCGCAGGCAGGGCCGCTGCGACCTCCGCCACCGCCCCGGTGGTGCAGAACGGCGCGATCTCGGACGCAGCATGGACGACGCGCAGCAACAGGCCTCCGGCTCAGGGGCTCAGGGTCGTCCGAAGCCGAGCCGCGACCCGTACCGACGGTACCGCGGGCCCGAGCTCTCGTAGCTGTGCCGCTCGCGGCTGGACACGGTGTACCGCCCCGCGAAGGCCGCCATCACCTCGCTCGTGGCGGGGTCGTTCTCGAGCATCATCGCCATGTCCTGGGCGAGCTCGATGGGGCCCGACTCCGGCACGAAGGTGCCCTTGGGCAGCGCCACCATGCCCCCCTCGGTGACGAACGGGAACCGCTTGCGGTCTTCGGCCTCGTCCAGGCCGATGTACGCGCCCGGGGCGATGTCGCAGTTCTTCTCGGCCAGCACGTTGTGCACCTGCGCCCCCATCCCGACGTTGCAGCCCGACAGGAACACGCTGTCGCGCACCTGCGCGTCGCTGTGCACGAAGCAGTCGTAGCCCACCAGCGCCCGCACGAGCTGGGCGCTGGAGATGATCGACCCCTCACACACCAGGCTGTCCACGAGGGTTGCGCTGCGGCCCGACGCGTCGCGCACGAAGCGGGCGGGGGGGTAGTCGCGCTGGGCGGTCCGGATCCGCCACGCGCGGTTGTACAGGTTCAGGGTCGGCAGGGGGCTGCGCACGTCCATGTTGGCCGCCACGTAGCTCTCCATGGTGCCCACGTCCCTCCAGTACGGGACCGCGTCCTCGGGCTCGCCGGGGATCTTGTTGGTGCCCAGGTCGTAGGCCAGCAGCCGCTTGCCCTCCGCAAGCAGCCGGGGGATCACGTTCCGGCCGAAGTCGTTGACGGACTCGAGGTCGTTGGCGTCGTCCACCAGGGCCCGGGTCAGCGTGTCCGAGTCGAACAGGTAGTTGCCCATGCTGACCAGGGCCTCGCCGGGGCGGCCGGGGATCGGCGTGGGGTCCTTCGGCTTCTCCTGAAACCCCGTGATGCGCCACTCGTCGTCCACCTGGATGACGCCGAACTCGCTCGCTTCGGCGATGGGCACGGGGCAGGCGGCGATGGTCAGGTGGGCCTCGTGGTACCGATGCCAGTCCTCCATCTGCTGCACGTCGAACTTGTAGATGTGATCGCCTCCGAACACCGCCACGAGGTCCGCGCGGGAGTCACGGATGAGGTTCAGGTTCTGGTAGACGCTGTCCGCGGTGCCCCGATACCAGTGGCTGCCCATGCGCATCTGGGCCGGCACGATCTCGATGTAGTGGTCGAAGCCGCCCAGGTGCCAGTTGCGGTTGATGTGCTTGATCAGGCTGCTGGCCATGTACTGGGTCAGCACGTAGACCCGGCTGTAGCCAGAGTTGAGGAAGTTGCTCAGGACGAAGTCGATGATCCGGTAGCGCCCCGCGAAGGGCACCGCCGGCTTCGCCCTGTGGCAGGTCAGCGGCCCCAGGCGTGAGCCCTTGCCGCCCGCCATCACCATCACCACGGTCCGTGACATCGCTGCTCCTTCCGTCGCGCGTGCGCCGCGCTCAGGATGCAGCCAGTCTAAGGGGTTGGGGTGACAGCCGCTCGACGTCCGCCGGGTGCGGCGACAATGATCAGTCCCGCGGCACCAGCGGATGCACCTTCATCTTCGTCAGCATCTGGCCGGCGCGCTCGGAGTCCGGGTGCTCGCCCCAGTCGGCGGCCTCCTGCAGGACCTCGATGGCCTCGGCCTTGCGCCCGCCGACCCGCAGCAGGACGCCCAGGTGGTACAGCGCCGACGGATCCCCCGGCCGCAGGGTCAGGGCGTGGCGGTACTTGACCTCGGCGGCTTCGATCTCCGCCTCCATGTACAGCGCGTTGCCCTCGGCCACGAGATCGTCGGCCACGTTGACCAGCTCGACCTCGATGAACGTGCGCGCGCCCAGGTTCACGAGGAGGACCCGCAGCGGCCCCATCCACCAGAAGGACGCCGCCTCGCTGGCGATGAAGACCGCCACCGGGATGTCCGGCAGGATGGCCTTGCCCTTGTACTTGAGCCGCACCTTGGAGTACCGGTGCCGGTCGATGAGCTTGCGCACGCGCATCGTGAGGTCGCGCAGGGTCTCGTCGATCTTCTCGGGGTCCAGATCCAGCCGGAACCGGGCCTCATCCTCGCGGGGGTCCGCCTTGGGGTTCACGTCCTTGGGGCTGATGTCGATGATGTCGTCGGACATGTGGGAACACTACCCCCGAGGTGCCTGGATCATTGCACCGGGCTACTTCGCCAGCGTCTTGCCCAGGCCCACCGGATAGAACGTGACGTCGAAGTAGACTTGGCTCCAGCGGTTTCCGAGGGGGTTGTACCAACCACCCGAAGGCGTCATTCCGCCCGGGGTCCACAGGCCCACGGACACCGCGAACGCATCGTTCGGAGTGATCGTCAGGTCCAGCGTGAACGCCGAGCTGAGGGTCACCGGGGTGCCCCCCGCGTTGCCCGGATCCGACAGCACGCTCTCGGGGTAGCGCTCGCTCGGGGACTTGTCGTACAGCCACCCGTAGGTGACGTCGAGGCCCGCGCTGAGGCTCAGGATCTCATCGAGGGCCGAGATCGACGTGCTGATCCCGTGGGTCATCTGCAGCTTCGTGTTCAGCCAGCCCGTGTTCGTGGTCGTGCCCAGGGTGCAGCCCGTGGCCTGCGAGCACACCCGCGGGGTGGCCAGCGCCGCCGTGGTGTAGCGATGGGCCCGGGGCGTCATCGTGAACCGATAGGTCCACCCCCATCCATCCAGGAGCGGCGCCGTCACGGTGCCCTCCATGTACGGCGACGCGGCCAGGATCAGCGTCTCGGCCTGGGACGCCTTGCTGGTGGGCAGGTCGAGGTCCAGCCCGACGTTCGCCGACAGCGGGAACTCCGCGTCCCCCTCCAGCTCCGGGCCCGGCGGCGCAAACGCGAGGCCGAACGTCGTGTCGCTGAGCCACACCTCGTTGCGGAAGGTCGTGTCCTCCTCCCACAGGAAGCGCTGCATCGACCCGCCCAGGGAGAACGACAGGTGCTCGGTGGCCTGCAGCGCGAGGGTGCCCGTCCACAACATGGACCAGGACTTCGTGGAGACCGGGTCCAGGTTCGCGCCGTGCCCCACCGACCAGCTGTTCTCGTACAGCAGCGAGCTGCCGGCGAAGCGCTCGGCCGTCTCGGCCGCGCTCTCCTTGCCAGGCTCCTCGGCCCAGGCCGGCGCCGCCAGGAGCAGCGCCGCGATGGCGATCCAGCGCCTCACTCGTAGTCCAGCCAGCCGAGCTCGATGTGAATGGCCCGCAGCAGGTTCAGGTTCTCCTGCTGCAGATCCAGCTCCAGGGCGATGGCGGCGGCCAGCGTCTCGTCCAGCCCCCCGTCCGTCAGCCGCTGCTGCAGCAGGTTGGCGCGGGCGATCATCCGGGCCGCGATGCCCGTCTCCTCGCTGTTGGCGCCCGGGTAGGAGACCGCGACCCAGGTCAGCCCGCTCGCCGGATCGGTGTGGATGACCGTGTCCAGCGTCGTGGAGATGGCCTCGGCGCTGCCGTCGAGCCAGATCCGGGTGCTGTTGATGATGTCCGAGTCGAACGTGTCGGGCAGCAGCACCAGGCCCAGCACCATGCTGTGCAGCTGGATGGTGAAGTCGGCGTTCGGGTCGATGGCGACCGCGCCCAGCGGCGCCTGCCAGTCGATGTCGGCGTAGTCGGGGAAGGTGAGCACGTCGTCCACCTCCCAGGCCGAGAACCCGTTGCGGTTGCCCACCATGAGGTTGCCCACGAGCTCCCGGAGCTGCGGGTAGAAGTTGGACGCGAAGTTCACCCGGAACCCGCGCAGATCCGACGCCGAGTCCTGACCCAGGAAGTAGGTGCGCGGATCGAACAGCGACTCCATGGCCAGGACCTTGTCGTGGAAGTAGCCCACGCGCTCCACCGCGTCGTCCCAGAAGTAGCCCTGGTCGAAGTCCCAGCTCGTGTCGGGGTAGCGCCCCTCGGACAGGCCAACCCGGAACGGGTTCTCCGAGTCCTCGGGCTCCCACCACACCTCGTCCCAGCGGGTGTTGCCGTCGGTGTCTTCCTGCTGCAGGAACGAGCCCACGGTGGGGCGGGCCAGGGTGCGGGCGAGCATGTTGAAGGACTCGCGCACGCCCATGGTGAAGGGCCCGAAGCCGTCGGTCTGCTGCAGGAAGCCGTCCACGTCGTCGCCCTCGACCTCGGTGGCGTACAGGTCCTGGGCGTTGAGCACCCACCACTGGTTCAAGCTGATGAGGGACTCGAAGTAGCTCGCCCAGATGTCGTACGAGTACCCGTCGGGGGTGAAGAACATCTGGTCGCGGGCGAAGTTGTTGAAGATGTACCAGGCCTCGTAGCGCCGGCTGAGATCGTTGGGGATCTCGTACAGATCGGCGCCCTCGTCGAAGTAGATGCAGGTCAGGCCGCTGCCCGCGAACTCGTCCGAGCAGAACTTGTAGGGCTTGGCGGGGTAGCCCTCGCCGTAGTTGAGGTAGGTGTGCGGGCTGTCGAACTCGGCCGCGAGCCCCCAGTAGTCGTCCATCAGGCGCCGGGGCACGTCGATGGTGTTGTCCAGGTCACCGAAGATCGCGGGGAACTCGGTGTAGTGGCGCATCAGCAGCGCGCCGTCGTCGTCGTACTCGATGGCGCCGGGCCAGCCGAGCAGCTGGTACAGGTAGATGCTGTTGGCGATGGAGCCGGCCCACTGGCCGTCGGGCAGCGGCACGTCCTGCGCGTCGTCGTACATCACCTCGAGCATGCGGCCGTACCCGAACTTGATCGCCGCCTTGTCGTAGGGCTTGGCGCCCGCCGCGTCGCTGTTGAAGCGCGACAGGTAGTCCATCACGGAGCTGTACTGGTACTCGCGGATCCGCCCGCCGAGCTCGGCGGGGGTCTCGGGATCCAGGTAGCGCGGGCCCATGGAGCCGTCGTCCCGCAGGGCCCAGTAGTCGGCGCCGTAGTTCAGGGGATCGGCGCTGCCCTCGAGGTTGTGGCGCAGCCCCAGGGTGTGGCCGAACTCGTGCGCCGCGGTGCCGCGGAACAGGCCCTCCATCAGGATCCAGCGGATCTCCTCGGGGTCCACGCCGGCGAGCTCGGCGGCCTGCCCCTGCACCGAGGGATCGGCGAACTGGCGGTGGTAGACGCAGCGCTCGGCGTTGCGCTCCATGCGCGCGCGGGTTGCCCGCCGGAACCGGTCCTGGGCCACCCGACGCAGCGGGCTGGCCCGGCGACGGGTGGTGTCGGTGATGGGATCGGTGGGGTACTGACCCGCCGCGAAGCGGGCCTCGGCGGTGAGCAGCAGGTCCTCGATCTGCGTGCCCATCAGGGCCTGGGCGCGCACGCGGGAGCGGTCCCCGTCGCTGTTGAGCCAGCTGAGCTCCTTGAGGGCCTCGCGGGACGCGGTGAGGGCCTTGCTCTTGAACGCCGGGGTCCTCGGGGCGTTCGGCGGCGCCAGGTGGGGCAGCGCGTGCTTGTAGTGCAGCTGCACGTCGGCGGCGAGCTCCCGGGCGCGGGTCTCGGTGTACTGGACCGGGCTGTTCGCGTCCTCCTGGCGCGCGGAGACCCAGTCACTGACGGTCTCGCCCTGCACGTACTCCGATTCGTCGATCTCGCCGTTGAGGAGCTGCACGACGTCGCGGGCCCAGGCGCCGTAGGACCGGATCGCGGCCTCGTACATGATCGCGCTGGCGGAGATGATCTCGCCCGTCTTGGGATCGAGCTGGGCCGGACCGAAGCCGAAGGGGCCGCCGCGCTGGGGGTTGGCGACGGACCACAGGAAGTTGTAGCGCAGGTCTCCCAGCCGGGGCGCGAAGCCCACGGGGCCGCACTCGGCCGGATCGCCGGCGATGACCGGGTTGTTGGGGCAGAAGACGAACACCTCGATGCTCGGGTCCTCGTCCGCCGCGCAGGTGTCCTCGTCGATGCCCTCGTCCAGGCACTCCCAGAACCGCAGCCCGTTGATCGTGTCGGCGAACGCGGGGTTCCACTGGTCGAAGATCTCCTGGCTCACCTGCTGGAACCGCGGATCCATCTCCGGGCTCGCGTAGTAGGGGATGGTGCGCACGGCGCGGTCCCGGTAGGGCAGCGTGCACTCATCCGTGACCACGTCGCAGGTGCTGCCGAGCACGTCGTTGCAGTCCTCTTCCATGGCGCAGGGGCGGTCATCGTGGGACCGCTGCCAGATGTCCCACTTGGACTGGAAGCGCACCCGGCCCGTGTTCGTCGTGCCGTACTGCTCGTCGTAGCCCCAGCGCTGCACGTCGAAGTAACCGAACAGCTCCATGTCGTTGCCGGTCCAGACGGCGGGCTCGAAGTCGCGCTCACCGACCTTCATGAAGCTGTTGGCCACCTTGATCTCAGCCGGGGCGCAGTCGTCGAAGTGATAGAAGTACCAGCACAGGGGAACGGCGCCGTCCTCGGGGAAGTCGGGATCCGTCTCGGTGATCGGCTGGGCCAGGAACGCGTTGGTGACCTCGATGTACTGGTCGGACCAGGTCGGCGCGTCGGGGTGGGTGGGATCGGTGACCGCGTAGTTGAGCGGGCTCACGTCCACCACCTCGGGGGCGTAGAAGTTCCAGTTCGACAGGACCTGGCTCGACCAGTCCACGCGGATGTAGTCGCGCTCGTGCCACTGCCGGTCGTCGACGTTCTCGACGATCACGTTCGTCTCTTCGCCGGTGGTGGTGTTGTAGTCCCGGCGGATGTCGAAGTGGCTCTCGATGGGCCACGCGGCGACGGGCGCGCCTTCGTACTCGCCGTCCGGCGCGAGGTCGGGATCGCTGTCGGTGATGCGCTGGTAGGAGCGCACGGCGACGAGCATGTTCTCCTCGATGCGCCAGCGGATCCGCTCGAGCTCGCCCTGGTCACCGATGAAGGTGAACTCGGTCTCGTAGGGCACGTCCACCACGGTCCGCTGGAAGTACCACTCCCCCTCGAACAGCGACTTCGGGATCGCGTTGGCCTGGGTCTGGTCGATGGGCGCGCGGGGCTCGGGGCAGCCGGAGATGGTGGCGAGCGCTCCCAGGGCGGCCACGAGCAGGCCGACGCGAGTCAGATACGGATGAACCATGCGATCTCCCAGGCGCGGCCGGGGTCCACTCCGCCCCACAATCCCGCGCGCGACCACTGTAGACAAAGTCGAGGCGGGGGGATCAGGGTGACCCCGGCCGGACAGGCATACGATCCGCCCATGCGCACCCTCTGTGTCTATTGCGGCTCCTCTCCTGGATTCGATCCCGTGTACGGCCAGGCCGCCCGCGCGTTCGGCACGCTGCTCGGCCGGCGGGGGATCAAGCTGGTGTACGGCGGGGGCAACGTCGGCCTCATGGGCACCCTCGCCGATGCGGTGCTGGCGGCGGGCGGCGAGGTCATCGGGATCATCCCCCAGGGGCTCGTGGACCATGAGGTGGCGCACCTGGGCCTGACCGAGCTGCACGTGACGCGGTCGATGCACGAGCGCAAGGCGATGATGGCGGACCTGGCGGATGGCTTCGTGGCGATGCCCGGCGGGCTGGGCACCCTCGAGGAGCTGTTCGAGATCCTGACGTGGGCGCAGCTGGGGCTGCACCGCAAGCCCGTGGGGCTGCTCAACGTGGCGGGGTACTACGACGCGCTGGTGGCGTTCGTGGACCACACGGTGGAGGCCGGGTTCGTGCGGCCGCTGCACCGCTCGCTGTTCAGCGTGCACACCGACGGGGACGCGCTGGTGGACAGGTTCGCGCGCTGGGAGCCGGCGCCGATCCCCAAGTGGCTCGACCGCAGCGAGACCTGACGGCGACGCCCACCGCCCGGCCAGGTGTGGCCCGCCGCCCCGCTGCTACTGTTCGCCCAGGAGGAAGCCATGCGCGTCCTGATCAGCTACTGCGTGAAGTGAAACTATCTCCCGAGAGCCGCCGGTCTGGCGGACAGCCTCAAGGAGCGATTCGGCGCTGAAGTCACCCTGAAGAAGGGCGCCGCCGGGATCTTCGACGTGACCGTGGACGGCGATCTCGTCTACAGCAAGTTCGCCACCGGTCGCCACTGCAACCCCGGCGAGGTCGAAGCGCTCATCGAAGCCCGCTGAGGCTTCGTCAGCCTCCCTCGTCGTCGGCCTCGGGCACGACGCCCAGGTCGTCCGCGGTCTTGGCGTTGTGGCGGCCGACCCGCTCCCGCAGCACCTCCTCGGAGTAGTACCGCCCATACCCGAGCCGGTGCCGGCCCAGGACCCGGGCCCGGTGCACGAGCCCCACCAGGATGCTCGCGGCCCCCGCCCCGAGCAGCGCCCCGCCGACGATCTGCCCCGCCTGGCCGTTCTCGATGCGCGCCCCGCCCCGCCCGT
>CALAGR010000329.1 GCA_937891735.1 uncultured Pseudomonadota bacterium | reverse complement strand
GCGCGTGCGGCGGCTCTCGGTGCGCGCCCTGCGCCGGTTGGTGGTCGCGGGCGATCCGGCGCAGGTCCCCGCAGACCTCGCCGACGCGCTCGGAGCCCTGCGCGAACAGGCGAGCGTGTGCTCCGCCGACGCGCTCCCGCGGCATGCTCCGAGACCTCCCGAGCCCGGCCTCACACCGGACCGTGAGCGCATGGCACAGCCCCACTCACGGCTCACGCGGGTCCTCCCTGCGGGGGGAGCGGCCCTGATGCCAGGGCGCGATCAGCCGGTGTTGGAGAGCCTGCGGCTGGCGACGGAGCGATGGACCGGCGTGCGGTTCGGCGTGCGGGGCGGCGCCACCGTGGTCGAGGGGATCCTGGACGCGTGCTTCCCCATCGATCCCGACCGCCGGCGCTGGGTCGTCATCGACTGGACAGCCCCCCCGGGGGACGAGGCCCTGCGCCAGGAGCTGGCCGATCACGCGCGCCAGGCCCTGGCCCTGGTGACGCCCTGCCGAACGGTGGAGGTCCACATGATCGGCCCGGACCGACTGATCGCGTCGCTGCTACGGTGAACGGGCCGTGAATCCCCTCACCGACCCCAGCATCACCGAACCCGGCATGGCCGCCCTGGACGACGACGAACGCACGCTGATGCAGCGGTACTCCTCGCTGGGGTTTTCGGGACTGAACCTGAGTCGGACCCTGCGGCCGGATCCCGAGATCGCCGAGGCCATCCGGGTGGACGGCGACGAGGTGTCCCACGCGGACGAGGAGCCCGAGGACCCCACGCGGGTCGCCGCCGATCTGTCGAGCCTCTCCCTGGCCCTGGACGTCGCCGAGCGGGTGGGACGAGGCGGCATGGCCGACGTGCGGGCCGCGACCCAGAAGGCGCTGCGGCGGTCCGTCGCCCTCAAGTCGCTCCGGTCGGACCAGATCACGCCGGAGAACGCACGACAGCTCCTTCAGGAGGCCCGGATCCAGGGGGCCCTGGAGCACCCCGCGATCCTGCCCGTGTACATGCTCGCCACCGACAGCGACGGCAACCCCGTCATCGTGATGCGGCACGTGAGCGGTCAGCTGTGGCGCGACTACGTCGACGAGCACGGCAACCGCACGCTCCCCGCGGGGATCGAGCGGGATCCCCTCGAGTACCACGTGGGCGTGCTCATGCAGATCTGCTCCGCGGTGCACACCGCCCACCAGCGGGGCGTGCTCCACCGGGACCTCAAGCTGCGCAACGTGATGATCGGGGCGCTGGGAGAGCCCTACCTGATCGATTGGGGCCTGGCCTGCGCCCTGGAGCCGGACTCGGACCTCGACCTGCCCTGGGTCCGGTCCGAGGAGAAGCTGCGGGGAACGCCGGGCTACATGGCGCCGGAGATGGCCGCGGTGGAGTCCGCGCAGATCGGCGTGCGCACCGACGTGTACCTGCTCGGAGGGTGCCTGCACGCGGTCCTGACGGGCTGGCCGAGGCACGGAGGCCGCACGGTGATCGAGCAGCTCGCCAGCGCCTACAGCTCCCGCCCCGTGACCTTCGACGCCCACGTGCCCCCGGGCCTGGGGGTGATCGTCAACAAGGCCACGGCGCGGGATCCCAACGACCGCTACGCGACCGCCCAGGAGCTTCGCCTGGCCCTGGGCAGCTGGCTGGATGCCCGAAAGGGCCAGCTCGTCGCCGCCCAGACCGAGCAGCGGGTGCGCACCGAGGAGCGAGCCCTCGCCCAGCAGCAGATCGCCGCCGTTCGCGCGGAGCAGCGCCCCCCGCAGCTGGGTTCTTCCGCCTGGATCGCGGCGGCCGCGGGGCTGGGTCTGGTGGGGGTGACCGGGCTGCTCGGCGTGGCCGGAGTGCTGCCGGGCGGGCCCTCGGGGCTGGGCCTGATCCTCGCCGGAGAGCTGCTCGGCGCGGGGCTCGTGCTCGGAACGGCGCTCGCCCTCGCGGACGAAGAGGACTGACGAACCGGAGCCGCGACTACCCGCGCCCCATCGCCCAGACCGCCGCCAGCGCGAGCACGACCGCCGCCGCCCCCACCACCGCCCAGGTCAGGGGCGACCTCAGCCGGCGCTTCCACGCAGGCACGGGGGGCTGGCGCTTCCTTCGGCGGCGCCCCGTTCCGGTGGTCGTCGCCCTGCGGTTGGCCTTGGACGGGTTGCCGCGCGGCGCCGGTGGGTCGGGCGGCGGGGGCTCCTCGGGAACCGCGTCGATGAGCGCGATCTGCTTGCCCGTCGTGGCCTGCAGGAAGCGCCTCCAGCGTTCGTCGGTGTGGCCGGGCAGGCGCAGCGTCGCGTGGCTCAGGGGCGCGTCCGACGGACCCGGGGCCAGGGGGATCAGGGACATGAACGTGGTGAGGTCGCAGCCCACGTCCACCCGGGCGTGCACGATCTCCAGCTCCTGGAGCGCCTCCGCCGCGGACTGATAGCGATCCGCGGGGTTGCGCTGCAGCAGCCGCACGATCACCGGAGCAAGGGCCGGCGCCAGCTTCAGGATGGGGCGCCCCTCCTGCTCCGCGGTGCGCTCGAACACCACGCTGAACACGTCGGCGATGCCCTTGCCGGTGAACAGGCGCTCGCCTACCACGCACTCGTACAGGATCGCGCCGACGGTGAAGAGGTCCATCGTGGGCTGGAAGTCGCGGCTGCCGCTCCAGGACTCCGGCGGGATGTAGGCAGGGGTGCCCTTGAGCTTGCCCTGCATCGTCTCCATGGTCTCGTCGCCCGTCTTGGCCAGCCCGAAGTCGGCCACCTTGGCCAGCCCCGCGCGGGCCATCAGGACGTTGGCGGGCTTCAGATCGCGATGGATGATGGGCCGCAGCTGGCCGTCCTCCCCCACCGCGTTGTGCGCCACCGCCAGGGCCCGCAGGATGTCGCACCCGATGGTGGCGACGATGGACGCGGGCATCTGCAACCCCGCCTCGGCGAGCCAGTCGAGCAGCCCCTTCAGGGTGCCGCCGTCCACGTACTCCATGGCCACGTAGATCCCGCCGTCGCAGTCAGCGACCTCGCGGATCCCCACCACGTTGGGGTGGGACAGGCTCGCCACCAGCCGGGCCTCGTTGAGGAGCTCCGCGACCCGACCATCGTGGTTGCTGTCCTTGAGGAGCTTGAGCGCGACGGGCTTGCGAAAGCCCAGCTCGCCGTGCTCCACCGCGTGCCAGACCTCCGCGGCGCCGCCCTCGCCGAGGCGGGCGCGCAGCTCGTAGCGGCCAAGGCGGTCGCCCTGCTTCCAGTGGTTTGGCTCAGGCACGGGGAACTGTGATTGTATCGTCGCCGAATGTCTCGATGCGCCTTCCTCGTCGTTCTTGTGCTGCTCGGCTGTGTCCCGGACCCGTCCGAGCCCGTCGCGAGGCCCGATCCGCGCACGGGTCCCAAGGTGCTGATGAGCTGGCAGGGGCCGGGGTTCTTCGACGCGCCGTTTCCCTCCGCCCATCGGGTGAGCGATGACGGCACGATGAGCCTGACCGGCTTTCCGGTGATCGAGCCGGTGCTCCCCTTCGTCGAGCAGCTGATCGGCCTGGTGGACGGCACCCTCACCGGCGCTGGAACCACCAGCGGGATCTTCTTCCGGCTCGAGCAGGAGCCCGGACCGCTCCCCTCGCTGACGGGCTCGATCCAGCAGGACACGCCGATCCTGCTCGTGGGCGTCGATCCAGCGCGGCCCGACTTCGGTCGCCGGGTGCCCTTCGAGGCGATGTACCAGCCGGACGGCGGCCCCTACGGCGCGGTCCGGCAGCTGAGCCTGCTTCCCTTGCAGGGTCGGCCGCTGCACCCCGACACCACCTACGCGGCGGTGATCCTGCGGGACCTGGGCACCACGCAGGGCGAGCGCCTGGGCCAGCACCCGGATCTGGCGCCCCTCAGCGAAGGCGCGGTGCCAGCGGGGCTGTCCACCGCCGCCGCGGCCACCTACAGGATGGCGCTGGACGCGCTGGGGGACATGGGGATCGCCCTGGACGACGTCGCCGGGCTCGCTGCCTTCACCACCCAGGCCCCCACCGCGGGGCTGCTCCGGGCCGCCGCCTGGGCCCGCGCCGAGGCCC
>CALAGR010000328.1 GCA_937891735.1 uncultured Pseudomonadota bacterium | reverse complement strand
CCCCGAAGGCCGCCGTCGCGGGCGCCGCCCCGGCCGCTGCCCCGGCGGATGGCTCCGCTCCCGCTCCCGCGGTGGCGGTCACCGCGCCCCAGCTCGGAGACATGAGGGTCTCGTTCCGCGCCCTCGTGGGCGGGGGCACCGTCACCATGTTCGGCCAGGCCGCGAGCGGCAAGCTGACCCGGTACATGGTCGACGACGAGAGCACATTGCTGCGGGCCGTCAAGGGCAACCGGGCCGAGGCCCTGGTGACCCTGAAGAACGAGTTCAAGGCGATGGGCTGGATGGGCCGGATCGCCGGCTTCATGATGATGTGGATCGGCATGACCATGGTCTTCACGCCCCTGCACGCTCTGCTCGACGTCATCCCCTTCATGGGCAGCGTGTCCCGCAACCTGCTGGGCTGTGTGCTCTTCCCCATCGCGCTCGTGCTCAGCACGGTCGCCATCCTCGTCTCCATGCTCTTCCACAGCATCATCGCGATGGTGGTCCTGTTCGCTCTCCTGGGCGGCGGCGGCTTCATGTTCTGGAAGCAGCGGAAGGCAGCGGCCTGACATGAAGTACTGGTTGATTCTCCTCGTCGCCTTCGGCCTCGGGGCCACGGGTTGTCTGCCGCTGGCGGACGATGACGATGCATCGGACGACGACGACTCCACCGAGGATGTCCCGTTCCGCGTCTTCTCAGACGAGTTCCTGTCCGACGAGGGGATCACCCACAACTACGACTGCGATCAGGCGCTGCCGCCCGAGCACTCCTGCGGCAGTGAGAACCCGGCGATCAGCTGGGAGGGCGTCCCCGAGGGCACCGAGTCCTTCGTGCTGATCTTCGACGACGTCAGCTTCAACAACTACCCCCACTGGGCTGTCCTGAACATCCCCGGGGACGCGAACGGGCTCGACGCCGACATCAGCGGGCAGGGCCACACGGGCTCCCTGCCAGAGGGCGCCACCGAGCTCGACAACGCCAACTTCGAGGGGTACCTGGGCAGCTGCCCGGGCGGCGTGAACCACTACCGCTGGCGGCTGTGGGCCCTGCCCACGACCCTGGATGCGGACATCTACACCGCGCTGAACAACGATCCGTGGGCTGCCTATTCGGCCCTGTCGGACGACGCCCAGGCTGCCCGCCTGGACCGCGCCGAGATGTGCCACGTGTTCGACGGCGCCGCCAGGTGATCGGAAGCGCCACGAAGCCCGCACCGCGCGGGCGGGTGGTGCGCATCGAGTTCGCCAGCCGCGCCTTGAAGGGCAATCGCCTCGGCGATCCCCACGTGCGGGACGTGCCCGTCTACCTGCCGTACGGATACGACGACTCGGATCGCCGCTATCCGGTGGCGTGGTGCCTCGCGGGCTTCACCGGCACCGGAGAGTCCCACCTGAACTGGAAGGGCTGGGGGGAAGCGCTCCCCCAGCGCCTCGACCGCCTGCACTCCCAGGGTCTGCTCGGCCCCATGATCGTGGTGTTCCCCGACTGCTTCACCCGCCTGGGGGGCTCGCAGTACATCAACAGCTCGGTCTGCGGGCCCTACGACGACTACCTCGTGCAGGAGCTGGTGCCGCTGGTGGATCAGCGGTTTCGCACGCTGCCGGAGGCGCGCCACCGCGGGGTCTTCGGCAAGAGCAGCGGCGGCTTCGGCGCCATCGTGCAGGCGATGCTGCACCCGGACGTCTGGGGGGCCGCGGTCTGCCACAGCGGCGACAGCTACTTCGAGTTCTGCTTCCTGTCCGACTTTCCGCGCACGCTGAACCTCGTCAACAAGGCGGGCGGAGTGCGCCCCTTCCTCGATGGGTTCGCGCGCCGGCAGAAGCACTCGTCCGGCGACGTGCACGCAGTGATGCACTGCGCGATGGCGGCGTGCTTCGACCCCCAGCCGGACCACCCCGACGGGTTCGAGCTTCCCGTGGATCTGCACACCGGGCGGATCCGCCAGGACCGCTGGGACCGCTGGCTGGCCTGGGATCCGGTCCGCATGATCCCGGACCACGCGGCGGCCCTGAAGCGGCTGCGTCTGCTCTTCATCGACTGCGGGGACCGCGACCAGTACCACCTGCACTACGGCGCGCGAATGATGCGCGAGGCGCTGCAGGGGGCCGGAGTCCGGCACGAGTATCAGGAGTTCCCTGACAACCACAGCTCGGTGAACTACCGGATGGACGTGTCGCTGCCGCGGCTGCACTCGGCGATCAGCTAGAGCGTCCCAGGGTCAGGGGGTCGGAAACACTCCTGATCCCGCTGCGCTACCATCTTCGGGATGAAGCAGATCACCGTCCTGTTCAACGGCAAGAAGCAGACCACGTACCTCCTGGACGAGCCGCACGTCGTCATCGGGAGGGGGCGCAGCGCGCACATCCCGCTCGACGGCAACCCGATCGTGTCCCGGCAGCACGCGGTGATCCGCGCCGATGGCGGGTTCCACGTCATCGAGGACCTCGGCGGCGCCAACGGCACGTTCGTGAACGACGCTGCGGTCAAGTCCACCCGCTTGCACCGGGGCGACCGCGTCACCCTCGGCAAGCACTCGTTGCGGTACGAGGACGCCACCACTGGCGCCATCTCGCTCAAGGGACGCACGCTGTCCAGCGGCGCCGAGGACGACGAGGCCACTGGCGCTGCACCCACCGTGCGGGAGAGCGGCGGGAGTGCCCCCCAGATCGGCCCGTCGTCACCCAAGCCGCCGTGGCAGAAGGGCCCTGGCCTCGCGGTGCCCCGGACCGGCGGAGCCGCCTCCTCGATGCAGGGCCAGGAGCGCACGGTCTCCGCCTCGAAGGAGGAACTGGAGCACCTGATCGCCCAGATGCGGATCAAGTCCGGCCCGCACCTGTCCGTGCCGACGGACGGCGGGCTGACCATCGTTCCCCTGGACTCACCCCCCGTCCTCATCGGTCACACCGATGATTGCCTCGTGCGCCTGCCCGGCAACCGCTGGTTCGGGCGCGTGGCCTGTTCGCTGGAGAACCGGAAGGGGCAGTGGTGGCTGCATGCGCGGTCGCCCTTCTGGAACCCGGTGAAGGTCGGCGCGAGCAAGGTGGCCAAGAAGCGCAAGCTCGCCGATGGGACGGTTTTTCAGGCCGGGGCCCTCAAGCTGCGGTTCTCCCTGGGCGAGCAACAATGATCTGAGTAGGCTCGTTGAGGGAGGAGCCTCATGAGTCCCGTGATCCGGGTCGCGCTCGTCGCAGCGCTCGCGCTGAGTTCGGCGAGCTGCGACCGAAAGGAGTTTGCGGAGGGATTCCGGACCGCGACCGCGTTCCAGCGGGACGCGTGGGTCCAGGTCGATCCCAACCCCGTGGATGTCCTGTGGGTCGTGGACACGTCGTGCTCCATGGCCGATGAGCAGGCCGCGCTGGCCATCAACTTCCCCGGCTTCACCGAGTTCTTCCTCGAAACAGGGCTGCCGTTCCGGCTCGCCGTGACCTCCACCAACGTGGATGAGGAAGGGACGGAGGGGCTCGACGGCGCTTTCAACAGCGGCTGGCTCGACCAGGACAGCGAGGACCTGCAGGAGGAGTGGGTGTCGCGCGCGCTGATGGGCATCGACGACGGGCACCGGGACGAGAAGGGCCTGCACGCCGCCTGGACGGCCCTGGAGGAACTGGGCTCCTCCGCGAACGCTGGCTTTGTCCGGGACGATGCGGATCTCGCCATCATCATCGTGTCCGACGAGCCCGACTACAGCACCATCGGCCGGCCCGACTCCGGGGACTACATCGACGCGGACGGGTTCTCCCTGTGGCTCGACGGTTTGAAGGGCGACCCGGAGCGCAGCCAACTCTCGGCGATCGTCGGCATCAGCCCCGACGGTCTGGACTCCCCCGACGGCTGCAACCAGGACGGAGGGGGTCAGCAGGGCGGGGGCGCCCTCCGCGGGAACGGGTACCTCGAGGCGGCCCAGGCCACCGACGGGGTCTGGCAGTCGATCTGCAGCGACGACTGGACCGAGATGTTGCGCCTGCTGGGGCTGCTGACGGCCGGGCTGCAGGACACCTTCGTGCTCTCCCGGACCGCGTACCCCGCCACGATCCAGGTCACCGTCGCGGGGCTGCCCGTGAACCAGTGGGAGTTCGACGTGGAGTCGAACGCGCTGTTCTTCGGCACCTCCGACACGATCCCTCGCCCCGGGCAGGTGATCGAGATCGAGTACGAGGAACGGGTTGATTGACACCGCCCCATCGCGCCGTCGGTTCCTGGTCCTGGGGGGGGCTCTCGGCGCGACCGCGTTGCTCGCCTGGCAGATCCAGGGCCGCATGCCGCGCGCGGCGCTTCCCGGGGCGCATCAGCCCCTCGCCTTCCGCCCGTGGCAGTTCCTGACGCTGGTGCAGGCCTGCACCGTGGCTCTGGACGATCCGATCGCAGGGCTGGGGACTGCGAAGGACCTCGACGCCTACTTCGCCGGGGCCGGCGCCGATCAGGCCGCCGATCTCGCGATGGCGCTGGGGGTGCTCGAGTTCGCCCCCGCGGGGTTGTTCCAACCCCGGCGATTCAGCCGACTGACGGTCCCCGAGGCCGACGCGGTGCTGGCGGCCTGGGAGAGGAGCGGGCTGGGCGTGCGTCGCCAGATCGCCAAGGCGCTGCGTGACGCGGCGCGGTTCACGTGGTTTGCCCGGGAGGAGACCTGGAGCCAGCTCAGCTACGAGGGGCCCTGGCTCGAGGCGGCCCAGTGACCGGGCGCTCTGCGAGGGTGCAGGACGTGGTGATCGGCAGCGGCGCTGGCGGCGCGGTCCTCGCGGCGCGCCTCGCGGAGGCCGGCCGCGACGTGCTTCTGCTGGAGGAGGGGCCGCGCGTCAGCCGGGCTGACTTCAATCAGCGTGAAGGCGACATGTACTCCCTTCTGTACCGGGACGCTGGCGGGCAGGCCACCGCGGACGGCGCCATCTCGGTGCTCCAGGGGCGGTGCCTGGGCGGCTCGACGACCATCAACATGGGCGACGTCGTGCCCATCACCGAGCCGGTGCTCGAGCACTGGCGCCAGCACTTCGGCTGGGCCGGCTGGGGCGGGATCAGCAACGCCGACGTCGTGGCCGCCGCGGCGCGGGCTCAGCACGACATCAGCGCCCACCAGATCCCCCCCGAAAGGATCAACGCCAACAACGGCGTGCTGCGGGACGGGGCCGCGCGGCTGGGGATCGCGGGCGCGGCGCTGCACCACAACCGCGTCGGCTGCGTGGGCAGCGGCTACTGCCTCATCGGCTGTGCGTACGACGCCAAGCAGGGCACGCACCTGAGCTACGTGCCCCGCGCCGAGGCCGCCGGGGCGCAGGTGTGGTGCGAAGCGCGGGCGTCCCGCGTGGTCCGCGGGAGCGACGGTCGACTGACCATCGAAGGTCCCTTCACCCTCACCTGCGACCGCGTGTTCGTGTGCGCCGGCACCGTGCACACGCCCGGGATCCTGGGCCGCTCGGGGCTTGGCGGGGCGGCGCTGGGTCGGAACCTGTCGCTTCAGCCCCAGGCGCCGATGCTCGCCTTGTTCGAGCGGGAGATCGTGCTGCATCGGGGAATCCCCCAATCGTGGGCCGTGGACGGCCGCATCGAGTCCACGGTGGAGGGCGGGCTCAGCGGATTCGCGATCGAGGGCGTGGCCGGCGGACCGGCCATGACAGCGTCCACGATGCCGATCCCGATGAAGCAGCTGCGCCCCCTGTTGGCCCGGTACCGGGAGTCGGCGGCGGCCCTGTGCCTGGTGCCGGACCGGCCGTCGGGTCGGGTGCGGTGGGACGGGGCGCGTCCGAAGATCGCCTACACGCCGACCCCGGAGTACACCGTGCGCCTGCGGCGGGCGCTCAAGACCGCGGCCCGGATCTACCTCGCTGCGGGCGCCGAGGCGGTGGCGGTTCCGGCCGTGGACGGACCCACGATCAAGAGCGAGGCCGACGTGTCCCGCATCGACGACATGCCGCTGCGCAGCTGCGACTTGTCGATGATCTCGGCTCACCCCCAGGGCAGCTGCCGCATGGGACCGGACGCAGCCACGAGCGTGGTCGGGCTGGACTTCGCGGTGCACGGCGCCGAAGGCGTCTACGTGTGCGACGCCTCGGTGTTCCCGACCACCGCGTCCACCCACACGATGGTGCCCGTGATGAGCATGGCCCACCTGCTGGCGGACCAGCTCACTCGTTGACCGGCTGCATCCAGAGCAGGTGCGGCGAGATCCCCAGGGTGCTCAGGCAGTAGTCGTACCGCTTGTTTGGCGGGATCGTGAAGACCACGTCAGGATCCACGTCCAGGAAGATCCACGAGCCCTCCGCGATCTCGACGTCGAGCTGCCCCGCGGCCCAGCCCGCGTAGCCCAGTGAGATGAACGCGTCGACCGCCTCGTTGCGGGCGACCGCCTCGATGACGTCGCGGGCCGGGGACACGTGCAGCCCGGCGCTGAGGGTGAAGACCGGGGTCTCCTCGGCCGTGTGCGGTGTCTCCCCCGCGAAGGTCAGGAAGACCGCGCCGGGCTGCACCGGACCGCCCCACAGCACAGGGCCGGAGATGCCGGACGTCTCCTCGGAGACCTCCATCTGTCGGAGCACCTCGCCGATCTCGACGTCGATCGTCCGGTTAACGACGATGCCCAGAGCCCCCTCCTCGTTGAAGTCGCAGAGCAGGACGACGGTGCGCGCGAAGTTGGGATCGAGCATCTGCGGTGACGCGACCAGCAGACCGGTGTGGGGATTGGGATCCGCTCCACTCATTGGAACAACCTACCACCATGGCTCGCGTTCACGCAGGGGACAGGTACAGCATCACGAGCGCCGAGCAAGTCGTCATCAGCGCGATGAGGTACAGCAGCAGCACCGACCTTCGGTGGGAGAGCCCGGAGCGGACCAGCCGATGGTGCACGTGGTCGCGGTCGGCCGAGAGCGGAGAGAGGCCCCGCCGCAGCCGCCGCGTGACGGCGAGGGTCACGTCCAGCAGGGGCAGCGCGAAGATCAAGACCACCGACAGCGCGGCGATCCCCGTCGCCGACTTCTGCCACGCGACCAGGGACCAGGCCCCCAGCGCGAAGCCGAGGAAGAGGCTGCCCGAGTCCCCCATGAAGACCGATGCAGGGGGGAAGTTGTGCCGCAGGAATCCCGCCAGGGCCCCCGCCAGGGCGCTGCCCAGCAGCACCCCGACCGCCATGCCGTTGTGGATGGACACGGCGAGGAGCGCGCCGACCACCGTGAGCGAGACTCCGGCGGCGAGGCCGTCCAGTCCATCGATCAGGTTGATGGCGTTCATCACGAGGACGAGCCACAGCACGCTGGCCGGCACCGCCAGCAGCCCAAGCTGCACGACGCCCACGAACGGCACCTCGATGAGCTCGATGCGCAGTCCGAGCAGGGCGACCACCGTCGCCAGCGCCACCTGCAGGACCAGCTTGCGCCGCGCGGACAGGTGCAGAACGTCGTCCACCGCCCCGATCCCCAGCGCCACCAGCCCGCCCACCACCAGGGCCAGAACGCGGCGACCATCCCCCAACAGCAGGTCCGCGGCGTGCTGATCCGTGATCCCCACCAGCACCAGGGGGCCGTAGAAGGCCGCGGCGAGCGCGAGCCCACCCAGGCGGGGCGTCGGGACGTCGTGCATCGCCCGGCCGGAGCGTCCGTGGTCGAGCCACCCCACCCGGATGCAGAAGTCGCGCACGGCCGGCGTGACGACGCTCGCGATGAGTACCGCCGTCACGAAGGAGCCCAGCCCGAGCAGCGCGAGGTTCATCGTCCGTCATCCTTCACAGGCGCGGCCCGCTGGCCCGCCTGCCGGGGAGATGCTAGACGGCCGCATGCCCGTCCTCCCCCTGCGTCGTCATCGCTCACTTCCTGCATCCTCCGGTCCGCTCCTCATCGTCGTGATGGACGGCGTGGGCATCGGTCGGGCCGATGAGGGCGACGCCGTGCACCTCGCGCGCACGCCCACCCTGCACCGCCTTGCTGGCGGGTCGTGGCTGGCGCTGCGCGCGCACGGCACACATGTAGGCATGCCGAGCGACGATGACATGGGGAACTCCGAAGTCGGGCACAACGCGCTGGGCGCGGGCCGGGTCTTCGACCAGGGCGCGAAGCTCGTGGACGCCGCGCTGCACACGGGGGCGTTGTTCGAGGGGACCGCGTGGAAGGAGATCGTGGGTCCGTGCGCTGCAGACGGGTCCGCGCTGCACTTCATCGGGCTGCTGAGCGATGGAAACGTGCACTCCCACCAGGACCACCTGCACGCGCTCCTGCGGCGGGCCGCCTCCGATGGATGTCGGCGTCTGTGCGTGCACGCGCTGCTCGATGGGCGGGACGTCGGCGCGACCTCCGCGCTGATGTACCTGGACCGCCTCGAGGCCGTGCTCGCAGAGCTGCGGGGCGTGGGGGTCGATGCCCGCATCGCCAGCGGTGGCGGTCGGATGATCACCACCATGGACCGCTACGAGGCGGACTGGTCGGTCGTGGAGCGGGGATGGAACGCCCACGTGCACGGGGTCGCGCGGAGCTTTCCCTCGGCGGCGGTCGCCGTGCAGACCTTCCGGGACGAGCAGCCAGGGCTCGGCGACCAGTTCCTGCCGCCCTTCGTGGTGTCCGACGGCGAGCCAATCGGGCGGATCCGCGACGGGGACGGCGTGGTGCTCTTCAACTTCCGGGGTGATCGCGCGATCGAGATCAGCCGGGCGTTCACGGAGCCCACGTTCGACGCGTTCGACCGGGGGCAGGTCCCCGCCGCGCGCTTCGCCGGGATCATGGAGTACGACGGCGACCTGCACATCCCGCCGCGCTACCTCGTCCAGCCGCCCACCATCGACCGCACGATGGGCGAGTACCTCGCGTGCACCGGGGTCAGCCAGTGGGCGTGCTCCGAGACCCAGAAGTTCGGCCACGTGACCTACTTCTGGAACGGAAACCGCAGCGGGAAGTTCGACGACGGGCTCGAGGAGTACGTGCAGATCGACTCGGACGTGGTGCCCTTCCAGGAGCGCCCCTGGATGAAGGCCGCCCAGATCACCGACGCGATCATCAACGCCCTGCGGCGCCCGTCCCCGCCGGGGTTGCTGCGGGTCAACTACGCCAACGGCGACATGGTGGGCCACACGGGATCGCTCGACTCGACGGTGCTTGCGGTCGAGACGGTGGACCTGTGCCTGGCGCGCGTCCTGCCCGCCCTCGCCGCGGCGGGGGGCACGGCGCTGGTGACAGCGGACCACGGGAACGCCGACCAGATGTTCCAGATCGCGAAGAAGACCGGGAGCTACACCGACGCGCCGCTGACCGCGCACACCCTCAATCCGGTGCCGCTGTACCTGTTCGACCCGCGCGCCGGGCGTCGGTTGCGCCACGACGTGCAGGGCGCGGGCCTCGCCAACGTGGCCGCGACGGCGCTCGAGTTGATGGGGTGGGAGCCGCCAGACGACTACGCAGGGAGCCTGCTGGCCCGCTGACGGCTACTTCTTCTTGAAGGAGAAGAGGCTCTCGGGCGACGGAACCCGCTCCGCCGGCAGCTCGTCCTGGGGCGGTGGTGGGGGCTCGTGCTCGGGCCGGTGGGTGCGGGGCGGAAGATCGCCGTAGCTGGGGGCCGACATGCCGCTGCCCAGGCCCCTGAAGAGGTCTTCGAGCTTCGGGATCTTCGCCTCACGCTCCTCGGCGGTGGGCTCGATGTCGGGATCCGCGTCCAGGTCGATGCCCTTGACGGCCCGGAGCCACACCGGACCGATCGCGAGCATGTCGCCCCGGAATCGGCGGACCTGGGAGACGTCCTCCTCGCAGCCGCCGGGGCAGCGCGTGGGTTCCTTCCAGCCGTACATCGCCGCGTAGAGCACGAGCTCCTTGGGCCAGGAGAACACCGTGCCGCACCGCGTGCACGCAACCTCGGTGCCGACCAGCTTCCGGTTGTCAGCGCGGCACGCCGGACACGCCCGCGGGAGCGCGGTGTTCCGGGACCGACTCCAGTCGGCCTCGAATGGATCCACCGTCCAGGCGGTTCCGCAGGACTTGCAGCTGCGTTTCACGGGGGTCCGGCCTCTGTCGGTCGACGGACTGTTGAGGGAGCAGCCCGACCGAAGATCAGGCTACGGGCTCAGAATCCCCCGACGGGCCCGTCTGCGTCAAGAGCGCAGGCGATCAGGGGGAAGGCGGTCCGATCGAGAAGGAGACGCCGATCTCCCACAGTCCACTCACCGGGTTCTCGCCCTCGGTGGGCAGGATCACCAGCGTGCCCTGGGCCCAGAGCCCGACGACCTTGCTGAAGCTGACCTCCAGGCCGCCGCCGGTTTCGACCCCCGAGCGGTGGGTGATGCCCTCTGCGGTGCCGAACAGCACCTTGAACGGTTGGGCCTTGAACAGGTCGATGGGCGCGTCGTGCCGATGGGAGAAGGCGAGTCGGAGGTGCGGGCGCACCATGCCCAGCGGGGGCAGCAACAGCCGGGCCCCGAGCGCGATCGCGCCGTGGTGCAGACGCAGGCCGTCGCCGTCTCCGGACACGCCTTCCCGAATCATCACTTCGGGGACGATCGGGATCAGTCGAAGCCCGATGGTGATGCTGCCGTATCCCGCAGCGATGGGCTGTCCGAGCTCGCCGCCCCCGGCGCCCCCGATTCCGACCCAAAGGGGACGCAATCCTGATGCAAACCCTTTCCCGTACGCGCGCGAGGGTGCAATAGTGCCAACGGCCAGGATGGCTATGAGCGCGGTGAGGACAACCCGACCGGCGGCCTGTGAAACGGAGTGGCTCAAGTAGTGCTCCCGGTGGTGCGTTGCGGCCGAAGACGAGACAGAGGCTGGATCCATTCGACGCCGTCGAGAACTTCACAAGTTGTTGCGGGAATTGTCAACTAATAAACCACAGCAGAAACGGGCTCTTAGGGCGACCTGCAAAGCATTTGTCAATTACTCGTTGACGACTCGTGAAGGACCGAAGTAAAACACACCTCATCGAGGTTCCTCACTCGACTGACCACCCCGTCGGGACCGGCGGGGCAAGCAAACGGGAGACTCCAATGACTACGACCCTGTTCACCCCGAGCCGCCTCCTCGTCGCCATCGGCGCCGCTGGGCTGATCGCCTGTACCCCCACGCCGTACGACGGCAACACCGGCACCGGAACGGTCCCGGGCGGCGGCGGCGACGACGACGATGACGCTGTCGGCACCGTTACCTCGGCCCTGACGGGCATCGTTCGGGACGCCATGGGCCAGCCCATCACCGGTGTCACCATCAACGTCGCCGGCCTCACCGGCCAGACCGACGCCAACGGCAAGTTCATGATCGAAGGCGTCGAGGTCGCCGACCGCGTCTCGGTCAACGCCAGCAAGCAGGGCTTCGCCAAGAACTCCACCCCCATCGGGATCATCGAAGACGTGGAGAACATGGTTCTCATCACGCTCGCTGAGCTCGACTACACCGCGAGCTTCGCCGCGGCCGACGGCCACAGCTTCGAGATCGAGCTCGGTGGCCCGACCGTCGAGCTGCCCGCAGCGGGCTTCGTGGACGCCGCCGGCAACGCCTACACGGGCAACGTGAACGTCGAGGCCACGTTCTACGACCTCGAGTCCGACTTCGAGGACGGCAACGAGATCAACGCGACCCCCGGTGACTTCACGGCCATCGACGGGAACGGCGAGTACCAGCGCCTCGAGTCCTACGGCATGTTCCAGGTCAACCTGACCGACGACGCCGGCAACGAGCTGAACATCGCCACGACCGCCGCGACGGTCATCCCGCTCCAGGGCGCCGGCTACGCCGCTGGCGAGACGATGCCCATGTGGTCCTACGACGAGGTCGAAGGCCGCTGGATGGAAGAGGGCGAAGGAACGATCATCGAGCTGGACGACGGCACGCTGGCCGTGTCCTTCGAAGCGCCCCACTTCTCCACCTGGAACTGTGACCGCCCGCTGCCGACCCACGGCTGCGTGACCGGCACCGTCCGCAACGCCGCGGGTACCCCCCGCCAGGGCGCCACCGTCCGCGCCGTCGGCATCAGCTACATCAGCACCACCACCGCCCGCACCAACCAGAACGGCGAGTTCTGTCTCGAGGTGAAGAACGGTGAGACGGTGTGGGTCGAGATCTCCTACTCGGTGGGCGGCCAGGTGGCCACGCAGCGCACCGATCCGGTGACGATCCCCAGTGGTCAGGGCACCTGCTCGGGCCTGCAGTACTCCGGCAACGGCACCAACGGCGGCGGCTCGAACTGCGTGGACATCGGCATCGTCGAGATGGAAGTCCTGAGCTGCATCAGCGGCCTCGTGGTGACCAACCAGGGTCAGCCGGTCGCCGGCGCCACGGTCGCCGCCCAGTCCGGTGGAGCGCAGAACGGTGGCCAGGCGGTCACGGACGCGAACGGCTTCTTCTGCATCACGTCCGCTGTGTTCACCCAGAACACCGTGAGCGTCATCGAGACGGACCAGTCCGGCGGCCAGATGGGCTTCGTGCCGACCCAGGTCTACACGCAGCCCGGCATGCCTGAGTGCCAGGGTGGGTGCAGCAACGTGGTGGTCCTGCGCCCCTACACCAGCACCTCCTGCGCCTACGGCAACGTCCAGATCGGTGGACAGGCTGCCCTGACGCTGGTGGAGGTGTTCGACGTCAACTTCCCCGAGAGCCGCGTGTTCAGCGTGGTGAGCGAGGAGAACGGTGACTTCTGCGTGCCCGTGCCGGCCGGTGTGACGGTCAGCGTCCAGGTCGGTCAGGGCCAGAGCCTGTGCGACGCCGCCGAGATCAGCGGCCAGACGGCCGGCGCGTCCTGCGACGGCGGCGGACAGGGCGCCGAGTGTTACGACATCGGCCTGTTGAGCTGCAACCCGTAGCAGGTCACTGAGTCGAGCGAGGAATCGCGCCCGTCCGGGGAAACCCGGGCGGGCGCTCTTCGTTTAGGGTGCGCGTCCAGGGCACCCCCCTTCGGGTGCGCGAGTCCTGCGGACCCGCACATAGACCTCCGGCTCCCGCCTCCGGTTCTGGCATCCTGCATGGCGCTCCAACGCCACCGAGAGGACCTGAATGAAGGGCACAGTCAGCTTTCCGCAGATCGGGGAGATCCTCGAGATCCTCGATGAGCACGACATCAACCGCGAGCTGATCGAGATCCCCCTCGGCACGAAGGATCCCGGCGGCATCGAGGACCTGGGCGGCGGCAAGTGCCGCGTGACGGTTCCGAACACGCCGGACTTCGACGGGTGGCTCGAGGAGATCCGCGCCCCCCTCCTCGCCTTCTTCGGGGTGGAGGAGTGAGGGAGCTCCTGCCGTTCCTGGTGCTGGCCCTCGTGCTGGCTGGCTGTGTGCGTCCTGCCGGCGACGACGACGACACCACCCTCGATCCCAACTTCGACGCCGCCTTCCTGCCCCAGGGTCCCAACCCGCCGCAGGCCCCGACCCGCGCGGTGGTGGAGCACATCATCGACGGCGACACCGGGCGCTTCCGGCTGGACGGGGGCTTCTCGGAGAGCGTGCGGTTCCTGTCCATCGACACCCCCGAGATGAACGCCGGCAACTCCGACCCGCCGGAGTGTTACGGGCCCGAGTCCACGGCGCGCACCGAGGCGCTGCTCCCCGAGGGCACGACCGTGTGGCTCACCTGGGACGGCGAGTACCGCGACGGCTTCGACCGAATGCTCTGCTACATCTTCGTCGGCGAGACTCCCGCGGTGGACACCTACGACGACTGGATCAACCTGACCCTCGTGAAGGAGGGATACGGACGCGCGTTCATCTTCAGCAACAACCAGACGTTCCGGTCGGTGTTTGAAGGCGCCGAGCAGGACGCCCGGGACGCGGACCTGGGTCGTTGGGGCGACTGCGGATTCTGATCCGGTGAGCAGCTTCGACCAGGTGACCACCTGGACCCCCACCGGACCCGGGGCGTTCGCAGGAGCCGTCCCTGTGGACTGGGGCCAGGGACGGTCTGCGTTCGGCGGCGTCACGACGGCGGCGGCCTGCCGCGCGATGGGGACCCTGGTGGCGCCGGGGCGCACGCTGCGCTCCTTCTCCACGTCCCTCGTCGGTCCTGTGCGGTTGGGTGATCCGGTGGAGCTGACGGCTCAGGTCCTGCGCGAAGGCCGCTCCCTGACCCACACCGAGGCGCGGCTGGTGCAGGGGGGCCAGGTCGTGGCGGTGGCGCTGGGCGCGTTCGGCGGTCCGCGGGCGTCCGGGGTGGCCGTGCGACCCGCGACGCGCCCGTCCGGGCTGCCGGCGCCCGAGGCCTGCACCTCGTTCCCCTACCTTTCGGGCATCACCCCGGCCTTCACCCAGCACATGGAGATGCGGTGGACCCACGGCAGCCTGCCGTTCGGAGGCTGTGACGAGTCGGTGATCGGGCTGTTCTTGAGGCATCGGACGGCCGCTTCAGGGGCGGAGGCGATCATCGGGCTCCTCGACACGCCGCCGTCACCGGTGCTGCAGATGCTGCAGGGGCCGGCGCCCGCGTCCACCGTGCGGTGGTCGGCGCACCTGCTTCAGGTGCCCGCGCTCGACGACGGGGCGTGGTGTTGGCTGCACAGCGAGGCGCGGTCTGCCGGGGAGGGCTACGGGACGATGCTGGGCTCGCTGTACGGGCCGGACGGCTCGCTGATCGCCTGGACCGAGCAGCTCGTGTGCATCTTCGACGGGGGCGCTACCGGCTGAGCACCAGGAACAGGACGCCTGCGCCGCGGCGGATCCGCAGCATCACCTGGTTGCCCGCACCCTCGTACTCCTTGCGGAACGCGGTGCCTCCGGTCACAGGCTTTCGGTTCAGCTCGATGATCACGTCGCCCTCCCGCAGGCCGGCGCGGGCGGCGGGGCTGCCCGGCTCCACCTGCACCACGACGGCGCCGCGCTTGACGCTCTCGTCCACGCCGTAGCGCGAGATCGTGCCGTCATCGAGCTCGTCCAGGCCCTGGACCCGCAGGCCGTCGAGCACTCCACCGTCGCGCAGATCATCGGACTGGGGACCGGGGCCTCGGGGGACAACCTGGCTCGCGTGCAGGTCGCTGGGCTGCTCCCCCAGGGTGACGGTCAGCGACTTCTCCCGCCCGTCGCGCCGCACCGCTACGCGGACCTTCTGTCCCGCCGGCCGGCGCGCCACTTCGGTGCGCAGCCGCGCCATGGAGTCGATCCTGACGCCGTCGAAGTGCTCGATCACGTCGCCTGGCTTCAGTCCGCCTGCCTCTGCCGGGGCGCCGGGCACGACATCCGCCACGAGCACTCCGTGGGAGCCCGCGGCGCCCAGGGACTCGGCGAGCTGCGCGTCCAGGGGCTGCATCGCCACCCCGAGCCACCCCCTCTGCACGCGGCCGTCGGCGAGCAGGCTGTCCATGATGGGGCGGGCGAGGTTGGTGGGGATGGCGAAGCCGAGGCCGGCGCTGCCCCCGCGTCCCGGAGAGGCGATCCAGCTGTTGATGCCCACCAGCTCGCCCCGCATGTTCACCAGGGCCCCGCCGGAGTTGCCCTGGTTGATCGCTGCGTCGGTCTGGATGAAGTCTCCGTAGGCGATGCCCTGGGGGCCCTCGGCCCGGCCTTTCGCCGACACGATCCCCATCGTCACCGAGCCCCGGAAGCCCAACGGGCTGCCCACGGCCAGCACGACCTCACCCAGGCGCAGGCTGTCCGAGTCCCCGAACGGCAGCTCGCCCAGCTTCGGGAGGTCCCCGGTGATGCGCAGGACCGCCACATCGCTGAGCGGGTCCTTGCCGACCACCTCGGCCGGCAGGTCGGTGCCGTCCACCAACGAGACGGTGATCTCGTCGGCCCCGGCCACCACGTGGTTGTTGGTGAGCACGAGGCCCTTTGCGGCGTCGACGATCACCCCCGAGCCCAGGCCGCGGGACTCCTGCATGCCGCCCGGCTCGCTGTGCTGGAAGAAGGGATCGAAGAACTCGTGCAGGCCGGGGATGTTCGCCTGGGCGATGAAGGTCTTGGTGGAGATGGTGACGACCGCGGGCAGCACCCGCTCGGCCACGTCGCTGATGATGAACGGATCCCGGCCATCGAGCAGCTGAGCCTGGGCGGCCTGGGGCGGCAGCACGGCGCTCTGGGGAGCGATGAAGGCGCCCACCGCGGTGACCGCGCACAAGGCGATCACGCCGAAGAGGGCCAGCAGGAGGGGGCGTTCGAGTCGGAACGGGGCACGGGTCATGGACGGCATGTCTCCAGGTCGCCGATGGGCAGGTTGCGGCGGATCCGACACCAGAGCCGCCGCCGAGGTTCCAAAACGCGAGGGGGGGCGCCTATTCCCACGGGCCGTCCGGCGGCTTGCTGGGCCGTATGGAGGCCGTACGGGCGATGGCCGCGAGCCCTGCGGGCACGATGAGGACCGCCGCCGCGAACAGCATCAGCACGGAGATGCTGACCGCCGAGACGTCCGAGATGCCCCACGCCGCGAGCACCAGCAACGTCACCCACTGCTCCACGCCGAGCCCGCCAGGCCCCGCCGGCGCCGCCACCGCGAGGGTGGTCGCGACGATGAGGACCGCGGATGCGGCCCACGCCCCCGGGGGCAGCGGTCCGACCGCGGCGATGGCCAGCCAGGCCCCCAGCACCTCCAGGGCCCAGATCACCGCGCTCCAGCCGAGCGCCCCGAACAGGCGGGGTCCGCCGATGGCGCGCAGTCCCTGCTGAAAGGCGGGGAAGGGACCCAGCCCGGCCAGAAGGCCCAGGCCCCCCAGCGCCACCAGGGCGATGCCTCCGGTCACGGCGGCGGCGAGCTCGATCCAGGCCGGCAACCCATCCGGCAGGCCGAACGCGAACACCACGTAGAACAGGACCGCGAGGCTGCACAGGTCGATCAGGCGCTCGACGAGGACCGCTGCGACGGCTCCCGCCAGGGGCATGCCGGAGCGGCGCGCGTACACCGCGGGGCGCGCGAGCTCGCCGGCCTTGGCGGGCAGCGTCAGGTTGGCCAGCCACCCGATGAAGACCGCGTCGAACGCGTGCCGGGAGGCGAGCCCCGGCTCGTTGACGAGCAGGGCGAACCGCTGCACCCGGGCCAGCAGCATCACCCCGTGCACGGCGACCAGGGCCGCGATCAGGGGCGCGCTGGCGGACAGCACCTCCGTGACCACGGCGCCCAGCGGAACCGCCCACAGGAGCAGCCCCAGCAGGACGGCCGAGACCGCCACACCCAGGGCGGCGCGCAGGCGGTCACTCAAGGAATCGCCGCCGTCGCGCGGCTGATGCTCACCCGGCAGTTGGCGCAGACGCCGTCGAAGACCTCTGTCGCCCCCCCCGGCCATGCGACCGTCACCCGCGCCGCGCCCCCCTCCTGACCCGTGCCGAAGAACAGGATGGGCTCGCTGCCGCTGAACGTGCCGCGGCCCCCGGCGCTCATCTCCTGGGTGGACCCCAGCGCGCCCCGCTCGACCGTCACGCGGGCCCCTACTCCGTACCGGTTGCCCGACGCGAGGTCCCGCAGGGCGATGGTGATCCGGTCGTTGCCGGTGCATCGACCGAACAGCAGCGAGGGGGGCTGGCCGATGTGGGGTACGACGAGGTCCGGCACGCCGTCCCGGTCGAAGTCCGCCTTCGCGACCCCGCGGGAGAGGCCGTCCATGGGATCCGGAAGGACCTGGTCCTGCACCTGCACGAAGTGGAACTCGCCGAAGCGGTCGCTCGTGGCCACCAGGAACCGGTCCCACTGCGCGGGCCAGGTCGGCTGCTGCCCCGTGAACACCGGCGGGATGGGGCCGAAGGCGACGAAGACGCCCGGGGTGCCGTCGCCGTCCAGGTCCACGTCGAGGATCGACCAGTGGGTGTCGTCGCTCTCGAACTGCACAGTGGGCGACCAGGCGAGGGTCGCGTCCACCCAGCTCCACACATCGAGGCTGCGCAGGATGTGGAAGGAGCCGAAGTCCGAGAGCCACAGGTCCTCCCAGCCGTCGCCGTCGAGGTCGCGCACGAGGGCCCCCATCGGAGACCCGAGGTAGCCCAGCCCCGAGTCCACCGCGCGCTCCGTCCAGGTCCAGCCGTCCCCCGACGGGCCGCCGTTCTCCCACAGCTTGCTGTTCTGCACGATGTCGCCGAAGTCGTTCACCTGGAGCAGGTCGGGATCGCCGTCGTGGTCGAGGTCCCGCCACACCGCGTGCAGCACCGCCCCGTCCTCCTCGCCCTGGTCGCCCAGGGTCGCGGTCACGTCCACGAGCTGGCCGCCGTCGTTGCGGTACAGCCGGTTCGTGACCGAGGTGGCCTGCCACCAGGTCATGCCGTCGGTGTCCACGGTGTCGGAGTAGCCCCCCGCGAACAGGTCGAGATCGCCGTCCTGGTCCCAGTCCGCCCAGGCTGCGCCGCCGGCCCAGCCCACCGGCTCGATGAGGCCGACGGTGGCGGTCACGTCGGTGAAGGTGCGGTCCCCGCCGTTTCGGAACAGGCGCAGGTGGTCCCGGCCGCCGACGAGGAGGTCCAGCAGGCCGTCGCCGTCCTGGTCCGCGGCGTTCGCGAGCCCCGACTGCCACTCCTGCAGCTCGGCGCCGTGGCCCACCGCCGGGTCGAAGAGCCCGTCGCCCAGGCCCCAGTACAGCCTGTTCGCGCCGACGGTCTGGGTGAAGTACAGGTCGACGAGCCCGTCCGCGTCGAGGTCCGCGGCCACGACCCCCGTGGAGACGACGTCGGCGAAGGCGCTCATGAGGTCGCCGGGATCGGACGTGTACGCCGGATCGGTGGCGTGCACGAAGTCGATCCCGCTGCCGGGCAGGCCGTCGGCGAACGCGCCGGGCGACGGGACGGGCGCGGCGCACGGCGGGTGGGGCGACTCCTGCACCTGGCCCGGGGTGGGCGGCTCGGTGGTGTCGTCGTCGTCCGTCTTCGGCTCGGTGGTGTCGTCATCGTCGTCGTCGTCGTCACCGATGGTCACGTCGTCGTCGTCCGGCGGCGGGTCGGGGGGCGAGGTCGGACACCCCACGAGCAGGGCGACGAGCGCCCAGGGCCATGGCCTCAAGCGACGTCCCGCCCGGCGGCCATGCGCAACGCGAGCAGGCCGCCCCGGGCGGCGCGGGTCAGCTGCACGACGGGTTCCCCGCTCTTTAGCAGCGCGCGGACCCGTCCCCCGACGTACTTCGGGCGCAGGTAGAAGCGCCGGAAGGCCCGTCGGCGCAGCGCCTGGAGCTGCGCTTCGGAGGTGAACGCGTCCGCTGCATACACCCGGCCCCAGAAGTCGTGCTTTGCGCCCTGCCAGTCGGACAGGAACCGCCCGCCGGCAGGGGGCTCGGCGGAGTCCAGCTGCATGACGAAGAACTGGGCGAAGTCCGGATCCAACGCGATGATCCCGTCCAGCGTGCGCTCGAACTCGGCGGGGCTGTCGTCGGGCATGCCCACGATGAGCGACACGATGGTCTCGATCCCGGCCCGCCGGGCGGCCGCCAGCGCGGGCCCCACCGTCGCGGGATCCATCGCCTTCTTGGAGGTCGACAGCGCCTTCGCGTTGAGGGACTCGATGCCGAACAGCACGCTCCAGCACCCGGCCCGGGCCATCGCCTGCAGCAGCTCTTCATCCACCCGGTCGGTGCGCGACATGCAGGACCAGCGCATGTCGGTCCAGCCCTGCCGCTGCACCTGCGCGCAGAAGGCCATCGCCCAGTCGCGGTCGATGCCGAAGGTGGGGTCGGCGATGAAGAAGGAGCGGGCCGCGTACCGGCTGCGGAGCACCCGCAGCTCGCCCACCACCGCCTCGACGGAGCGCGCGATGTAGTTCGGCCTGGCGCGCACCTCGCAGTAGAAACATGGATATGGACAGCCCCGGCTGGCGAGCACGGGGTAGACGATGTCGCCGGCCTGCTGGTGGGGCGCGAAGCTGTAGTTCTGGGGCGGCACGAGGTCCCAGGCGGGCACCGGGCTCAGGTCCAGATCGGGCACCACCGCATCGTTGAGGTGGATCTCGCCGTCGCGCCGCCACACCGCTCCGGCCATCGCCTGGGCCGCGTCCAGGGGCGCCACCCCCGAGGCCACGGCGTCCACCCACTCGCGGCAGGTGAACTCGGGCTCACCGAAGAGCAGCACCTGGGCCGCGGGCAGCGACTCCAGGACGCTGCGGGCGACCCGCGCGTTCACGCGCCCGTACAGCGCCTGGGGGATGTCGGGCAGGGCGTCGTGCAGCGCGGCGGCCACCCGCACCATCGCCGTGGGCGCGATCTTGCGGTTGTAGTCCGACCCCATCAGGAGGAGCACGTCCGGTCGCGCCGCCCGGGCCGCCGCGCACAGCGCCGGCAGCTCGTTGGTGTCCCGGTGGGGATCCTGCACGACGACGACGTGCCCCGCGTCCCGCAGGGCGGCCGCGATGATCGCGGTGTGGTGCGGGGCGTGGCGGGGCCTCACGAGAGGCCCGTCCAGGGATACCGGAGGGCAGAGCAGCAGGACGCGCATGGCTTGAAGGTAGCACCCGCGGGCGGCGTCGCCGGGGGTGATGCTCAGCCCGCTACTCGCCCGTGAGGTGCTCTTCCTGCGCCACGAAGATGTCCTCGATCCCGCCCCGGATGACGTTCTGGATCTGGCTCTCGGTGAAGCTGTCATCGAGGTTCGTCCGGGACCAGAGCGCGAGGAGCCGCAAGGTGCCCCCGCCGGTGCTGTCGGTGGTCCAGGCCCCGTCCTCGATGTTGACGTCCTCGCTCGTGCGGATGAAGCCCTGTCCGTCCCGGGGTATCCAGGTCTCGAACGTGAAGCTGAGCTGGATCTCGTTCTGTCCGTTGTTGCCCACCCACACCTGGTCGGTCCAGGAGCGCGCGACGATGGCCCAGCGCTTCGGCCCGTCGTTCACGATCTCTTCGCCCTCGGGCACCGTGGACGGATCCGGCAGGTTCAGGTCGATCCAGCGGTAGTCCTTGAACAGGTCGTACTCGACCGTGAGCAGCAGGTTCTGCTTGATCAGGTGGTTGGTCGTGCGCATCCACTCGCAGTCGCCGCCGGGCCAGCAGGTCTCCGCCCCGTCCAGGACCGTGCGGTCGTACTGGGGGCCGCCGGGCTCGGTGCCGGTCTGGTCGGGCAGCACGAGGTACTCCGCGTGATCGCCGGGCTCGAAGCCGCTGAACTTCCCTACGGCGACGGGCGTGCCCTCACCCACGGGGAAGTCCGGGTGCTCGATCATGGCGACGTCGGCCTCGTCCAGGTGCGCCTGGGCCATCCAGCGGTCCGTCGAGCCGTCGGACTCGAGGTCCATCGAGAGATAGAGCTGCTGCTCCAGCGCGCGGGCCGCGAAGGCGAGGCGGGCGGGCGTGTCGGTGTCGAACTCGCGGAAGGCGAACTGCGCGGCGTCGGAGAACTCGGGGTCCGCCTGGGGCGGAGCCTGGCACCCGGAGGCGCCGCAGACGGCGACAGCGAGGGCGGCGGAGCGGAGGAACGTGTGCTTCATCGCGCTCCTATAGCGGTGCGAGCAGGCCACGCCAAGTCAGTTGTCTCTAGCCGCCCGTGGCGACCGAGTACCGGATCTGAACCGCCGAGCCGAGGGGCGGCACCACCGAGCCCCAGATCCTGACGCTGTTGGACGCAGCGTCGTAGGACCAGCCGTTCTCATGGGTCAGGTCCTCGAGGATCGACTGGCCGGTCAGGGCGCCCGGTGGCGGGTCCCCAGCCTCCGGGGGGGCCACGTTCTCGGCCATCGTCACGCTGATGGACAGCGGATCCGGCGTGCGGCTCAAGGGGAAGGCGTCGCGCCGTCCGGCCAGCTGCTCGACCAGGTCGTCGTACAAGGCCGCTGGATCACCGCAGATCTCGCGGACCAGGCCGCCGAGGCCGCGCGCCAGCTCGATGTAGCGGCTGCCGTTGTTGTTGCCGCCGCACCCCTCGAACTCGGCGGTGGTGCCGGTCTCCACGACCGCATGCACCGCGACGGCGTTCGGGTCGTCCTTGAGCCCGCGCAGCCGCGCCGCGTAGGTCGAAGCGGGCACGAGCCGATCCGGGAAGGACACGCAGTCCGATGGCTGGAAGGTCGGCAGCTGCCCTTCGTCGGAGCAGTCGTCCTCGTCGCTGACCACGACCACCGTGAGGCGGGCAGACGGCCTGATGAACCCGGCGTTGTCGTGGGTCGTGAGAGGAGGCGTGATCGCGGACCACGCCGAAGCCAGCCCGCGCTCGAGCTGGGAGCCCTCGGTGCCGACCTGCACGGTGGCCGCGAAGCTGGCCGCGGGGTTGGCGTCGGCGGGGGTCAGGATCGGCGCCACGAGCCGCCCGCGCCGGGCCGGATCATCCATGTCCGTCGTGACCACGCCGATCTGCCAGTCGACGCCCTCGGCGGTCAGCCCGACAAACAGCAGGCCCGCGTTGGCCGCCAGGGCCGCCTGGGTCTCGCCCATGGAGTTCGAGTCGTCCACCACGAACAGGACGTCCACGGCGCCGCCCAGCTGGAAGTACGTGTCGGCCACGTCCAGCGACGCTGGGTTGACCGAACACCCGGCGAGGAGGCCGGCGAGAAATGGAGCCACGGCGCGGGTCTGCATCGGCGCAAGTCTACCGGAGTAGACTGCGCAATCCATGCGCCGCCTCCTCCTGCTCCTGCTCCTCGCGCTGCCCTTGTTGGGAGCGAACCGCGTGATCGAGGGGCTGCCTCTCGCCGACCCCGCGCCCACGGGCGAGGCCGGGCTGCGGGCCCGGATCCTGTTCCAGTCCAACTACCTGGGCGAGTTCGAGCCGTGCTCCTGCGCCGACAACCCCGTGGGAGGACTGCCCCAGGGGGCGGCCCTGCTGACGGATCTGCGGGCCGCCTCGGCGGTGCCCGTGTTCAGCTTCGACGCGGGCGACCGGCTCTTTCACCACGATCTCGTGGCGATCTCCCAGGAGGAGGCCGCGCGCCGGCTCAAGTCGGTGCTGCTGGTGGACGCGGGCAACCTGAGCGGGCTGGACGCGGGCGGCATCGGCGGGCTCGATCTCGGCGGCGGGCTGCCCTATCTGCAGAAGCTGGCGCAGCGGGCCCGCTACCCGCTGCTCTCCGCGAACCTGGTGGACCACGACGGCGCACCGCTGTTCCAGACGGCCGTGCTCGTGAAGCGTGGTGACCTGGTGGTCGGGGTGACCTCGGTCCTACCCGGTCACCTGTGGATGGACGAGTACGAGACGAAGGACCCCTACCGCGCGGCCCGGGCCGAGGTGAAGGCGCTCCGCGCGGCTGGGGCCGATCTGGTCGTCGTGCTGTCGAACCTGGGGTTGGACGCGGACCGCAAGCTCGCCAGGGTCGCTCGCGCGGACGTGATCCTCGGGTCCCGCTCCCGCGAGATCCTGCCCGAGGCCCCCAAGGTCGGCTCCACGCTGATCGTGCACGCCGGCTCCCGGGGTCGGTATCTGGGCGACGTGCGCTGGTATGAAGGCGGGGTCGGACGCGGTCCGTGGCTGGTTGGCACCACCCGGGCGGTGCTGGCGGCGGGCCGCAGCGACCCGACCGTGCGGGCGCTCGTGGATGCGGCGTTGGCCCGGTTGGCCGATCCGCGGCTCGGGGTGGAGCCGCTGCGTCCCGGCGACCCGGGGCACCCTGGAACCGAGGAGAGACGATGACTGAGCGCACCTGGGCTGACCGATTCGCACCTGGCCTGCTGCTCGCGGCGGCGGTCGGACTCCTGGCGATCCCGCTGTGGCCTTCCGGCCCCCAGACCGCGGGCCGGAAGGCCGCCGAGGACTTCGAGCGCCTCGAGAAGAAGGCCGAGCGGGCCCTGGACCGCGCGAACGGCGCCGAGGCCAAGGTCACCAACCTCGAGGTGCTGGTCGACGAGCTGCTGCGCAAGGTCTCGCGGCTGGAGCCCGAGGACGCGACGTGGCTCAGCCTGGACCGCGGCACCGGCCACAAGTGGCTGTTCGACAACGGCGACGAGGCGCAGGTGGAGTTCCTCGATCTGACCGAGGACGGCACGGGCGGCACGTTCCGCATCGTGCACAAGACCCTGGACACGTCGGTGACGCTGCGCCCCGGCGAGACGGTCGAGGGCGTCGATGACCGCGGCACAGAGCGTCGTGTCTACCGGACCAGCCTGCACTCGATCCGCAAGGACCGCAGCGGGCGGCCCCGGGCGGCGCTGATCAGCGTCAGCATGTCGATCGAGTCTGGGCTCTGAAGGTCCACAGGCCGTCCCACGAGTCTGATCACCTCCTGGATGTCGCCGACAACAGCATGTGCGGCCAAGGCTGAGTGCCAGGCCGGGACAGTTCTTGTCCTGGGTTGCCTTGGCCTGCTGAGTACCGCGCGGAAGATCCGGCCGGCCGGCGTCACGCGAAGACGCAAAGGAAGTGAACATGCTCCCCGAGAACGATGCCGCCCGGGAGGCCGTTGATGCCGGCTACAAGATCCAAATGAGATGAGTCCGGGGCGCATCGAATCTGCCAGGCGCACGGGCCTTCGCCGGGGGCTCTCAGTCAACTTCGGGGCCCCCGTCTTCCGCGGGGGCGTGAAGCGCATCGAAACGGGATGCCTTGACTCTCGTTGCGGCCTGGCGCCTTCGCGTGAAACAAGAGTCTACGAAGCCCGTTGTGGCCATGTGATCCTGAACGCGGCGTGACCGGTTCATCAGCCGAAGGTGCCGCCGTCAACCTCGTTTGGACGGCCCGTGGCCTTCGCTCAGGCGGCTAGTTCCAGAAGCGCAGCTCGCCCACGTACAGGTCGTCGTGCGCGTCGCCCTTGATGACCTTGGTGAAGGTGACCTTGACGGTGCTCGTGCTCACGTCCAGGTCGAACACCTGCAGCTCGGCGGTGTCCTTCAGGTTCACAGTCTTGGTGCTGCCGTCGCTGAACGTCAGCTGGGCCTCGGCCACGCGGTTGCTGCTCTTGAAGAAGCTCTCGGTGTCACCGAAGCCCATGGCGATGCCGAACCTGGCGAGCTTCTGGCTGCCACCGAGATCCACGGTGATCGACTCGCCGGTGCCGTCGCCGGCGCCGTTGACCCAGTAGGTGTCGTCCCAGCCATCGACGGCCTTGGACACGGCGTAGGTGTGGTCCGCGTCCTCGTACTCGCTGGTGGCGGTGGCGGTGAGCCCGGTGAGCTCGTTGGGACCGCCCTTGTCGAAGAACTGCAGCCGCGTGATGGGCGTGTCCGCCCAGGTGCTGCCGTTGTGCACCTGACGCAGGTAGATCTTGACCTTGCTGACGGTCTTGGGCTCGGCCAGCTTGATCAGCTGGCCCTCCATCTTGTCTTCGAACTCGAACTTCTCCGAGGTGAAGTCCGGGTACTTGAACTCGACCATCGCGACGCGGTTGTGCCGCTTCCAGAAGTCCAGGTCCACAAAGCACCCCGCGAAGATGCGGAAGCTGTGCACCTCCTGGTCGCCGTCGAACTTCACCTCGATGTACTTGCCCAGGCCGGAGCTGGGCTCGCCCTCCACCCACATCTCGCCAGCCTTGGCGCTCAGCACGTTCTGTGCGGCGTACGTGATGCCCTTTTCGCGATCGACCAGGACGGAGTTCGAGGTGACCTCCGCGATCTTGATCTCTGCAGCGGCAGCCGTGCACGCGAGGGAGGCGGTGATCAGGGACGTGACGACGAAGGCGGACAAGCGCATGGCGACGGGACTCCTGCTTTTTGGCAGAACGGAATTCTGGGCGGGCTTGGGGGGCCTGTCAATCGGACGGACACAAGCGGAAAGGGACCGGCTGGCCATCCTGCGCCCCACATGGAAGGACCGTCGGGCGGGGTCGTGGGGGTCAGAAGCTCAGGGTCACCCGGGACTTCACCCCCGTGAACGCAGGGACCGTGCGGCACGCGCCCCCGGTGCAGACGATGCCGGCCTTCTGGCTCCCCCCGAACACGTAGATCTCGAGCTCGGGAACGGGCTTGAGGATGACCTCGGCGCCGATGAAGCCCGAGCTCTTGAACCACGGGTCGTACACGAGGTTGCCGACGGCGCCGCTGTTGCCCAGGGACTGGACCAGCGGATCGTCGGTGAAGTCCAGGTGCACCGCGACGGTGTACTTGCCCATCAGCGTGTAGCTGATCGCGTTCTCCAGCGAGACCCAGCCGTCGTCCTTGTCGCACTGCTCGTCCCCGTTGCGGCGCGTCCAGCAGCCTTCCTCCTCGAGCGTGAAGGAGTGCCGCCGGTAGTAGGTCACCCACTCGAAGGCGTGCTTGCCCACCGTGACGCCGACGTCGAAGTTGAAGTGCAGCAGGCCGGTGTTGCGCAGGTACTCGCCGGCGAGGCGGGCCCGCTCGTCTGCGTCCGCGTCCTCGCCGGGCTCGAGCCGGAACGGGAAGTCGTGGCGGTACCCCACGGCGCCGAGCAGGTGCAGGTCGGCCTTGCCGACGTGGATGCTCTGATCCGCGACCACGTAGGGGTGCACCGTCACCTCGCCCTGGCGGCTGAAGGGGGGGTGCGCCTCCTGATCGACCGAGCCCAGGATCGAGGCGGTAAGCGTCGTGCTGGTCATCAGCAGGAACAGCTCGCCCTGGAGTCGCGCGCCGATGATGTCGTTGGACACGACGCTGCCGTTCACGTCCTCGGTGACGCTGATGGGGTACTCCAGGGACGGCGGCGCGTTGTACTGCAGGGGCACGACGGGGCCGCTCTGCCGCATCAGCTGGGCGTCCTTGTAGCGCTTGAACTCGAACAGCGCGGTCAGCGGGCCTGCGTAGCCGGTCACCGTCCCGTACAGGCCGTAGCCGGTCTTCGGCAGGTTGAGCGCGGCCTCGGGGTCCTGCCCGTAGATGAACGCGTCGCCCTCGATGAACACATCGACGGCCTTGCCCAGCCCCCGGGCGGCCACCGTCCCTCCCACCGCGCCGCTGGCCAGCTGGGTCAGCTCGTACCCGACGCCGTGCGCGGACAGCTCCAGCCCCTTGGCGGGCCGCACCTTCACGAAGCCGCCGGCGAGCACGCTGCGCTCCACCTTGTCGATCTGCTGGTTGCGCAGCTCCATCGAGACCTCCTGGGGGTTGCTCAACCCCACGAAGCCCATCGCGTCGAACGAATCGGTGAACAGGTCCGCCCGGGCGCCGAGCAGCGAGTTGTCCTGGTCGATGTTCGGCTGTCGAACCATCGACAGCACCACGCCCCGGCCGATGGCGGCGTAGAAGTCCCCCACCTCGAAGCTGAAGTTCCGCTGCGTGTACTTGAGATAGACCTTCTCGAGCACCGCCAGCGCGTTGCGCGGAGCGCCGTCTGCCCACCCGCTGCCGCGGATCTCGTTGGCGTGCACGCAGGGGGCATCCGCGCCGTAGGCGTCGGCGAACCGCTGGGCGTACCCGGCGTCGTGGCAGGTGGGAGAGCTCGCCGCGAAGTCGAACTGGACCCCGAGGGTGAGGCGCCCGATGCGCAGATCCGCCTGGGTGCGGTTGATGAACTCGCTGAACCCGAACGGCGCGGGATTGGCGTCGTTGGGGTTCTCGTCGAGGAAGACGTTGTACTTGTAGGACAGGCTCTGGGTGACATCGAGCTGGGCGCCGGGCAGCGTCTGCCCGTCCTTGCGCTGGCCCAGCTGGACCGCGTGAGCGACCGAAGGGACCGCTCCGAGCAGTCCCGTCAGGGCGAGGAGCGCTGGGAGGAGCGCCCTACAGGGCGCCGGCGACCGTCTCATGGATCTTCTCTTCGTCTCCCTCGGTGTACCCGAGCTTCTCGAGGATCTTGGTCTTGTCCTTGCCGATCACCACGGTGAACGGGGGGACTCCGCGCTTGTGGTACTGGCTCACGACCTTGCGCTCGAAGTCGAGCAGGACCTGGTCGTCGGGCAGCTTGAAGCGGCGCGCGATGCCGCCGACCTTCGCTTCGTCCTTCGCGTCGTCCACCGAGATCCAGAAGACGCGCAGGCCCTTGTCCTTGAGCTCCTCCTGGAGCTCCATGAGCTTCGGCATCTCCTTGAGACATGGGCCGCACCACGTGGCCCAGAAGGACAGGATGATGACCTCCTTGCCGAGGTGGTCGCCCAGCGCGACGTTCTCGCCGCCGATGCTCTTGAGCGTGAAGTCCGGGGCCGGCTCTCCCTCTCCGGCCATCGCGGCGGCGGGCAGGGTCAGGGCGAGGGCGGTCAGCAGGGTCAGCAAGAGGCGCATGGATCGGCTCCGGTCCGGGCAGGTGTCCCGGGGCAGGGGGTCAGTCGGTGGGTGGGTCGGGGATCTCGTCTTGTGGACGTAGATCCCCCGCCCATTCTTCGAGACCGAATCGGAGGAGCTCCAGGATCTCCGCATCCTCGACCTTGCCTTCGTATCGTTCGTAGACCTCCCCGGTCGGCGCGATGAAGAGGAAGACCGGGAACGCGATGACGCCGTAGGCGCCGCGCACCGACTCGCCCTGATCGACGACGACCGGGTACTCCAGCGCGTAGCGCTCGGTCCACTCCTCGGCGTCCCCGACGGTCGCCGGGGCGGCGAACTCGTCCTGCACGAGCACGGTGATCATCCAGGACGCCTTGTTCTCCGCCCGAATGGCGTCGAAGACCTCCATCGACGTGGCCGCCGCTTCGTTGCACGGCCCGCACCAGACCGAGCTGACGTCCAGCACCGTCACTGCGCCCAGGAACTGGGTCCAGTCGGTGGCGCAGCCGTGCTGGTCCTCGAGCGTCCATCCTCCGATGTGCTCGCCCACGGAGGCCCCGGAGCCGGCGTATCCGGCGGCAGAGTCGGGGGGGGCGGGCCAGGAGCTCTCAGGGCACTCGCCACCGACGGACGCGACCGGGACCAGTGAGTTCCGGGGCGAACACCCGCAGGCCAGCAGCGCCCCGAGGGCGCCGAGCATGGCCAGGCGGGTTGGTCCTGTGCTCATCGGCGCGGCCTAGCGGATCCGCGCTCGGACGGCCACGCCCCAGCGAACCGAGAAGCTGTCCGGTGCGGTCTCTGCACCGTAGGTGCGTTCGCCGACCCGCTCCAGGGAGTGGGGGCTGTGCCAGGCGCCGCCGAAGTCGATGCGCGTCTCGATCGGCCCGACGGGGCGGATCCGCAGCCCGATGCCCACGTCCGCGACGATGTGCTCGGCGGTGACCGCGAGGTGGCCCACCGTGGGGTCGAGGGGGGCGGGCAGCAGCCGGCCGGATGAGATCTCGTCGGGGCCGATGTAGGTGAGCCCCGCCCCGACGTCCAACCGGACCTCGGTGTCCTTCGCGAGATCCTCAACGGCCAGCAGCTCGGCGCCGAAGCGGACCGTGAAGCGCTCAGCGGGATCGATGATCCAGCGGCCTTCGGGATCGGGGCTGGGGTCCGAGGGATCCGGCGGCGGCAGCACGAGGTTGCCGTCCGCGCCGGTCAGCGCCTGACGGTAGGTGCCGTTGTGCTCGAAGCCCAGCACCACGTAGGGCTCCACGCCCTGCATGCGGCGCGACGCGGTGAGGCTGATCGACACGCCCGCGCCGCCGCGGCCAGGGCCGGCGGTCCCGTTGCCGCGCACCTTGTCGTGGTTGCCGCCGGTGGGCACCCGGATCGACAGGTCCACCGCGAGGTTGGCGGGCGCGGTGCGGTGCGGCACGCCGTCCTGGGCGAAGACGATGGCCCGCGCGCCGAAGCGCAGGTCGCCGGGGCCGGTGTGGTTGCGCGAGCTGGCGGACGCGGACAGCACATCCACCGGCAGCTCGGAGCCGTCCACCATGGTCGGCACGCCCACGTCGGGATCGAAGCGCATGTCGTTGGCGGCGCCCCACACCCGTCGGTCGTGCAGGGAGATCGGCAGCGCCAGCGACACCGCGATGCCGTGGTAGGCGGCGAAGGTCCCGCCGAGGGTCAGGCCGTGCTGCTGCCGCGAGGAGCGCGCCACCTCGACCCGGGCACCCCCGGCCCGGGTCCTGTCCACCAGGCGACCGAAGCCAAGATCCCCGTCGTATCCGATCTGCACATCCCCGCGAAGCCACACGGGCGTGCTCGTCCGGTCGCCGGCGAAGGCGGGGGTGGCGATCAGCACGGCCAGCGCGCACAGGAACGAGGCTCTCACTGCGGGGACTCCTGCGTAGTGCGGAGATCGTAGTCCTTCATCTTGAGCTGGAGGCCTTTCCGGCTGATTCCAAGCCGCTTCGCCGCGCGGGTGACGTTCCATTCGTCCTCTTCGAGGGCCTTGCGGATGAGCTCCCGCTCCACCTGCTGGGTGTGCGCCTTGACGATGTCCTTGAAGTCGCCGTCGGGCAGCGGATCCTCCCGAAGCGAGTCGATCCCGCCCAGATCCAGGGACCGCTCGCCGTCCCGGATCTCCGACGGAATGTCCTCGAGCCGCAGCTCCGGGCCGTCGGACAGCAACACCATGCGCTCGATGACGTTCTCGAGCTGGCGGATGTTGCCGGGCCAGTCGAACTCCAGCAGCGCGGCCATCGCGTCGGCGGCGATCTCCTGCACGTCGCGCCCCAGCCGGTGGCGGAAGCGCCGCAGGAAGTAGCGCGCCAGCGCGGGGATGTCCGAGCGGCGGCTGCGCAGCGGCGGCAGGGACATGGGCACGACGTTGAGCCGGTAGAACAGGTCCTCGCGAAAGGTGCCGTCCTTGATCATCTGCTCGAGGGGCGCGTTGGTGGCCGTCACCAGCCGGACGTCCACGTCGATGCTGCGCACGCCGCCGACCCGCTCCACCACCCGCTCCTGCAGCACCCGCAGCAGCTTGACCTGCATGGGCGTGGGCAGCTCGCCGATCTCGTCCAGGAACAGCGTGCCGCCGTGGGCGAGCTCGAAGCGGCCGGGGCGCGACGCGACGGCCCCCGTGAAGGCTCCCTTCTCGTGGCCGAACAGCTCGGACTCGAAGAGGTTTTCGGGGATCGCGGTGCAGTTCACGGTGATGAACGGCGCGTTGGCGCGGTCGCTGAGGCGGTGGATCGCCCGGGCCACCAGCTCCTTTCCGGTGCCCGAGTCACCGCGGATGAGCACGGTGCTGGGGGACGGCGCGACCTTGCGGAGCATCGCGAACAGGTCCTTGATGGGCTGGGACTCGCCGATGATCTCCGCCAGGGCGGTCTCGGAGGCGGACAGGGGCTCCACATGCACCACCGGGAAGTCGCCGATGGTGAGCGTGTCGTCGTCCTCGGGCAGGTAGGCGCGCTCCCGGTTGGCCTCGCGGCGCGCGATCGCCTTGTCGATGATCGAGCTGAGCTCCGCTTCGTCGAAGGGCTTGGTGATGAAGTCGAAGGCCCCCGCGCGCATCGCCTCCACCGCAGTGTCCACCGTCCCGTGGGCGGTGATGAACACCACCGGCGTGTCGGGCCAGGATCGCGACACCGTGTCCATCAGCTGCATGCCGTCGCAGTGGGGCATGCGCAGGTCGGTGATCACGACGTCGTAGGGCGGGTCGGCGCGCTTGAGGAGGGCCCGCGCCTCGTCGCCATCGCCCGCGGCGTCCACGTCGTAGCCGTGCGCGGCGAGCAGCGCCTGAAGGACGCGGCGCATGTTTCGCTCGTCGTCGACGACGAGGATCCGGTGGGGGGCCGAGGCCATGGCCGCCGAGTATACCGGCCCGGAGGTACGCTTCCGTGTATGGGAGCAGACGCGCTTGCGGTGATCTTCGTGCTGGCGACCGGTGGGCTGGGTTGGTACCGCGGCGCCCTGGTGCAGACGGTGACGATCTTCCTCGCCGTCCTGCTGTGGGTGTTCTTCGACGGCTGGTACCCCCCGCTCGACACGGTCCTGGCGAACCTGGCCCCTCCGCTGGCCGAAAACGTCTACCTGCGCAAGATGGTGGGCTTCCTGGGGGCCTTCTTCCTGCTGCTGGCGTTCGTGGCGATCATCGAGCTCGCGTCCCGGCGGGTGGGAGGTCTGGAGGACGCCAACCGCAAGACGGGGGTCGCGCTGGGGGCCCTGCAAGGGGTCGCGGCGGTGGTGCTGCTCGCCTGGTTCGTCGAGACAGTCACCCTGTGGGAGAAGCAGCCCGACGAGCTCACCCCGGCGTGGATGCGCGAGTCGCGGGTGATGCAGGCGGTCGGGCCCTGGAATCCGGTGCGCGTGTATGGGCTCAAGGAGGCCGTCGAGCGGGGCATCAACAAGGTTGATCGGGAGAGGGAGCGTCGGGCGCAGGAGGCCCGGCGGGCGG
>CALAGR010000327.1 GCA_937891735.1 uncultured Pseudomonadota bacterium | reverse complement strand
CGGAGTGAGTCAGAGCCCCGGCGCGTCCCAGCCGTCCCCCGCCACGTCCACGAAGTACGCGTTGGTCATCGCGTAGGCGGTGAAGTCGCGCCACAGGGGCCCGATGGACTCGGTGCCCTCCACCTCCACGGCGATCCAGGAGTCCGTCGTCACGGCGACCGGCACCTGCCCGTCGAACCAGGTGACGCCGTCGGGCGCATCCAGGGCCTGCTCGAACACCGCCACGCCGTTCTGCCACACCCGCAGCGTGCCCGGCGCCATCCAGTCCGGCGCCTGCACCGAGATCGTCAGCGCGCCCTGCGTCCCCGTCGTGGTCTCCCCCGGTCCTACGACGCCGGCCCCCACATCGAGGGTGGCCCGCAGCGTGGTGCCTCCCGCGACCACCACCCGGCCCGCCAGGATCGCCTCGCGCACCGCGTCCACCGTCACCGCGGCGGGATCGGTGGAGTCGAGCCACACGTCGGTCCGCCCGTGGCCGCAGGGGATGTAGGCGTAGTGGCTGTCCGAGCTGCCCATGGGGATCTTGTTGCGCCCCAGGGACAGGAACGTGAACCAGTCGTCCCGCACCGAGGGCAGGTTGTCCACGCCGCCGTTGAGCAGCTCGAAGATGTCGAAGTCCCAGGACCAGAGATCCGGGCTGAGGGCCTCCCCCGTCATCGCCTGGAACCGGGCCAGCGAGAACATTCCGGGGGTGCGGGGGTGATTGACCTGGGTGATGGCGTCCTCCCCCGCCCGGGCCCGCATGCGGTCGAAGAGCTCCTGCGTGTCCCGGGGCAGCTGCCACCAGGGCTCGGCGCCGCCGTTGGGCTGGGCCGGATCCGGGGTGACCGGGAAGAGGTTGAAGTGCCCGCGCACGATGGTGGTGACCTCCACGCCGGGCAGCACCTGCATGCGGTCGTCCAGGCCCAGGGCCGCGGCCACGGGCGCGTAGTCCACCTGGCGGTCGTGGTCGGTCATCACCGGCAGATCCAGGCCCGTGGCCGCGCACGTCACCAGCCGGTGCTCCATCGACAGCGCCCCATCAAAGCTCGGGGCCGCGTGCAGGTGCGAGTCCAGCGACAGCCAGCCGTCCCGGGGGATCACCTCGGGCAGGGTCGCGCTGAGCTCGGTGATCTCGCCGGCCACCACGTGCACATCGGCCAGCAGCTCCTGCCCGTGCCGCCAGGAGTGGCCCACGCGCACGGTGTAGTCCCCCGGGGGCAGCGGCGCGTCCAGCACCCCCGAGGCCGTCCAGCCCCACAGCGCGCGGCCACCACCGGGCTGACCCACCGCCTCCCACAGCTCCGACGGCAGGTCCGAGGCTGCCTGCCCGTCTGCCCAGCGCACATCCACCACGGCGGGCAGCGCGGCGCCATCCCCGTCCTCGATCCGCAACCGCACCCCCGAGGCGGCCTCCAGGCTCAGATCCACGTCGTTCGCACCGGGCAGCACGAACGCCACTCCGGCCGACGGCGCCCGTCCCACGGCCCACACCAGCGGAGTGCCCTCGGTCTGCCCGGACAGCGCCGCCCGCTGCGCCGCGTTGAGGCTGGGGGCCGCAAACGGGCCCGTGCGTCCCGCCCCCTCGGGGAGCTGCGGGTGCTCCTGGTCGGCCTGCGCCATGGCCCAGGCGACCCAGTCGCCAGCGGGCAACGCGGCGGACCAGCGCCCGTCGGAGTCGGTGATCGCGAAGCCCGCCACGGTGTCGCCGTCGGCGATCCACACCCGCGCGCCGGCCACGCCGCCGTCGGGATCGGTGACCCGGCCCTGCACCGGCTCCACCTCCACGCCCTGCTGCTCCCAGCGCAGGCGCTCGGCGGTCAACAGGTCCGGCGTCACGGAGAAGCTGCGCTCGATGGTGTGGGACGCGCCCGGCTCCAACGTGACCTCCGGGTGCGACAGCGTGACGATGCCGAGACCCGCCGCCAGCGCGCCGATCCCCGAGTTGCGCACGGTGCCCTCGGTGGGCCAGATGGACAGGGTCGCTTCGCCTCGTCGCCCGGTCAGGCCCATGCCCTCGATGTCCGTGGTCGGCGGTCCCCGCAGCCCCTCGCCCGGCGCCCAGGGCAGCAGGTCCTCCCCAGAGGCCATCAGGCCGTCCCGGGGCTGGATGGTCACGGGCTCGGAGCCCGTGTTGCGCAGGGTCGCCCGCAGGGTCAGCACGAAGGAGTCCGGCGGCAGCTCGAACTCCTGCACCACGCTCAGCGTCAGGTCGGGCAGCGTGGGCTCGGGCAGCTCGAACAGGCCCGTCATGAAGTCCCACGGCACGTCGGTGCCCTCGGAGCGCACGATGGCCGGCCCGCCGTCGCTGCCGTCGGACACGATCTGCACCGAGGTGGAGTGGATGACCCGGGCCAGGGCGAAGGCGATGAAGCCGTCCTCCAGGGTGTCGCGGCCGAGCTGCCCGGGGGGGCGCACCAGGTCCGCGTCGAGCAGACCGCCGCCCACGTCCACCAGCCCGTGCCGCCGCTCGCCGGCCTGGATCACGAACTGCACCCGGTCGTTGTACAGCTTGATGTCCCCCGCCCGGCCCTCGGCGTTGATGCCGCCGAACAGCGCCGCCTGCCCTGCGAGCCCGTCCCGGACGACCCCCGCGCGGGCCTCACCGGGGGCCGCGGGCACCGATGGATCCTGTCCGAGAAAGGGGCCGGGCGTCGGCTCGGGCTCGGGGACCACGGACGGGCAGCCCAGCAGGGCCGCGGCGAAGAGGAGCGAGAGGCGATTCATCGCCGCAGACTACGGCTACGCTGCCCCGAGCGGGAGCCTTGCATGAGCAGCCCCGATGGACCCGCGGAGCGTTCGAGTGCCTGACATCGAGCTGATCTGGGACGCCGACTGCCCGAACGTTGCCCCGGCGCGCGATCTGCTGCGGGCGGCGCTGGACCAGCTCGGCCTGGAACCCTCCTGGTCAGAGCACGAGATCGGCACCGACTCCGCCGAGCGCCACGGCGGCTACGGATCGCCCAGCATCCTCGTAGACGGGCAGGACGTCGCTGGGGCCGCGCCCTCGGGCGACTCGGACTGTTGCCGCATCTACCGGGACGTCGGCGGACGGTTCCGCGGCGTGCCTGAGCTCGCCCAGGTCGTCGACGCCCTCGCCGCCTCCCTCGCCAGGACCAGCATCTAGACCCCGTGCTCGGCCTGGAGCGACTCTGGCCGCCCGCGTTGTCCGCCAGCGACCACGGTCGATCCCTGACGAATCAGGTCGTTGGACATGCGGCACCTACCCCGACCTCGTTCGCCCCCAGGGGTGACTTTGGCCGGTCCTTCGTCCCAGCGGCGAACCTGTGTGGGGGAGATGCGGCACCCATCCCCAGCTGGTTCGCGGATCCTGCTCCTGACGCGAACCAACGTCGGGTAGATCCCGCAGGTACCCCCTGCTGGTTCGTCGGGCTCGGGCGCTGGCGACGTGAACTCCGTCGCCGCCGGAGGAGATGGGGGGCTGCCGTACTCGGGGTCGATCAGATCCAGCTCACCGCTCGTCCACGAACACCGCTCCGTCGAACTCCGCCGCGCGGAACGGCAGATCCAGGCGCGGCGCCCTGGGGTGCTGCTCGCCGTACAGGTTCGGCCTCACCGGAAAGCGGGTGGGGTAGTAGTTCATCTCGATGACGGTGCGCGCGGCCCGCTCCGCCGGCGCGTCGATGGCCCGCAGCACGTCCTGCAGCGTGTCCGTCTTGCAGGCCTCCAGCGCCGCCTGGGCCGCCTGCAGGTCGTACCGCGACGGCGCGAACCCGTCGGTCCCCTGCCCGTCCGGCGGAGTCGGCGCGCCGCCCCGCCACAGGCTCTGCTCCCCGGGGCGCGCGAACGGGTCCACGGGCTCGCCGTTCAGCCAGGTGTTGAAGTGCACGTGGGGCACGCCGAAGGGGAACGTGATGAAGCCGTCCAGGCCGCTGTACCCCGAGATCGCGATGGGCTCGCCGCGATCCACCCGCTGTCCCGGCTGGACCAGGGCCCGGGCGAGGTGGGCGTAGCAGGTCATCAGCCCCGCGCCGTGGTCGATGAACACCTTGAGCCCGCCCCGGTGGAACTCGGAGACGACGTGCACCACCTGCCCCGCCGCCGCCGTCAGCACCGTCGTACCCACCGGGATCGACAGGTCCGTGCCGTTGTGGCTGTCGTAGGTCATGTCCCGACCCCGAAAGTCCTCCATCTGGGTGCGCCGCACCGACCAGCCGAGCTCCGTCGGCGTCTGCCGGTGGTTGAACAGGTTGGTCAGCAGGACCTGCCGGTGGATCCAGCTCCGCCCACGCCACAGGCGCAGCGCGATCCGCGGCCGCAGCAGCGCCAGGCTCGACACGCCGAAGCGCGACGGCGGAACGTCCGGTTGGCCGCGCAGCGCGATCAGCCCCTGCCGCCAGCGCAGCCCGACGGGCAGCAGGCCCATCGCCTCCGCAAGGCGCAGGCGCACCCGGCTCGGGTCCGCGCCCCCCGAACCGTCTCCAGGGCCTCGGACTGTCCTCGATCTCATGGCTGGGTGCTCCGGAGTGGACAGCGAGTATGCGCCACGCAGCGATCCGCCGGCCCGCCCCGGACCCCCACATTCGGGTGTTGGCGAGGGCGCCGGGGAGGTACGTTGCGCCGACGGAGCGGGACATGAACCTGAAGACCATCGGACTCGTGTTCGCGATCATCGTGGCGGTGCTGGCCGTGATCGGCACGGCCATCAAGCTGAGCAACCCCCCAGCCGAGGTGCAGCAGGTGTCCCTGTCGGCCGTGCAGGCGCGCCTCGACGCCGCCCGCGAGGCCGGCCGGCCGGCGGTGCTGTACCTGTACGCGTCCTCGTGCACCTCCTGCCGCGCGTCCATGAAGAACCTGAACATCGTCGTCAAACGATGGGGCGACGACGTGGCGTTCGTGATCGTGTCGGTGGACGAAGATCCGCTGGAGCTGCAAGCGCTCCTCGACGAGACCGGCGCGGCCTTTGACCCCTTGAACGTGGCGGCGGCCCCCGAGGAGAGGATCAAGGCGATGGTGACCGCCCTGGGCGCCACCTACCCCGAGACCATCCCCTACGGGGTGGTGCTCGACCGCGAGGGCAAGGCCACCTACGAGTGGGCGGGGGCGCGGTCCATGATGGCCTGGGAAGGCGCCATCGAAGCCGTCCTCTGACCGCCCGTCGTTCCGTCAGTCCGAGTCGAGGACCTGCCGCACCCGCTGGGCCAGCGCCAGCGCGGTGAACGGCTTCTCGAGCAGCGCCGTACCGCGCTCCAGCACGCCGTGGTGCACGATGGCGTTGTCGGTGTAGCCGGACATGTACAGGCGCTTCAGGGCCGGCCGATGCAGAGCGAGCTCCTCGGCCAGCTGCACGCCGCTCGCCCCGGGCATCACCACGTCGGTCAGCAGCAGGTGCACCGGGCCCGGGATCCCTGCACACACCCGGATCGCCTCGGCGGGATCCGCCGCGCCGTGCACGTCGTAGCCGTAGCGTCGCAAGATGCGGCACGCCAGGGTCCGCACCGCGGGCTCGTCCTCGACGACGAGGATGGTCTCCGATCCCTCCAACCCGGTCACGGGGGACGGGGACGCCGCAGCGACCGGCGGATCCTGCGGCCCCGCGTCGTCCACGGGCAGGTAGATCTTGAACGTGGTGCCCTGGCCGAGCTCGCTGTACAGCCAGATGTGGCCGCCGCTCTGCTTGACGACGCCGTGCACGGTGGAGAGCCCGAGGCCCGTGCCCTTGCCCACCTCCTTGGTCGTGAAGAACGGCTCGAAGGCGCGGGACTGCTCCTCGCTGGTCATGCCCGTGCCGTTGTCGGTGATGGACACCATGGCGTAGCGACCCGGCACCACCTCGGCGTGCTCGGCGGCGTAGCTCTCGTCCAGCTCCACCTCCGCCGTCTCGAGCATGAGCTTGCCGCCCTCGGGCATTGCGTCCCGGGCGTTGACGGCGAGGTTCATGACCACCTGCTCGATCTGCCCCGGATCGGCCATGACGGAGCCGACGGACGGGGACAGCACGGTCACGAAGTCGATGTCCTCGCCGATGAGCCGGCTCAGGATCTTGTCCATCTCGGCGATGGTGCGGTTCACGTCCAGCCGTCGAGGCTGAAGGACCTGCTTGCGGCTGAAGGCCAGCAGCTGCCGGGTCAGATCGGCCGCCTTGTCCGCGGCGCTGCGGATCTCCTGGAGGGCCGCCGTCAGGTCGTCGCCCGTCAGGGCGCCCATGTCGATGAGATCGCAGTTGCCCACGATCGCGGTCAGCAGGTTGTTGAAGTCGTGGGCGACCCCTCCCGCCAGCTGCCCCACGGACTCCATGCGCCGGGCCTGGCGCAGGTGCTCCTCGAGCCGCCGCTTCTCCTCCTCCGCCTTGCGCTGCTCGGTGATGTCGATGAACGTCACCACGATCTGCTGGAGCGCGCCCGACGCGTCGCGGATCGGAAACGCGTTGCACAGGGCCCACACGATGTCGTCCGTGGCGGGCCGCACGATGCCGACCACGACGTTGCGCAGCGGGGCCCCGGTCGTGATCACCCGGTTGACGGGGTAGTCCGCCAGCGGCATGGGCTCGTTGTCCCGGTCGAGGAAGCACCAGGCCGGATCCGGGGCGGTCTTGCCCATCATCTGGTCGATGCTCAGACCCAGGAGCTGGCCCGAGGTGGCGTTGCACAGCAGGATGCTGGTGTCCGCCGCGTGCACCACGAGGCCCGCGTGCAGGTTCTCGATGAGCTCGTGGTACTGCTCGACGCTCGAGAGCGCCCCGTAGGACTCCCCCTTCGGCGGCGCGGTCTTGTCGAGGCCATCCTTGGCGTTCTCAGTCACCGTCCCCCCCTCGCGCGTGCCCTCCCCTGCCCGCGCCAAGATCCAGACCAACGCTACCACTGCGCCCCATCACACCGAAGTGCCTGCGGCCGGAACGAGCGGACCGGCGCCCAACACCCGGCGCGTACAAGGCGCCGCGGCCACCTCAGAGCTCGAGCCCCACGCCCACGGTGCCCCCCAGATCCAGGTGCGCTCCCCGCGCCTGCACGCTGAACAGGGCGGTGATGCGCAGCGGCCCCGGCGGAGCGAAGCGCAGCCCCGCGTCCATCAGGAACAGGGGCATGCCCACCATCCGGGTGGCGGGCAGCGAAGCCGGATCCACGTCCGCGCCCGCCGCTCCCTGCACCGTGCCGGGACCTGGCGCCCACGCCGTCCAGGTGCCGCTCCACCCGAGCCCCAGGCGCCCCACCGCGCGCACCGGACCCGTCGAGGCGAGCTCCGCGATGGGCGCGAGGCCCAGCCGGGTCTGGGTGACGCGCAGGGGACCCGACACGTCGCCCCGCTGATCGACCTCCGCCAGCACCCCCAGGGACAGCGGGCCCACAACGTGCGGGCGCAGCGCCAGCTGCCCGACCCAGCCCGTGCGACGCGTGCCCACCGAGCTGGCGATGTGCCGCGCTCCGCCCGCCAGATCGACCCCCAGGCGCCACTCCGTCGGGGGCTCGGGAGGGGCCGCGGCCTCCGCCTCGGGCGCCGCGAGGACCAGCGCGAGGGCGACGATCAGGTGCACGGAAGCACCTGCGCGAACACGTCGGCGGGCATCACGGACCGGAACACCGGGCAGGCCTGGGCGCGCTCCGCCGCGGTCGCCGAGCCCAGGAACAGCGCGCTCATCTCGACCACCCCGAACACGTCCTGCGCCCGCAGCTGACCCACCGCGAAGGCCAGGTCCCAGCTCAGCTCGATCGCGCGATCCATGTCCCCCAACTGATCTCCCACGGCCCACCACCAGGACGCCCAGATGGCGCCGGGCCCATGGGGATCCCAGTCGGACACGTCCACGGAGTCGGCGTCCCGGGACGCATCCGCGAGATCGAACAGCGCCTCGTCCATGGCCTTGAGCTCGCCCAGATCACGATCCCCGGCGAGGTCGCCGAAGTTGCGCCGCACGAAGTCCGAGTCGCCCCAGATCCCCACGGCCCACAGATCCGACAGCCCCTCGTCCATGGCGGTGATGGTGCGGCAGCTCGCCCGATCATCCCGCCCCAGGCACTCGGTGCGCAGCGAGTCCGCGTCGCCGGTGCTGACCTGCACCGCGTGGCCCAGCTCGTGCCCCACCACGCCGGGGCTGGCCATCACCGGCGCGCCCGGCACCCGCTCGGACGGGCCGAGCAGGAAGTCGTGGGTGGGCGGGAAGTAGCCGGCGTTGTCGGCCAGCGAGCGCCACTCGGTGGTGAACGGGAAGAAGACCTCGTAGCGGCTCTGCAGGCCCTCGAACAGCCGACGGTCGGCCATGCCCCGGTCCACGTACCAGTCCCCCGCGGTCTGCAGGTGCACGAGGAAGCTGAAGAACGCGAGGGCGTCGGCGTCGTCGGGGACCAGCAGGCCGTCCTGCACGCTCGCCGGCAGGTTGGGGGCGCGACCGCCGTGCATGCTGAGCCGCGGACCGGTCAGGCCCAGCTCACCGCCGATGATGATCTCGGTCTCCGCCGAGCGCCCCGCCACCAGGTCCTCGGCGGCGATGCGCAGCTCACGCTCCAGGGGCACCAGGGAGCCATCCTCGTAGTCGTAGACCAGCACCCGCTCCGCCCCATCCAGGGACGGCACGCACCCCGCGGCCCCCATCACGAGGCACAGAAGGGACGTCAAGGACCCCGCCCTCACGAGCCGGCCCTGCGCTGTCGGCGCTGCTCACGCCGCTCACGCCGCTTCTGCATTCGCTGCTCACGCCGGGCTGGATCCCGCGGACCCAGGTCGAAGGCGAGCCCTCCGTGGGCCGCCAGCTTCAAGCCCGTGCCGCCGATCAGATCCATGCGCAGATCCAGGCCCGTCAACATGCGCACGCGGCCTCGCGGACCCACGCCGTGGCTCGCGGTGAGGCCCACGCCCACGTCGAAGCTGGTCCAGGCGCTCTCCACGGGCTTGCCGAAGCGCAGGGTGGGGTAGGCCAGCGTGTAGCGGCCCACGACCCCCCGCACCGAGGCGCCGAGGTAGCCCCAGCGGCGCGCCCCCACGGCGACCCCCACCAGGAGCGGCAGGTGGGCCTCGATGTGCACCCGCGGGGCCCCCGCCCAGGGAAGGACGTGCAGGGTGAAGGCCGGATCGATGGCGAGATCGACCCGGCGCGCCACGAACTGCAGCTTGAAGTCGGCGCGCACCCCGGTCATGGGAGACAGCCGCACCCCCACCTCGGTGCCCGCCCCGAG
>CALAGR010000326.1 GCA_937891735.1 uncultured Pseudomonadota bacterium | reverse complement strand
CTTGCTGGCCTATCGAAAGCACGTGGCCCTGGGCGGCTCGGATCAGCGGGTCGTCAAGGACCTCGAGGTGCTCGCGCGGCAGCTGGGCACGGTGATGGTGCTGGTCACCCGGCCCGATGATGTGGCGTCGCTGACGCTGCTGCTGGACACGGGGGAGGAGTTCATCGAGGGCGCCGAGGTGCGCGGCGGCTTCCAGTTCGTGGACATCGCCCCGGACCGGCCCCTGGTGCTGAACGTGGTGGGGACCGGGGTCAAGGCCGAGGAGATCAAGCTGCCGCCGCTGCGGACGGCGGAGCGCCGCCAGCTGGACGTCACCCCGGTGGTGGTGGGCTTCGGCACGGTGTCGGTGCTCCCGTACCCCATCGAGCAGATCCAGGCGTCGATCTCGGGACCGAGCGGGGTCGTCGCGGCGCGCCCCGGCGCCAACATGGAGCTGACGGTGGGCTCGTACACCGCCCGGGTGGAGAGCGAGAACGGCATGGTGGCCGTCCCGCTGGAGATCACCCGCGGCGGGCTGCAGACCTTTGACGCCAACGAGAACGAGCCGTCCGCGATCACGGTGACCGGCCTGCCCGCCGGATCGAGCGTGCGGGTCTTCGTGGAGGGCCTGGGCGGAGCCGTCGCGGAGCAGCAGTTCCGGGTGCCCGTCGCCAACGCCGTGCTGGACGAGGTCGCGGGGGTGCTGGTGGCGCCGCCGCAGAAGGTCCGCAACCTGCGCCCCGGACGCGGCGGGCTCTTCGTGGAGCATCCGTCCCTGGGGGAGGGGAGCGCGGAGTTCGTGCTCACCAGCGGGGGCACCCAGTCCACCGCGTTCGACTGGAAGGCCCTGCCGGGGGTCGCCAAGGTGTCCACCGCGTTCGCGGCCTGGCAGGAGCAGTCGGCGTCCAGCAAGGGCAGCTCGGGCCGCACGGTGGCGCTGGGGGCGGCGAGCGGGGTGTTCGTGGCCGCCGGGGTCGCGATGATCATCGTGGGGGGGGTGACCGGCTCCCGCATGACCGCGATCCGGGACGAGGGCATCGCCGCCACCGTCAGCGGGGACAACGCAGCGCTGATCGACGCGGCGTCGCGGTTCAAGGGGCAGACCAGCCTGCGCACCGCGATGTTCGTGGCGGGCTCGGTCAGCGCGGGGCTCGGCGTGCTGGGGGCGACCGTGACCATCGCCACCAGCGGCGGCAAGCCGAAGACGGCGGTGGCCCCCTGGGATCCGAACGCCCTGCCGGACGCGGCGCCCTGAGCCTCAGAGTTCGGACGGGCTGACGAAGCCGGGCAGCGCCCGCACGATGTCGAGCGGCGCGGTCACGGGGAGACTCCCGCCCGCGCCATCAACCCCCGCATGCGGCCGTTGGCTTCCTGGCGCCACGCGCGCAGATCCGGGTGCCCGAGCAGCCCGCGCTGGTGGTCGCCGGGGGTCGCGATGGGGCGGCCGTTGACGTACATGGTGTGGATGGCGGGGGCCACGGTGGTCTGGGTGAGGGCGTGGGCGAGATCGGTGCCGGGCCACAAGACGGGGTGGTCCGTGTCGAACACGAGCAGGTTCGCCCGCCGGCCCGGGGCGATGGCGCCCAGCGGCAGGCGGGGGTGCGCTGAGCCGGGCACGGCCCACACCGAGTTCAGGAGCCAGTCGATGGTGGCGTCGGGGATCTCGGCGGTCACCTGGATGCTCCGGCGGCGGTCCAGGGCCCGGGCGGTCTCGGCGTTCCCGTCCCGGCCGAAGGCGTCGGCCTCCGCCGACCACGTCGCGCTGTACGAGCCGCCCCAGGCGGCCAGCCGCAGCTCCTGCTGCACGTCCATCGTGTCGTTGCAGGCGCCGCAGTCCGTGCCGATGGCCATCGACAGGCCCGCTTGCCGCCACCAGCCCACCCGCGCCGGAAACCCGAACTGCACCTGGGACCAGGGGCAGTGCACCAGCAGGTGCCGCTGCGGGTCGAGCAGGGTCAGGTCGGACCGATCGACGTACAGGCCGTGCACGAGCAGGAAGGCGGGGGCCGCATCGAGGGCCCCCTCCCGACGCAGCCGGGCGATGGGCGAGCAGCCGTGCTCGATCAGGGAGCGCTGGTACTCCTCGACCGACTGGGCCACGTGGGCGTGCACCGGCAGGTTCGCGTCGGCGGAGTGGCGCGCCACCCGGGTCCACAGGTCCGAGCTGACGGTGTCGGTGGCGTGGGGGCCCAGGGCGGTGACGATCCCGGCGGCGGCGAGGCGCGCGTCTGCGGTCATGTCCACCATGGCCTGCCACTGGAGATCCAGGGCCGCGACCCCGGGGCCGGACAGGTCCTGAAGGGTGGGGGCCACCACGCCGCACAGCCCCACGTCCAGCAGCGCGTCCGCCACCTCACGACCGAAGTAGTAGTGGTCCCAGACGCACCCCACCCCCGCCAGGGCGCTCTCCACCGCGGCGATCCGGCTGAAGGCGCGCACGTCGCCGGCCTGCAGGTGTGACTCGATCTGGAAGTACAGATCCTCCACCACGTTGCCCTGCAGCTGGGCCGGCGTGGCGAGGCCCCGCAGGTAGCCCATGGCGAGGTGGGTGTGGGCGTTGATGAACGCGGGGGTGATCAGCCGCTCACCCAGATCCTGCGCCGCCCGGTCGGGATCCGGGGCAGCCACGCCGACGATCAGGTCGCCCTGGATCTGGACGTCCGCGGGCACGATGCGGATGGGATCGGCGCCTCCTCCGAGGAGCACGCGGCTGGAGCGCAGGACGTGATTCACCGGCGCAGGCTACCTGTGCACGCGCAGCACCGATTCCTCGCCGGGGACTCCCACCCGCAAGGGAAACCCGTAGTGGCCGTTGGCACGATGCACGTACATGCGATCCGGGCCGCGGCCCCAGAACCCGTGGTCCGGCATGCGCGCCAGCCCACCGATGGATGTCCAGTTCATGCCCAGGCTGACGAGCCCCACGTGCCCGCCGTGGGTGTGGCCGCTGAGCACGAGGTCCGCTTGCCCCACCGGCAGGTGCGCGAACCCCGACGGATCGTGCAGGAGCACCACGCGCAGGGCGTCGCCGGGCGCCGGGGTCCGGGCGATGACGGCGCCGTAGCGCGCCGCGCGATCCCGCCAGATGTGGTTCAGACCCACGAGCTGCACCGGACCGGCGTCGGTCTGCACCGTGGCGTGTGCGTCGATCAGCAGGCGCACCCCCGCGCCCGCGAGCCCCTCCGCGACGTCCACGGGCGCCTCGAGATCGTGGTTGCCGAGGCACGCGAAGGTCCGCCCGCTCAGGGGCAGCAGCGGCGACAGGGCCCGGGCGAGCACGCCGGCGGAGCCGCGCCCCTCCATGGTGAAGAAGTCGCCCGTCAGCAGCACGAGGTCCGGCTCGGAGGCCACGGCCCGCTCGCAGATCCCCCGCAGGCGCTCCTCGGACATGAACGGGCCCAGGTGGGGATCGGTGATCTGCACCAGCCGCAGCGGACGCGCGGTGCCGGTGACCGGCGGGGGACCGTGGTGGCGGGCGGCCTGGAGCCGAAGCAGCTCCGGGTGATGCACCCCGTCCAGGACCAGATCCACCACCTCGGGCCGGGTGCGCAGGGACTGCACGACCCCCGCCAGGGCCGCCAGGTAGGGCACCCACCAGCCGAACAGGGGCAACCCGAGGGCCGCCGCCACGGCCCAGGGCGCCGCCAGGAACGTGCCCGCGAGCCAGAAGTGGGCGGGGATGCTGATCAGCGCCCGGTACCACAGCGGACGCAGCTGGGGGTTGATCAGCATGAGCAGGTGGATGAGGGTCGCCAGCTGCAGCCAGATCACCACCGGCAGCACGGGCTGGACCGCGTGCTGCAGCCCCACCAGGACGGCGGTGTGCACGCTGAGCAGCACGCCCACGAACGCGGCGTAGGCGAGCCCGCGCAGGAGGACCGCCGCGGTCAGGGTGGCTGCGGTGGCGGCGAGGGAGGCGGCGAGGAAGGGGGTCACCCCGTCACACTACTGGGCGGACACGGGGTCCTGGGATCCGCCATCGCAGTAGGGAGCGCCGATCACGTCGAAGTCCACGTCGCGCTGCCAGGTCACGCCGTACTGATCGACGAGGATGGCGTCGTCTTCGATGGTGAAGCTCCAGGGGGACGACACGTCGCCCGGCTGGGTGAACTCCACGGACAGGGCGGCGTCCTCGATGGTGTACACGCCCCGGTTGATGATGTCGGTGAGGATGATCTCCACCTCGCCGCTGGGGCAGAACCAGGCCATCTGGTAGCAGTTCATCGAGTACAGCTCCCAGGAGTTGGCGCACTCCTCGGCGTCGCTGATGAGCTGCACGTAGTACGCGCGGCCCTCCTGCCACTGCCCCGCGATGGGGGCCTGGTCCAGGGTGATCTGCAGGGTCTGGCCGATCACGTGGCACTCGTCGGAGGCGACGGTGACGGTCTGCTCGTCGGTGATGAACCCGACCGCCTCGGCGCGGATCGTGATGGCGCCATCGACCTCCCAGCCGCACACCCACGCGCCGGTGTCCACGTCGTCGCACGCGTCGAAGGTGCCGCCGCCGTCCACGGAGAACGAGACGTCGGCGTCGTTCAGGTCGGTCCCCGCGGCGTCCACGACGGTGACCTGCACGGACGCGCGGGCCTCTTCGGTGCAGACGACCCCGGTGGGGCAGCCGCTCGCGGCGAGGGCGACAAGGGACAGGGCGGACAGGGCAATCAGGCGGGCTTGGTCCATGGGTCGGCCTCCAGTGGGGGGTGCAACGCCCCTTTGGGATGCGAAGGCCGTGCCAGCCGGGGTCGGGCGATGCGGCGCCCGGTCCCGCGGTGGTTGCTCCGCTCCGCGGGCCGCGCCATCCTGCCGACCATGAGCGCTCCCCAGACCGTCGCCGCCATTGACTGGACCACCTGGCAGCCGAAGGACCGGGCCACGCTGTGCTTCGTCTTCGCCGGGGACGATGTCCTGCTGATCCGCAAGAAGCGCGGGCTGGGCGCGGGCAAGGTCAACGCCCCCGGGGGCCGCCTGGACCCGGGAGAGACGCCGCTGGCCTGCGCGATCCGCGAGACCCAGGAGGAATTGCACGTCACCCCGTCGGACCTGCGCCTGTGCGGTGAGCACCGGTTCCAGTTCGTGGACGGCTACTCCCTGCACGTGCACGTGTACGCCGCGACGAGCCACGAGGGCACGGCCACCGAGACGGACGAGGCGATCCCCCTTTGGACGCCGGTGAGCGCGATCCCCTTCGAGGAGATGTGGGCCGACGACGTCCTGTGGATCCCGCACATGCTCGCGGAGCGGGTCTTTTCCGGTCGGTGGATCTTCGACGGCGACAGCATCGTCGATCACCTGCTGGAGGTCTCCGCGGGGCCCTGAGCACCGCGAAATCTGCGCGCGGTGTGTAACGGATCGCGCGTGCCGCCCGTACGAGGATCACCGAGTATCCTGCGCCGCCGCGGGGTGTCCCCCACACGGCAGGAGCGTTCATGGCCGACTACTACAAGCACGATCACCTCGCGCGCTTCGGCGACATCAAGGTGGGCAACCCCGACCTCGCGAAGAAGTTCTTCGACTGGTACGGCGCGACCTTCGCCGACGGCGCCCTGAGCAAGCGCGAGAAGAACCTCATCGCCCTGGCCGTGTCTCACGCGCTGCAGTGCCCGTACTGCATCGATGCGTACACCTCCGCGTCGCTGGAGAGCGGCTCGGACATCGAGGAGATGACCGAGGCGGTGCACGTCGCGGCGGCCATCCGGGGCGGGGCCGCGCTGGTGCACGGGCTGCAGATGCTGGAGCAGGTCGAAAAGGCGGGCATGTGAACAGCAGGCTGAACCTGCGCTCCCTGTCCGCCCGGGGCGCCGAGCTGTCCGAGCCCGCACGCCAGCTCGCGCACCTGGACACGCTGCCGCTGACCCACGAAGGCGTGCCTGCCCGCTTCGCGCGCTCGGTGCAGGCCCCGGGGCGGCCCGAGCTGCTGCCTGCGGAGCTCGAGGTCTTCCAGATCAACGTCGGCAAGCTCTGCAACATGAGTTGCCGGCACTGTCATGTGGACGCAGGCCCGGATCGTGTCGTCGAGAACATGGACCGGGAGATGATCGATCTGTGCCTGGCGGCCCTCGACCGGACCTCGGCCCACACCGTGGACATCACCGGCGGTGCCCCGGAGCTCAACCCCCACTTTCGCTACCTCGTGGACCAGTGCGTGGCGCGGGGCAAGCACGTCATCGACCGGTGCAACCTGACCGTCCTGCTGCTCCCCAAGATGGAGGGGCTGCCGGCCTTCTTCGCCGAGCGCGGGGTCGAGGTCGTGTGCTCCCTGCCGCACCACCGGCCGCGCAACACCGACGCGCAGCGGGGCGACGGCACCTACGACAAGTCCATCCGGGCCTTGAAGATGCTCAACGAGCACGGCTACGGCACCGGCGATCCGCGGCGCACCCTGACGTTGATGACCAACCCCGCGGGGGCCTTCCTGGCGCCGGACCAGCCCGCCACCCAGGCCCAGTGGAAGAGCAGCCTGGAGCGAACGCACGGCGTGCGCTTCGACCGCCTCATCGCGCTCAACAACATGCCCGTGAGCCGGTTCCTGGAGTGGCTCGAGGAGACCGACAACCTGCAGTCGTACATGGACAGGCTCGTGGGGGCGTTCAACGCCACCGCCGTGGACGGCCTCATGTGCCGCAACACCCTGAGCGTGAGCTGGGACGGCTGGGTCTACGACTGCGACTTCAACCAGATGTTGGAGTTGCACGCCACGGACCGGTCGGGCCATCGGATCCACATCCGGGACGTCGGCCTGCAGACCGGCGACCGGGTGATCCGCACCGCGCGTCACTGCTACGGCTGCACCGCGGGGGCGGGATCGAGCTGCGGCGGCGCGACCGCCTGAGCCCCCTTGCCGTCCGGCTGCGGCAGCCTGATCGTGAAGGGGCGATGTACGACCTCGACAACACCTGCCAGGGGTTCTCGTTCCAGGCCTACGTGCCGGGCCCGGATGGACGGCCGATCCCGGCCCCGGACGGCGTGGGCTTCGCGGCGGCCGAGGACACGTTCCTGGAGAAGCTCAACTGGATGCTGCGGGGGCGGCCGGATCTGATCGAGCTGCTCAGCTGCCTGGACACGCCGTTGGATGTGCGGATCCACTGCGGCACCGGGTTCTTCGACGAGGACGGCCACGTCTACCTGTACGGCCGGGTCACCGACGAGGGCGACGGGCTCGTCCTGGAGATCGCCACGGACGAGGTGCGCGAGGGCGGCCGCGACGGGCACGACGTGCTCGACGTGGTGATCCACGAGATGACCCACGTGCTCGACATGATCGGCGAGGACGACGACCCGGGATTGTTGCCCTGGTGGAGCGCCGAGCAGCGCGCCCTGTTCGTGCGGCTGCGGGAGGCGGAGAAGCCCGCCATCGCGGATGGGCGGTCGGCGATCGACAGGTACGCGCTCACCAGCGACATGGAGTTCCTCGCGGTGACGGTCGAGACCTTCTTCGTGCTGCCGGCGGAGCTGAAGAAGACCAGCCCGGGTCTGTACGACCTGCTCGCGGACTACTTCGTCGTCGATGCCCAGCAGGAGGCGGCGACCCTGGCGATGATGAGCCCCGTGGTCGTCTGACCTGGGGGTTCGCCCTCAGCCGGTCGAGCGGCTCGCTTCGGCGGGCGGGTCGGAGGACGCCAGGGGGACGCCCAGGGCCGCGCTGAGCATGCGCATCGCGGCCTTCGGATCGCCGCGCTGGATCACCTCTGGGTGGCTCGGCCAGTACCCATGCCCCCGGGCCAGGGCCGTGTGCCAGCCCAGCAGGATGAGCTTGCGGTCGTCCCGGTCTTCGGTGGATTCGGGCCAGCGGGGCTGGCGGTGGTGGCTCCCGGCGGCGCGCAGCAGGTCGACGGGCACGCCCCAGCCGGACAGCACCCGGTTGCCGAGGCGCTCGTGCTCGCCGACCGCCACCGACTCCAGCGCGGCGAGGCCCACGGCGTCCATCGGCCACGCCAGGCTGATCGCCGCGCGCACCAGCTCGGTCTCGCCGACGTTGTGCAGGAGCGCGGCGAGGTGCATGCCCTCGGGATTGAGCCGACCGGTCTGCCGCGTGCAGGCCAGGCTGCGGGTGACCTCGGCGCACTCCTGGGTGTTCGCCCACATCGCCGCGAGGAGCTCGCCGGGCCGGCCGACCGCTCGGTGCATGCCCCCGAGCATCGCCTCCACGCCGAGGGCCAGGAGCCGCTCCGGCCCGAGCCTGCCGGCGGCGGCGCGCAGGGTGGTGATCGGAGCGGGCCCCCGCTGCCGGCCGGTGTTGGCCCTGAGGATCACCTCGGCGGCCAGGCTCGGATCCCTGTCGAGCGCCTCGATCACCGCCGACAGGTTCCGGGGCGCGGAGGAGAGGAGCGGGGCCAGCACGGCGCCCGGAGGTGGGGCCTGGGCCTCCGCCCGCTCCAGGAGATCGTTGGGGCTGGGAAGACGCCGGGGCTGCTGCACGCGCGTCTGGAGCAGAACGCGCAGCTGCTCGACGCTGAAGGGGCGGCGAAGCACGGGCTGACCACCCGCCCCCGGCAGGTCATCGGCCTGACGGGAGGTCCCTACCACGACCCCCGCGAACCCCTCGGCCCGCAGATCGGACAGCAGGGTCGCCCCCTCGCTGCCGAGCGCGGAGTCCACGAGAACCAGGGCGCAGGACACGGCCCGCAGATAGCGGCGTGCCGCCCGGGCCGAGGCCACCGAGGTGGTCTGGCAACCGATCCGCCTGAGCAGACCGGTGGTGCGGCGGGCGGACCCGGGGTCCGGGTCCACCACCAGGGCGGTCGGGGAGTGCGGGTCGGAGCTGATGTCGAAGGGTCCCATGACCAGACAGAAGCGCTCGGATGAGGGGGTGTGACGGACCCTCTTCGTTTTTGTTCGTCACACCCTCCGGGGCCGTCGCTTCTTTGTGCTCATGGGCAGGGGGGACCATCGCGACGGACCTCCAGCGCTGGGGACCGGCGGGTCTCGTCAGAGCCTGCCGAGCGTGGGTGCAGGGGCACCACCGGACCGGGACGAGCGATCAGATCCTCGCGGCGACGCTGTCTTGGAGCGCCGCCGCGAGGCGCTCGGTGTCCTCGCTCGGGCTCGGCGGCAGGCCCCTTTATGGGAACACCCTCTCAGAGGGTGTTTAGATATCTGCGTCAGGCAACCTCAGGTGGCTGAGTGGCCAGACT
>CALAGR010000325.1 GCA_937891735.1 uncultured Pseudomonadota bacterium | reverse complement strand
GCGGCGGCGGACCTCGTGCCGCGCAACGGCGCCCTCGCGGCGGCGCTGCAGGCCCTGCAGGGGCTGGTACCGGAAGCCGACCTGAGCGCTGCGGCGACGGTGCTGACGCCCGAGGTGGCGAGGCTCATGGCGCCCCTGACGGCCGGCGGCCAGGGAGGGCGTCGCGCGATGCGGCTGCTGCGGCTGCTCGCCGGGGGGCAGGACACGATCCCCCTGCTGCGCCGGTATGTGCACGCGTGCACCGGGTCCGGGGTTCCGACGGAGACCGCGCTGCTGCTCACCGAGTCCCTCGTCCGCAAGTTCCCGGCGAGCCAGGGGGCCGAGCTGGTGGAGGCCGCCGAGCGGCTGTTCGCGGCCTGGGGCCGGTTTCACGACTGGATGGGCGCGGTGTCCCTCATGCGGGCCGTGCCGGTGCAGCGACGGCTGACGCTCGGGGCGTTCTCGGAGCGGCTGGCGGCGTGGCTGGACAAGGAGGAGGACCTGTTCGACGCGACCCGCGCCTTCGCGCGCCTGGAGGGGGGCGGGCGCATGCAGGTGGACGAGGTGCTCACGATGCTCGCGGCGGGCGCGTGAGGCCTGGCGCCCGCGAGCTGCGCCGGCAGGTGCTCGACGGGATCGCCGACGGCGCCCCGCGCATCGGCCCGCAGCAGGTGCACATCGACGTCACCAACCGGTGCAACGCCGCCTGCATCACCTGCTGGGACCACAGCCCCCTGCTGGCCGTGGCCCGCTCCGCGGCGTGGAAGCGCCAGCGCCTGGACCTGGGCCGGTTTGAGCGCCTGATGCACGACCTCGACGCGCTCGGCTCCGTGCGCGCCGTCGTGCTCAGCGGCATGGGCGAGCCCCTGACCCACCCCGACATCTACACGATGATGGCCGCGGTCAAGGAGCGGGGGTGGCACCTGACCGTGCTGAGCAACCTGCTCGCGGCGGATCTGGACCGGCTCTGCGACGCGGGCGTGGACAACCTGCTCGTCGGCGTGCACGGCACCACTCCGGACACCTACTCGGCCTTTCACCCGGGCTGGGACGAGCGGGACTTCTTCGCCATGACCCGCGGTCTGCAGGCCCTGGACCGGGCGGGGATCTCCGTGCGACACGTGCACGTCATCAACCGCGACACGGCGCCCCAGGTGCCCGACATGGTCCGCTTCGGGCACCGCTTTCGCGCCGAGCGGGTCAACTACAAGCTCGCGTCCCTCGCCGAGGGCACCGAAGCCTGCGCGCTCACCGCGGCCCAGCGCGACGCCCTGCTCGCCGACGGCGTACCCCGGGCCCGGGCCCTGGCCGCCGAGCTGGGGGTGCACACCAACCTCGATCTGTTCGAGCAGCAGCTCCGGGCCGCCCAGCAGGACGTGCTGGTCGCCACCGACATGTCCGCCGTGGGCTGCTCGATGGGGTTCGCCTACGCCCGCGTGACCGTGGACGGCACGATCCTTTACTGCTGCAACACCCACATCCCCGTGGGCCACGTGGACGACGGGCCCTTCGGCGCCCAGTGGTTCGGCCCGCGCTGGCAGGCCATGCGCACCACCATCGCCCAGGGCCAGTGGCAGACGGGCTGCGAGCGCTGCGGCAAGTTCGAGCAGAACGTGGCGTGGGCCGCCCGGTGCCGCGCCGCCGGGATCACCCCGCCCGGAGCCGCGTGAACGCCCCCCGGGGCCGGATCCGCACCGTCGAGTGGCAGGTCGCGGGGGCCTGCAACTACGACTGCACCTACTGCATCCAGAGCCGCAAGTACCGCCGTGGCCGCCCCACGGAGGCCCAGTTCGGGCGCGCGCTGGAGTGCTTCGCGGCCCTGCCCGGGACCTGGGAGATCAAGTGCAGCGGCGGCGAGGCGTTCGCGCATCCGCCCTTCTTGGAGCTGGTCGTGCCGGGCCTGATGACCCGCACGAGCCACCGGATCTCGGCGCTGACGAACTTCTCGGCGAGCCGCTCCGAGCTCATGCGGTTCGCGCAGCTCACCCGGGGCCGCCTGGACGTGTTCTCGGCGTCGCTGCACCTGGAGTTCACGACGCTGTCGGAGTTCGCGGACAAGGCCGCGTGGTTTCTGGACACGCTCGACCCATCGGTGAGCTTCGTGGTGAACCAGGTCGTCTTCCCGGATCAGCTGGACGTCGCCACCCGCTGCCGCGATCGCCTCCGGGAGCGGGGGATCCGCTGGTTCCCCCAGCTGTACAAGGTGGATGGCCGCGCCGTGTCCTACCCCGACGAAGCGGCGCTGCGGTCCCTCATCGGAGACGCGCCGGGGCCCCGGGAGGCCAACCTCGCCCCGAGCTACCAGGGGCGGACCTGCTGGACCGGCGTGGACTACTTCACGGTGGACAAGGACGGCCGCGCCTGGTCCTGCCGCACCGCGAAGCGCCACGGCGAGGGCGCCCTGGGCAACGTGTTCGACGGCACGCTGAAGCTCAACGAGGCAGCGCTCCCCTGCCCCTTCGACGTCTGTCCCTGCACCGTGCCCGCCAACCGCGGGATGATCGAGCTGGGGGGTTCACGTATCTAAAAGTAGAACCCTGCCCGCAGGAACGCGCTGAACGGCGCGGTGCCGAACTCGCTGCGGGCCGAGCGCACCGGGTTGTCCGCGTCCTCGTCGGGCCGCGCCCCCAGACCCACCTGCACCCCGAAGGACAGGTCCGCGTTCTCCGCCGCGGCCCACGAGATGCTGGGCAGCAGGTAGGCGCTGGGATCGAGCAGGTTGCCCAGCACCGCCACGCTGGCGTGCAGCAGGGGCGTGATCTCCTGGCTCAGGGCGACGGCGGCGTACAGGTGCCCGCTCAGCCACAGCTCGCTGCGCTGGTAGCGCTCGCCCATCCCGAGCAGCAGGTACTTGCTGGGATCCGCGGTGCCGAAGCGCTGCCCGTACACCTCGGCGCTGATCACCGTCGTCGGACCGGGCCGCACCATGGCCCCCACCACGGCGCGCACGAAGGGGTTGGGCGCGAGGCCCGTCAGCGTCACGTCGGCCCACACCGCCACCGGCCCGATGGGCGCCCACACCGAGCCGCCCACCACCAGATCCCCGTACACCGAGCCGAGCATCAGCGACACGTCGGTCGCGCCCACCGTCACGGTGCCGTGGCCGATGAGCGCGCTGCCGTCCAGGCTCCACTCCCCCAGGTACGCGCCGAGCACGGAGATCTGCGCCCCCATGCCCACGAAGAGGTCCGCCCGCACGGCGTCCACGCCGGGCTTGTAGGCCGTGTCGAGCGTCGCCGGGGTGAACGGCGCCACCAGATCCATGGGCGTGAAGAACTGCCCCTGCCCGAATGAGAGCGCCTGCCGCCCGATGGTCACCCGCAGCGGCCCCATCTCCGCCCGCAGGTTCATCCGGTCCATGCGGAAACGCAGGCCGAACGTGTCCCCCGCGAACAGGGTGGCGCTCATGGGGAACGCCTCGGGGGCGAAGCCCTCCACGCCGGTGCTGATCCCCGTCACGCCTCCGATGCCCGCGGTCAGCGTGGGGTGCAGCTCGAAGCGCAGGCCGTCGAACGGGCTCAGCACGACCTTGAGGCGCGCATCGAACGTGGCCGATCCCGTGGGCCCGGGGGGCATCAGGCGGCTCGTGTACGGGATCGTGCCGACCCCGAAGGCCTTGACGTGGCCGCTGACGTCCACCCGGTCATCCGCCCCGGCGGGCCGCGGGAGCGCGACGCACAGGACCGCCAGCAGCAGCACGAAGCGCGTCATGGGGTCACCGGGTCTCGTCGCTCGCGATCCTGCCGTCGCGCAGCGTGATCACCCGCCGGGCAGCGGCGATCACCTCGGGGTCGTGGGTGGAGAACAGGAACGTCACGCCATGATCCACGTTGAGCGAGCGCATCAGCTCGATGAGGGAGGCCTTCGTCTCGCTGTCCAGGTTGGCGGTCGGCTCGTCGGCGAGCACCACCGCGGGCTTGCTGGCGATGGCCCGCGCCACCGCCACCCGCTGCTGCTGCCCGCCGGACAGCTCGCCGGGCTTGCGGCCCTCCATGCCCTGCAGACCCACCGAGGCCAGGGTCTCCCGGGCGCGCTGGGCCCGCTCCTTGGGCGGAACCCCCTGCAACATCAGCACGAACTCGGTGTTCTCCTGGGCCGTCAGCACCGGGACGAGGTTGTAGGACTGGAAGATGAAGCCGATGCGCTCCCGCCGCAGGTCCGAGCGGGCGGACTTCGTCATGCTGGAGACCTCCTGATCGTCCACCGAGACGGTCCCGGAGCTCGGCGTGTCGAGCCCCCCGATCAGGTTGAGCAGCGTGGTCTTTCCGGACCCGGAGGGCCCCATGATGGCCGTGAACTCCCCCTGCTCGATGTCCAGATCGACGCCTCGGAGGGCATCGACGCGCAGGGTTCCCTGGTCGTAGTGGCGGGCGGCGCCGCGGACGGAGACGATGCTCATGTTCAGATCCTTGTGTCAGAGAGCGCGCAGCGCGTCGACGGGTTCGAGGCGACCGGCGCGCACGGCCGGCCAGATGGATGCGACGACGGACAGGCCCACGAACCAGGCCGCCCACATCAGGTCCTTGCCCAGGATGAAGCGGGACTTCATCAAGGTGTCGATGGCTACGTTGCTCGTGGGCACCGCGCTCGCCATCGCCCCCGCGTTCACGCCGTGGGTGACCATGGGGATGGTGAGCAGCTGCCCCAGGGCGAACCCGATCACCGCCCCGCCCAGCCCCAGGATCGCGCCCTCCGCCAGGAGCAGACGCGTGACCTCGGCGGGCCGCATGCCGATGGCCAGCATCACCCCCAGCTCCCGGGTACGTTGGAAGATGCTCATCAGCAGCAGGTTGAGCACCCCCACGCTGACCACGACCGCCAGCACCGCCCAGATGACCATGGCGAAGGCCTTGTCGAGCTGGGATGCCTTGAGCGCCTCGGGCAGCACCTCCTGCCAGGACAGGACCTCGGGTCCGGGGCCCACCGCCGCCCGCGCCCGGGCCACCAGGTCGTCCGGGGCCACGAAGGGCTCAACCTGCAACACCACCTGGGTCGCGGGATCGGTGACCTCGGGCAGCAGCTGCTGCACCACGCTCAAGGGCGCGACCGCGAAGAAGCTGTCCACCTGGGTGCTTCCCGAGGTGAAGATCCCCGCCACCCGGAACGGCAGGCCCACGATCTCCCCGCGGCTCGAGATCGTCAGGACCACCTTGTCCTTGATGCCCACCCCCAGCTTCCGCGCGAGATCGCTGCCGATCAGGATCTCCTTGCCGTCCTGCAGCCAGGCTCCGTCCACGAGCTTGTCGGGCAGGCGCGACACGGCGCGCTCCAGCTCCGGCTCGACGGCGTTCACCGCGACCCCGATGGTGTTCGTGGGGGACCCGAGCAGCCCCTGCAGCATCGCGCGGCGCAGCACGATGGCGTCGGGCTCCAGATCCTGCAGGGTCCTGGCGATGGCCCCGGAGTTCTCCAGCAGCAGATCGGCGTCCTGGCTGTCCTGGTAGCCGGCCGGCTGCACGACCACGTGCCCCGCGGCGGCCCGCATCGAGTCGTCCAGGAGCGTCTCCCAGCTCCCGTCCTGGAAGTTGGTCATCCAGACCGTGGCGGTGAGCCCCGCGGCGATGGCGGCGGCGGCGATGACCGACTGGATCGGGCGGCGCATGAGGTTGCGCAGTGCCATGCGGATGAGCATCGGACTACTCCTGCCGGATCGCGGTGATGGGATCGAGCCGCGCGGCGCGGACGGCTGGCCACAGCCCGCCGAACACCGCCACGGCGACCAGGAGCCCCAGGGGGATCATCACGCTGGTGGGGTTGATGACGGCGTGGACCACGGGATCGAGAGACACGCCGGAGATCGTGAACCCTGCGTCGTCGCCCACGGCGAGGCGGATCCCCACGGTCATCACGTACAGGTCCCCCAGCAGCCCGGCGGCGAGCCCCAGCACCCCCGACAGGGTCGCCAGCAGCAACGACTCGGCGAGGATGAGCCCCACGATCTGCCGGGGCCGGGTGCCGATGGCGGCGAGCACCCCCAGCTCCCGGGTGCGCTCGTAGACCGACATGAGCAGCGTGTTGATGATGATGAACGCCGCGACGCCCAGGATGATGACGGCGAAGAACGCGGTGAGCGCGCCCTGGATGCCGAGCATGGCCACCGTCTCCGGGGAGATCTCCCACCAGGGCCGCACCGCGAGCCCCGGCGTGACCGCGGCGATGGCCACGACGGCCTCCTCGATGGCCTCCCGGTCCTTCGTCACGATCACGATCTCGTGGATCGCGCCGTCCAGGACGAGCAGCTCCTGGGCCTCGGCCACGGTCAGGATCGCTCCCTTGTCCATGCCGATGTTGGTGGTCCGGTAGATCCCCAGCACCGGGTAGACGCGGTCGCCGATGGAGCCGTCCAGCGCGTTGGTCACCACCAGCAGGTCCTGCCCCACCGACAGCTTCAGGGTCTCGGCGAGGCGATGGCCGATGACGGCCCCGGGGGCGCCGGCGGTCAGCCAGGTGCCGTCGATGATGCGCTGGTCCAGCGCGGTGAGCGCCGCCTCGTCATCCGGATCGACGCCCATGAACATGCCGGTGGCGGCGTCCTCCTCGGCCCCGCCGAAGAGCGCGAAGCCCTGGACCCGCGCCGCGACCCGGTCCACCTCGGGCAGGCTGCGCAGCCGCGCGAGGACCTGGTCCGCGTCCGCCACTGTGTCGTAGGGAGAGGCGCTGGTGGGGAAGTCGGGGTGGTGCACCTGCACGTGCCCGAGCTGGTGGTCCACCACCGCCGAGCGCATCGACTCCAGGAACCCGTCCGTGAAGCCGGACAGGATGATGCAGATGGCGACCGAGACGGCCATCGAGGACGCGGTGAGCAGCGTGCGGCGCTTGTGGCGCCACAGGTTGCGCCACGCCATGGAGAAGATCATGACCCGATCCCTTCAGCGCTTCAGGGCTTGAAGGCTGAACACAGCCTTGTCGATGGACACGCCGAGCTCGAGCTGGTCGTAGCGGAACTCCGTGAACTCGCCGGGCTTGTCCAGGGGCTCGATCCGCATCGCCATGGCGACGGGGGTCCCGCCGATGTCCCGCACATCGCTGAAGCTCAGGGTGCGGGCGAGGGCGCCGTCCTCGTCGTAGAAGCTCTGCAGGACGGGCACGCCGTCGCCGCGCAGCACGACCTCCACCCGCCCCCAGGGCACCGGGGTGTCCGCCTTCGGGGTGCACACGATGCTGACGGAGTCGCCCTGCACGGCGGGTCCGGGGGCGAAGGTGTAGTCCTCGGACAGGCGCGACTCGTGCACGAGGTCGTCGTTGGACAGGTGGGAGCCCATCCAGGCGCCGGACATCATGCCCGCGGGCACCTTCATGGTGCGGTCGGTGTTGGGCAGGTAGTTCCAGAGGTTCTCGCCCACCTTGAGCGTGGCCACGCCCTTGTCCTTGGCCGGCTGCACGATGCGGATGAGGGTGTTCTCAGTGCCTTGGGTCCACATCTCCATGGTCACCGAGCGCTCGTAGCGGCTGGTCTTGACCTGCATGGTGACGGTGGCGCGAGAGGAGGCGGAGCGGCCTGCGTCATCCACCTTGGCGAGCAGGGCCCTGAGCGCGGCGGGATCGGTGGGGGCCTCGGCGGCCTGCGCGGCGACGGGCAGCGCGACGGCCAGGCAGAGCGCCAGGAGGCGCAGTCGGCGTAGCGGTGGTCGGAGGGGGTCCTCGTCGGCCAGATCAGGGTTCATCGGGGGGCTCCGGGTGCAGCGCGGTTCGAAAGTGGGCCAGCAAGGCCATGGCCTGCTGGGCGAAGGTCTCCCAGGTCTCCAGGCGCGCGAGCACCTCGGCGCGGTCGGACGCAGGCAGGGCGTCGGGCAGGTCGCCGTGCCCGAGCGCCTCGACGGCGAGGCCCGCGATCTCGGTCCAGGTGCGGCCCTCGGGCTCGAAGAAGTGGTGGTGCCACTCCTCCATCAGCGTCTGGGGGTCGGACACGGCCTCCCAGTAGTCACGCCGGTCGCCCTTCTTCCACTGGCGTCGCACGAGGTGCCCCCCCGCGAGCTTGCGGATGGCGACCGACACCGTGCTCTTCGCCGCGCCCACCTGCTCGCTGAGCGCGTCCAGGGTCTGGGGCTCGGGAGACAGGAACAGCACGCCGTACAGGCGCCCCATCAGCGGGTTCATGCCGTACATGCCCATGGCCCGCGCGCAGCCCGAGGCGAACTGCTCGACGGTCTCGTTCCACGTGGCGGGTGTGCGCATCCTTGCCAACTTCCGAACGTTCGGTGATGTCCGAACGCACGAAACATACGCCCTTGAAGGATGGAACTCAAACGAGCCGGGAGGCGATTCCGTTCATCCACTGCTGGAAGAGGGGCAGCTCGCCCTCGGTGGCGGGCAGCGCCGCCTCCGCCGCGTCCGTGACCGCGGCCAGCGCCTCGGGGCTCGCTCCGCCCAGCACCGAACACGGCGCGGTCTGGCGCTCCGTCACGCCGCCGATGTCGCGACAGGTCCGGGCCGCCATCGCCGAGCCCAGGGCGAGCCAGCTCCGCTCGGCGCCTGCTGCTTCCTGCAGGAGGTTCATCGAGACCTCGTCCAGGCTGCCGATCCAGGTCGCGGCGACGCCGATCCCCCGCCACAGGTCCGCGCGCTCGGACGCCGGGAACGCCGCCAGGATGGCGCCCAGCTCGTCGAGGTCCCCGTGGGTCGTGTACCACAGGGAGCGACCCAGTCCCTGGCGCCAGATCGTGCGCGCGTAGCCGTCGATCAGCGCCGGCGGATCCTGGCGCAGCGCGAAGGGACGCGGGGACACGAGCCCGTCGCGAAACCCGTACCCGTCCAGCACCCGCCAGCGCAGGAGCGGGTCGAGGTCTTCGATCAGGCCCTGGGCGGGCAGCTCGAGCCAGCTCAGCGCCCAACCCAGCCCCAAGGCGAGGCCCAGCTCGTGCTCGGGTCCCTGGGCGACGCACAGGCCCTCCCAGGTCTGGGGCGAGCCCGTGTTGCGCTCCAACCACGCCACGGCCATGGCCGTCGCCTCCCAGGCGACCGACTGATCGCGCGGCGGCAGGGCCCCGACCCAGGCCGCCTGCTCCTCGGGGGGAGCGCGAAACGCCCGCTGGAGCGCTGCGCGGAACACGCCGCCGATGCGATCCACCTCCCCGATGATCTCCGGATCCACCGGGTTTCGCCCTCGCAGCGCCCGCTGGGGACGAACCGGTGGGGTCCACAGGCACCCCGGCAGGGCTGCCGCGCTCGCCAGGGCCAGCAACACCCCGCGTCGGGTGGGGTTTCGGTTCATTGGTCGTCGGGGGCCGGGGTCGCCGGGGTCTTGCCCCCGAAGGGCCACCACGAGGGCAGGGTCCACAGGCCACCGTGGCTCAGCTGATCCCAGCCCCACCGCAGCCACTGAAGCAGGCGGGAGCTCAGCCACAGCGCCCACAGGAGCATGGCCACGCGCCAGCACCACAGCGGCAGCCAGAACACCCCCGGGCGGGGCAGGGTGGAGCCGCTCTGGTCCACGAACCAGCGCAGGGATCGACCCGCGCTGCCGGCCCCGCGCACGCCCAGATCCGGGTCCGCGATGAGGCCCTGGTAGACGGCGCCATACAGCACCCCGAGGGCCGCGAACGTCATGCCCACGACGATCAGCTGCACCCACAGGTGCAGCCACCAGCGGTCGAAGGTGCGCTGACCCCGCAGCGACAGGCCCACGAGCCAGAGCACCACCACCACGGTGAGGCCGGGCGGGATCTGGGTCAGACCCAGGCCCATCAAGAACCAGTCGGCGGTCTTCAGGGGGGTGGGGGCCAGTCGCCCCAGGAGCACGGCGGCCAGGATCAGCACCAGCAGGTACTGCCAGACCGTCACCACGGGGCCCCAGCGCGGACCCCAGGCCCACAGGACCCAGCGGTGCTCGGGCATCTGCCAGTGGATCTGCACGTTGGACGCGCCCTCGCCCACGTCCACCACCGGGGCCTTCGCGAACACGCCTCCGGCGGCGGCCTGGGACCAGGACGCGACCACCGAGTGCGCGCCCGGCTCCACCGCGAAGACGAGGCGGTCCCCGTCGGGCTGGGCCGGGTGGTCCTGGCCGTCGAGCTTGAAGCTGCGCAGGGTCGCCCCCGGGGGCAGGGTCACCGCGTGCTCACCGCCCTGGCTGGAGCGCAGGCTGACGGTGAGATCCGCCTCCATCAGGCGACGGCCCGAGGTGAGCGACAGGACCGCGGAGTCGAGCGTGGTGGTCACCCCCGGCGCCGGTGCGGGGCGCGCCAGGGTCAGGGTCAGGGTCTCGCCCCCCCAGGGCTGCCACATGGGGAGCCAGCGTCCCTGGTCGAGGTGCCGGGTGGGGGCGAGGCCCGCCGCGGTGCAGGTCCAGATGGGTGAGCAGTCCAGCGACCAGACCTCGGTCCAGGGCTGATCTGCGGGGGCCGTCAGGGTCAGGGTGGAGGCCTCGGTCAGGGTCGAGTCCCACGCGCGGCCCGACTCGCCGGGCTCCAGGGCCACGATCGCGACGCCCCCTTCGACGGGGATCCCGGAGGTGGTGACGGACTCGCCGGGCAGCAGGGGCACGCGGGCCAGCACCGAGCGCGAGCCACCGCCCCGACGGAGCAGCTCGTTGTGCACCAGCCACGGCACCCCAAGATCGAGCTCCCGACGCACCTGCAGCCACGGCGGCAGCTCCGCGTCCTCCTCGGCGGTGGCGCCCCCCTCGTCGTTCAGGGGGCGGGAGCGGGAGAGCTGCACCGACCCCGGAGGCGGCGCGTCGGCGCGGAAGCCCGCGATCGTCCAGCCGTCCCCTACGAACCCCAGGACCTTGGGCGTGATGGGGAACTGCAGCCCCACCTCGTCCCGGGCGCGGCCGCTCAGGACGACGGTGTGCACCCCCGGAGGCACCCGAAGCGACAGGAACCCCGCCTCGTCGCGGTGCAGCGCCACCACGTCGGCGCCGTCGAGCTGGATCCGGGTGGGGACCCAGGCCGAATCCGGGCCCGGCAGGGTCCACGGCGCGAGGGCCGCGGCGTGCACCTGGGCCTGTATGCGGAGCCCATCGGCGTCGGCCTCGATGGCGAGGGAGGCCACCTGGACGCAATCGGGCTCGCAGGGGGGACGGGCGGTGAGGCGGGCGCCGAGCTGGTCGAGCAGCGCCTTGTCGGGCAGGCCCCGGGCAGTCGCCGAG
>CALAGR010000324.1 GCA_937891735.1 uncultured Pseudomonadota bacterium | reverse complement strand
ACCACCGCGCCGGACACCAGCCCCAGCGCGCCGCCGCCCACCAACAGGCCGTAGGCGCCGGACATGAGCCCTGGGGCGCCGCCCTCGCGGTTCAGGCGGACCCGGAGGGCCGCCGCAGCGCCCGCCAGCAGGCCCAGCACCAGGACGACCACCATGAACGGGCCGCCCTCGGAGAACGCGGTCAGCACGCTACTCGCAGGCGTCGTTCTCGATGCCCGGGGTGCCCGGCTCGCCGCCGCTGGTCATGATGGTGGTCTGCACGCACCAGGCCTCGGCGTAGTCGTTGGCTCCCCCCTCGAGCTGGGTGGGGTTCACGCCGCTCGCAGCCCCCGGCTGGAACCAGCTGGGCTCGTAGTGCACCCAGTCGATCTGCACGCCGTCGGGCCGGCTGAGCACGAGCTCGTCGGGGCTGTTGGCGAGGGCGAGGCCCTCTCCCAGGGGATCCCGCAGGAACCATCCGTCGCAGGGCACGCCGCCGTTGACCGCGGGGTTCATGTTGGCGCAGATCACGATGTAGCCGTGAGGCTGCACCACGAGCGGGCCCTCCAGGACCCAGTGATCCGTGTCGTCGTCGTGGAAGGTGTAGCCGGCCACGTCGATGGGGGTGCCGGAGGTGTTGTACAGCTCCACCCACTCGCCGACCTCGTCGTCGACCACCTGCGGGTTGACCATGAACTCGCTGAACACCAGATCGCCCGGGTCCGCGATCACGTCGTCGCCGGCGAGGGTGACGGTCACGAAGTCGGTGCCGCTGTCCCCGTCGCTGTCCGTGACGGTCAGGGTCACGAAGTGGGTGCCGGACTGCAGGCCCTCGGCGAGCAGGAGCGATTCGCCCCCCGCGCTCACCGCGCCCGACAGCTCGCCGTCCAGATCCGACTCCCACTTGAAGACGAGATCGCCCGGCGCTGTGGTGGAGTCGGTGGCTTGGCCGCGGAACGTCACGTTCTGGCCCTCGGCGTAGGTGGAGCCCCCGGCGGGCGCGGTGATCGTGACGTCCGGCGCGCCCAGGGGTCCTCCCACCAGGAAGCGCACCCCGGCGGTGTCGGTGGCGCCGTCCGTGTCGGTCACGGTGACGATGGCGTCGTGCACCCCGGTGTCCAGGCTGTCGGGGCTGATGGAGGTGGTGGCGATCCCGTCCCCGTCGGTGACCGCGCCCAGGGCCGGCCCGCCGTCGATGGACCAGTGCACCGCCAGCTCGTCGGGCGCGTCGTAGCTGTCGAAGACCTCGGCGATCAGGGGCACGTCGCCCTGCCCCTGGCGAAAGAGCTGGTCCGGCAGGGGAGCGACCACCGACACGTTGGGGCCACTGTTGAGCCGGCTGACTCCCACGGGCTCGCCGCAGGCGACGAGCAGACAGACAGACAGGAAGAGCGCGAGTCGCGACATGAGTGAGGCTCCGACACCGGTTGCAACGAGCCGTTTAACGGATCTGGGCGCACGTGTCACGGCACAGAGAGGTCACGACCTGACGACCGCTGGTCTCCCTGACGATCATCGGCCGCGGTGCCCACCCTCGCTCTTGCGCAACCCGGCGGGCCCATTATCGTGGCGACCTTCGCCCCAGGTTCGTCCCCCGGCGAGCCGGTCATAGGAGCAGACATGCATCGATTCCACACCCTCCTCTTCCTTCTCCTGATGGCCGCTGGCCTCTCCACCGTGGGCTGCGGCGGGGGACGCGGGGGCGGCAACAGCAACGACGACGACGATTCGGCCGGCGACGACGACGACGACGACGACGATGACGACGACGACGACGACACCACCGAGCCCCCAGCCGACGCCGAACTGACCGCTCCGAGCACCCCCGTGGGCACCTGCGCGGGCGGCATCGGCCAGGAGTTCGCGGACACGGAGCCCAACGACGGCATCGAGTGGATCCAGAACCTGGACATGCCCGACGGCGGCTTCTGCATCACCGGCACGATCGCCTGCGGCAACGACGGAAGCGCGTTCTCCAACGACCTGGACCTGTACGGCTTCCAGGTCGCGGCCGCCGAGACCGCCGACTTCGTCCTGGCCTGGGCCGACTCCAACGGCGACATGGACTTCACCCTGTACGACGCCGACGGCGGCACCCTGCACGAGTTCGAAGAGGGCGGCGATCCGGAGACGGGCAGCGGCCTCAGCCTGGTGCCGGGCGTGCAGTACTTCGTGCGTGTCGGCTGCTGGGAAGGCTCGGACAAGCAGTACCAGCTGAACGCCACCTGGGGCGCCGGCCGCTGATCGATCCCGCGGCGACGGCTTGCTATCGTCGCGCCGCTGGCCGCTGGCCGACATCAAACGCATTCCACACACGGAGGCTTTCATGGCCAACCCGATCGCGGTGTTCGACACCACCCTGGGCACCTTCAAGGCGGAGATCTTCACCGACACCACGCCCATCACCGGCAAGAACTTCGTCGATCTGGCGGAGTCCGGCTTCTATGACGGACTGCACTTCCACCGCGTGATCAACAACTTCATGCTGCAGTTCGGCTGCCCCCACTCCAAGAACCCGAACAGCGGGCAGGCGGGTACCGGCGGTCCGCCTCACGGCACCATCAAGGACGAGCACACCTCCCGCATCAGCAACGAGCCCGGCACGCTGTCGATGGCGAACACGGGGCGCCCCAACAGCGGCGGCTCCCAGTTCTTCATCAACACCGCGAACAACAGCTACCTGGACTGGTTCAGCGCCGGCGCCAGCAAGCACCCGGTGTTCGGACGCGTGACTGAGGGCATGGACGTGGTCCGGGCGATCGAGGGCACCAAGACGGACGGTCGGGACAAGCCCGTCACGCCGGTCAAGATGAACTCCATCACGATCATTCAGGGTTGAGCCGCCGGTGAGGCCTGCCGGGCCCCGCCGGGAACGCGGCGCGGCGCTCGGCGTCCTCCTCCTCGTCGCCGCGTTCGCGGTCGTACACGCAGTGATCGCCGGGCTCACCTGGCGATCACTGCGCAACGAGTGGGCCCTGGACCTGGCCTACTTCCATCATCAGGTCTTCAACGTCGCCCACGGCGACGGGTTTTCCCAGAGCCTGCACTGGCACGAGAGCCAGTGGATCTTCGGCAACACCCACTTCAACCCGATCATCGTCCTGGCCGCGCCCCTGCAGTGGCTGTGGCCCGGGCTCGACTCGCTGCTGGCGTGTCAGGCCCTGCTGATCGCCTTGGGGGGCTACGGGGCGTGGCGCCTGGCGCGCGCGCACGGAGCGGGTCCCGAGATCGGTCTGGGGGCCGCCGCGGTGTTCCTGCTCCAGGCGCCGCTGTGGAGGCTGGCCCAGGCGGACGTGCGTCCCCTGATGTGGGCGGTGCCTTTCCTCGTCCTGCTGGCGGCGGCCCTGGCGGAGCGCCGCGCCCGGGAGGCCATGCTGTGGGGGCTGCTGGCGTGCCTGTGCCGGGAGGAGATCCCGGTCCTGGTGGCCGCCGTGGCGCTGCTGCACGGCTTCGGACCGGGCCTCGTGACCCGCCGTCGGGGGCTCGCCCTGCGGGTCGCCCTGGGTGCCCTGGCACTGCTCGCCGCGACCTCGATCATCCGGCCCGAGGCGGAGGCGTACATCGATCCCACCATGTGGCTGATGGAGTCCATCGGCTGGGGGCTCGATCTGCCGCGGGGGGTGGGGCCCGACCCGGTCTGGGTGCATCGCGCCGGGGAGCGGCTGGTCTGGCTGGCGGCCTGGGCGTGGCCGGTGGGGGTGCTGGCCCTGGCGGCGCCGCGGCTGCTCCTCGCCTGCGTGCCCCTGTTCGCCTACCTGCTCACCTCCGAGGTGGGCTGGGCGAGCTGGACGGGGGAGGGGCCCCACTACACCGCGCCGGCGGTGGCGCTGGTGGGTGCGGCCGCGGCGGTCGCGCTGGGGTGGCTGGACGGGTCGGGTCCCACGGGCCCGGCGCCCTGGACGGGTCCTCCTCGGGGTCCGCGCCCCCGACCCCGCTGGATCGTGTTCGGCGCGCTGGGGATCGTGCTCAGCGTGCAGCTCGCGCAGCTGGGGGCCGCCGCCACGAGCTGGATCCGGGACGACGTCTCCGCAGCCCTCGAAGACGAGCCCACGGTGCGCGGGATCCGGGAGCTGGCCTCCGCCGTGCCGCGGGGCGCTCCGGTCATGGCCGACTTCGACACCGTGCATCTGTTCGCGGGTCGGCGCTGGCTGTACTGCTACGAGCGGCAGGCCATGCGGGAGGACCTGGATCCGACGGCCCCCGGCCCCCTCCTTCCGGTGGAGGTCCAGCCCACCTGGGCCCTGCTCAAGGACCAGCACCCGGAGTGGATCGCGCGGGCCGAGCGGGCGGGGCTCTTGGAGCGGGCGCGGTCGGGGCGCTACGTCCTGATGGGGCCCCCCGGGCCCGAGGTCACTGCTCCGGGTGCAGCCGGCGCCCCAGGTCGTGGAGCAGCACGTACTCGGTGAAGTCGACCTCGATGGGGTGCACGTCCCGGTTCGTGGAGTGGATCGAGCGCGCCGAGGCGGGCACGTGGCGGAAGTTGTCGTCCATCGGCACGGGACGCTCGAGGTCCTGGGAGAACCACGTCACGAGGCTCCGGGCGATCTTCTTGGGGGCTGCGTAGGCGGCGTCCCCCAGGAAGCCCAGATCGATGTCGTCCGAGCGCAGCCGCAGCGGCGCGAAGTCATCCGCGATCAGCAGGTCCAGGACCCAGAACCCCGCGAACCCGGTGTCGTCGTCCGCGGGTACGTCGCCGAACACGGCGGCCTCGATGCGATCCCGGGCCAGCGTGATCTCTTCGCCGTCCATGGCCCACGCCGTCACCGGACCCGGCCGCGGGCCGCGCACCGCCACGAGCCGTCGGGGCAGCGCCCCGTCGAGCCATCGGCCCCGATCCACGAGCAGGACCCGCAGGCCCCCGCGCCGGAGCTCCGCGGCAGCGCGCTCGAGCCCCGCGACGTCGGAGGACGCCGCCAGGTGCGTGGGGATCCGCCGGTGCAGGAACAGCACGCCGGTGTACAGGTCGATGTCCAGGACCGACTTGAGGCGATGCTTGAGGTGCGCGGAGCGGGCCTTGTAGCTCGGGTCCGGCATGAGCAGCAGCCGCATCGACGCGTCCCGGGGACCGAAGGGGCCTCGCCCCTGGGACAGCATGTCCGCCAGCGGCGCCGCTCCTTCCGGGAGCGAGAACATGTCCGGGCCGGTGTGCAGGTCGAGCGCGGCGATCCCGGGGGCGCTCGTCCGGTCATCGAACTGCTCCTCTTCGGATGGGTGATCGACTCCGTCGTGGCCCCGGTGCATCGCTGCGGGGTCCGGTGGCGCGGGCTGACGCGGCCCCCGCGGGCGCACGTGGGACCAGCCCGGCCCGCCCGTGGGTTCGTCGTCCGGCTCGTCCTCGCCGGCGACGGTGAACCACTCGTCGTCCGGCTCGGTCAGCAGCGAGGCGTGATCCCGCGGGTCCTCGTCGACCTCATCGGGAACGGCCACCGGAGCCAGCTCGGGCTGGGTGATCGCGTCGACGCTGGGCTCCTCGTTGCGTCCCGTGGCCAGGATCTGCACGGACTGGAGGAACTCGGGGGGCAGCAGGGCCCGACGGTCCGGGGTCAGCCCTTCGAGCAAGCGGCGGGCGCGCTGCGCTCCGTCTTCGGTGGATCGCGGGCCCCCTTCGGCCGCGCTGAGCGCACCGAGCCACTCGCCGCAGTTCATGCAGCGTGGAAAATGCGGCCCGTTGGGTCTGCCGCATCCGGTGCACATGCGCATGGTCGCCACGCGGCTCGTCCCTCCCGCGCGGGAGTATACGTGGCCCGCGACGACGTCAGGGGGCGGGGGCCTCGGTGCCGCGCAGCCGGGTGTGCACATGAACCTCGCTGTGCAGCGTCTTGTGCACCGGGCACTTGTCGGCGATCTCGAGCAGACGCGCCCGCTGGGAGGCGTCCAGCGGCCCGAGCAGCTCGATCTCCCGCTCGATCCGGTCCACGCGCCCCGACGCCGTCTCGCACTCCGCGCAGTCGGCGGCGTACACCTTGCTGTGGCGCAGCCGGACCCGCACGCCCTGCAGCGGCAGCCCCTTGCGGTCGGCGTACATGCGCAGGGTCATGGACGTGCACGCCCCCAGGGCGGCGTTGAGGTAGTCGTAGGGCGTGGGCCCGTCGTCCGTTCCGCCGACGCTCTCGGGCTCGTCCGCGAGGAGGTGGTGGCGGCCCATGTGCAGCTCGGTGCGGTACCCCACCTCCCCCGTGGCCGCGAGCACCCCGTGGCCGTCCAGATCGTGCGCGTCGTCCGAGGCCTCCGCTCGCGGCGGCAGGTACCGCTCGGCCCAGGCTGCGATGAGCTTGCCTGCGTACCGCGCATCCGCAGGCTCGCTGAGCAGGTGGTCGGCGCCGTCCAGGCTGACGAACGACTTCGGGTGCTTCGCGGCGGTGTAGATCGCCCGCGCGTTGTCGATGCCCACCTGCAGATCCCGGGGCGAGTGCATCACCAGCAGCGCCCGGCGCAGGTCCGCGACCCGCTCGATGGCGTCCGCGGCCTCCAGGTCCTCCAGGAAGGCCTTCTTGATCCGGAATCGACGGCCTGCGAGCTCCACCTCCGCTTCGCCGTCCGCCTCGATCCGGGCCCGGGAGGACCGCAACATCCCGGCCACGTGCCCCGGCTCGGCGGGGGCGCCGATGGTGACCACGGCCCTGCTGGTGGGGATGCGCGCGGCGACCCGAAGCACCGCTGCGCCCCCCAGGCTGTGCCCGATCAGGATGCTCGGCCCCTGGTGGTGCTCGGTGAGCCAGTCCGCCGCCGCCACCAGGTCGTCCGTGTTGCTGGAGAACGTGGTGTCTGCGAACTCGCCCTCGCTGCCCCCCAGCCCGGTGAAGTCGAAGCGCAGGACCCCGACGCCCTCGTCCACCAGGGCGAGCGCGATCCGCCTCACCGCCCGCAGATCCTTGCTGCACGTGAAGCAGTGGGCGAAGAGGGCAAACGCCCGGGGCGGTCCCGCGTCCGGGAGATCGAGCTGCCCTGCGAGCAGCAGCCCGCCGGCGGTGGGGAAGGTGACAGCAGACGTGCTCATGGGATCACCGGATCCACGACAGCCAGGCCTTCATGGCCCGGGCGACGAAGGGGGTCAGGCGCGTGCGGTTGTACTGGTCGCCCAGCTTGCGCAGCGCTTCGGCCTGGGTGGGGTAGGGGTGGATCACCGAGGCCAGCTCGCCCAGCCCCATGCCCGCCTTCATGGCCACCGTGATCTCGTTGATCATCTCGCCGGCGTGGCTCGCCACCACCGTCGCTCCGAGGATCCGGTCGCTGTCGGCGGCCACGTGGATCCGCGCGAAGCCCTCCGTCTCGTCCTCCAGGATCGCGCGATCGACGTGCTCGAACGACTCGGTGAAGGTGCGCAGGACGACGCCGCGCTCCTTGGCTTCGGCCACCGTAAGCCCGACGTGAGCGACCTCGGGATCGGTGTAGGTGGCGTGGGGCACGAGGAGATCGCTGTGCCGGCCGCGCCCCGCGAAGAGCGCGTTCCGGATCACCAGCCGGGCCATGAAGTCCGCGGCGTGGGTGAACTGGTGCCGGCTCGCCACGTCTCCGGCGGCGAAGATCCGCTTGTTGGTGGTGCGCATGAAGTCATCGACCACCACGCCCTTGGGGCCGAACGCGACGCCCGCGTCCTCCAGGCCCATGCCGTCCACGTTGGGGGTGCGTCCGATGGCCACCAGGATCCGGTCGGTGGGCAGCTCCTCGGACCGGTCGCCCGCGAGCAGGTGGAGCGTGGGGCCGCCGCGGACCTCCGTCAGCTTCGTGCCCGTGCGTACGTCCACGCCGTCGCGACGGAGCGCCTCCGTCACGACCCGGGAGGCGTCGGCGTCTCCTGCCGGCATGATGCGGTCCGCCAGCTCCACCAGGGTGACCCGGGCGCCGAACCGGGCGAAGGTCTGGGCCAGCTCGCACCCGATGGCCCCGGCGCCGATGATCGCCAGGCGCTTCGGCAGCTCCGTCACCGAGAAGATCGACTCGTTGGTGAGGAAGCCGGCCTCGTGCAGCCCGGGGATCTTCGGCACGAAGGCCCGGGCCCCGGTGGCGATGACGGCCTTCTTGAACGTCAGCTTCGTGTCCCCCACGGCCACGGTGGTGCGGTCCAAGAAGCGACCGTCGCCCAGGAACACGTGCACGCCAGCGTCCCGGAAGCGGGCCGCGGAGTCGTTGTGGGCGATGTCCGCCCGCAGGGCTCGCATGCGCTCCATCACCGCGTCGAACCGCACCACGGGCTCGGCCACGGAGATACCGAAGCGCTCCGCCCGGCGCGCGTCGGCGGCGGCCCGCGCGGAGCGGATGAGCGCCTTGCTGGGCACGCAGCCCATGTTCAGGCAGTCCCCGCCGAGCAGGTGTCGCTCCACCATCGCCACCTTCGCCCCCAGCCCGGCGGCGGCGATCGCGGTGACGAGGCCGGCCGTCCCGCCGCCGATCACCACGAGGTTGTACCGGCCGTCGGGGGTGGGGTTGCTCCAGTCGGCGGGATGCACGTGGGCCGCGAGGCGCTGGTTGTGGTCGTCCCAGGGGGACAGGAGCTCGGCGCTGGCGCTCGATGGGGTGGCCCGCTTGGGCATTGCGTCTCCTCGTGCGGCCGCCCGGGTTCGGACGGCGCGCGGCCAACAAGATGGGCGGGAAGCGGGGCCCACCCTCGCTGAGGGGTAGGATGAACACCAGCCGCACCCTGTCGTATGTGTCCCGCCGGAAACGGTTTCGCCGGAGCCCGATTTCGTGATCGCCCTGGGACCCTTCGTACTGGAGCAGGCCATCGGCCGCGGCGGGATGGCCATCGTGTGGCGCGCCGTGCACCGCGACCAGGGCCAGCAGGTGGCGGTGAAGGTGCTCACGTCCGAGGCCGCGCGCAACCCGCTGTTCTTCAGCACGTTCCGCAGCGAGGTGCGGGGGGCCGCGGGGCTGGATCACCCCGGCATCGTGGCCGTGTACGACCACGGCCTCGTCACGAAGCAGGCGGCGGCGGCCTCCGAGGGCAAGCTCGCTGCGGGCAGCCCCTACCTGGTCATGGAGCTGGCGGGGCGCGGGACCCTGTCCCCCCACTGCGGAAAGCTCCCCTGGCGGGAGCTGCAGGCGGTGCTGCTGGGGCTGCTGGACGCGCTGGCTCACGCCCACGCGCGCGGGGTCATCCACCGCGACATCAAGCCCGCCAACGTGCTCGTGGATCGGCAGACCGGCGAGGTCAAGCTCACCGACTTCGGCCTCGTGCATGCCTTCACCCAGGGCGGGGCGGGGATCACCGGCGAGGAGTTCATCGGCACGCCGGCGTACATGGCGCCCGAGCAGCTCGAGGTGCGCTGGCGGGACTACGGGCCCTGGACGGACCTGTACGCCCTGGGCTGCCTGGCCTGGGCGATGTGCAGCGGCGATGCGCCGTTCGGCACGGACATGTCCATCGAGCAGGCCCTGACCGCGCACCTGCGCCTGGTGCCGCCACCCCTGCGTCCCGCCATGGCGGTGCCCGAGGGCTTCGAGCACTGGATCCGGCGGCTGCTCGCCAAGGAGCCACGTCAGCGCTTCCGCAGGGCTGCCGACGCCGCCTGGGCCCTGGCCCGGCTCCCCGCGCCGGTGATCGCGGACCCGCCGGGGGAGGTGTCCATCGTGAGCCCCGCCGAGCCGCGCACCGTCGTGGTGCCCCGCACCGAGCACACCCAGGCCCCGGCGGCGGTCGAGGTGCCCACCACCGCGGGCCCGGTCACGGCGGGGCCCAGCTACCTGCAGCGCGCCCCCTCCGGCCCACGGGGCGGCTACAGCCCCGTGATTCCTCCGTTGCCCGTGTCGTGGCAGCGCTCGGGCGACGACGAGCACGCGACGTGGATGCAGGGCGTGGGGCTGGGGGTGTACGGGGTGCGCAGCATCCCCCTGGTGGATCGGGAGGCGGAGCGTGACGTGCTGTGGGAGGCCCTGCACCAGGTGCATCGGGACCGCTGCTTCGGGGCGGTGTTGCTCGATGGAGCCGCAGGCTCGGGCAAGAGCCGCCTCGCCACGTGGCTCGCCGAGCGGGCCCACGAGACCGGCGCCGCCACCGTGCTGAGGGCCTCTCACGGGTCCCGCCCGAGCCCCAACTCGGGGCTCAGCGGCATGCTCACGCGGTACGGACGCCTGGACGGCCTGCCCCGCCGTGGCGTGCGCAAGCGGGTGGCGCGCCTGCTGGCAGACCGGGGGCGCCTCGCGGACGAGGAGATCGACGCGGTCACCGAGATCGTCAGCCCCGCCACGGATCGCCACCTGCGCGCGGGACACCGCGTCATCCAGTTCGCGAGCCCCGAGGAGCGGCACACGGTGCTGGCGGGGGTGCTCGAGGTGCTGTCCCGGGAGCGCCCCGTGGTCCTCGTGCTGGACGACGTGCACCACAGCGCGGATACGCTGGGGTTCTGCCTGCACCTGCAGCGGGATCGCAGCAATCCGTTCCCGATCCTCGTGGTGCTCACCGCCCGGGACGATCTGCTCGTGGAGCGGGATCTGGAGCGGGAGCTGATCGAGACCCTGCTGGAGGGCCCAGGGGCCCGGCACGTCCCGGTTGGCCCCTTGCCGCCGGCCCGTCGCGCCGAGCTGATCCGCGGCCTGCTCGGACTCGACGGCCCCCTCGCGGAGCGGGTGGAGGAGCGCACCGCGGGCAACCCCCTGTTCGCCGTGCAGCTCGTGGGCGACTGGGTGCAGCGGGGCCTGTTGGAGCCGGGGGTCCGGGGCTTCCGCCTCAAGCCGGGGGCCGAGCCGGCCCTGCCGGACGACGTGCACGAGGTCTGGCTGGGCCGGGTGGAGCGGGTGCTCGCGTCCCGGCGGCCGGCGGACGCGCTGGCGCTGGAGCTCGCGGCCGTCCTGGGGCGCACCATCGAGCCCCGGGAGTGGCAGGAGGTGTGCGGCCTCGCCGACGTGATCTCGTCGGACGGGCTGGTCGATGACCTCGTGGAGCAGCGCCTGGCGGTGTTCGATCCGGAGGGCGGGGGCCGGTGGTCCTTCGTGCACGGCATGCTCCGGGAGTCCCTGGAGCGGCGGGCCCGGGACGGGGGCCGGCTGATGGACCATCACGGGGCCTGCGCCGCGATGCTGGCAGGCCTGACCGGCCCCGAGACCCAGGAGCGACGGGGACGACACCTGGTGGCGGCGGGGCAGGCCCGGGCGGCGCT
>CALAGR010000323.1 GCA_937891735.1 uncultured Pseudomonadota bacterium | reverse complement strand
ATCACTCGCCGCCTGGACCTCGGCGCCGGCTGGACGGCGCGGGTGCACGCCGAGCGGATCGCGCTGCAGTCCCACGACGAGCCCACCCCGCTGCCGTCGGCCCACATCGTCACCGAGGTCGCGCCGGATCGAGCGCGCCGGATCCTCGCCCGCTGGCCGACCCTCGCGGGCCGGCGCTTCGTGGTGGCCGACGCGGACACGGTCGGTCCCCTCCGGGTGGGGCGGGCTGGAGCGGGGCGCCGGCTGGTGCCACACGGCATGAGCGGATCACGCCTGCTGCGCGACCTGCTCGCCGAGGCCGGTGTGCCCGAGGATGCCCGCGCTGCCTGGCCCGTGGTGGAGACCGAGCGCGGTGATGTGCTCTGGCTCGCTGGGATCCGAGCCTCCGCAGAGGCGCACTTGCGGGTCGATTCGACTCGCGCCACCTTGCTGTACACTGGCGCGCCCTCGTTCTGGGCGCCCCCCCCTTTGAGGTTGGATCCATGAAGCAGGCTCAGAAGTCCACGGCCTTCCTGCTGTTCATCGCGTTGCTGGTCATCATCTTGCTGTCCCTGTTCCAGAAGAGCAGCGAGATCTCCCAGGACCCGTCCTTTCCCGAGTTCCTCGCTGCGGTGGAGGAGAACCGCGTCGACGGCGGCGCCCTCGTCCTCACCGGCGAGCATGAGGTCAGCGGACGGTTCGTCGATCTGGTCGCCAGCGTGGACGGCACGGTCACCGTCAAGAAGGCCGAGGACAAGAACCGTCTGCAGGTGACGATCACCCCGACCACGGGGGAGCCCATCACCTACGAGGTCAGCAAGAAGATCTACGGCGCGCGGCTCGCGAAGTGGCGGGCGGACATCACCCCCGAGGAGCCCGTCGGCTGCGCCGGCGCGGTGACCACCGCCGACCGCACGATCAAGGCCGGAGAGCTGCTGGCCCGGGGTCCGAAGTTCGAGACCCGCGGACCCATCAACGAGGACCACTACTTCGCGATCCTGAACGAGCACGGGATCGTGCCCGACTACAAGGACGACAGCCGCAAGCTCGGGGCCATCCTGTGGACCTGGCTCCCGGTCATCGTAGTCATCGTGTTCATCGTCTTCCTCATGCGACAGATGCAGATGGGCGGCGGCAAGGCCATGCAGTTCGGCAAGAGCCGGGCGCGCCTGATGACCGACAGCGAGACCAAGATCACGTTCGCGGACGTGGCTGGAGTCCAGGAGGCGCAGGAGGAACTGCAGGAGATCGTGCAGTTCTTGAGGTCCCCCAAGAAGGTGACCCGCCTGGGCGGCCGGATCCCCAAGGGCGTGCTGCTGATGGGTCCCCCGGGGACCGGCAAGACCCTGCTCGCCCGGGCCATCGCCGGCGAGGCGGGGGTGCCGTTCTTCAGCATCTCGGGATCGGACTTCGTCGAGATGTTCGTCGGTGTAGGCGCCTCCCGGGTGCGCGACCTGTTCGAGCAGGGCAAGAAGAACGCCCCCTGCATCATCTTCATCGACGAGATCGACGCGGTCGGCCGCCAGCGCGGAGCGGGCGTCGGCGGCGGGCACGACGAGCGCGAGCAGACCCTGAACCAGCTCCTGGTGGAGATGGACGGCTTCGAGGGCACCGAGGGCGTGATCCTCATCGCCGCCACCAACCGCCCCGACGTGCTCGACCCCGCGCTGCTGCGCCCCGGACGCTTCGACCGGCGCGTGATCGTACCCCGGCCGGACATCGGGGGGCGCGCCGAGATCCTGAAGATCCACGCCCAGAAGGTCCCCCTGGCCGACGACGCGGACCTCAACGTCATCGCCCGCGGCACCCCCGGCTTCACCGGCGCCGACCTGGCCAACCTCATCAACGAGGCCGCGCTGCTCGCCGCGCGCCAGGACCACCAGGCGGTGGGGCAGGCCGCCCTGGAGTCCGCCAAGGACAAGGTGATGATGGGCGCCGAGCGGCGTTCGCTGGTGATGAGCGACAGCGAGAAGCGGGACACCGCGTACCACGAGGCTGGCCACGCGCTGGTCGCCGCGTCGCTGCCGGACGCCGATCCGATTCACCGGGTGACCATCGTGCCCCGGGGTTCGGCCCTGGGCCTCACCCAGCAGCTTCCCGAGACGGAGCGCTACAGCCAGGACAAGGCTCGGCTGCTCACCAGCATCAAGATCCTCATGGGGGGACGTGCGGCCGAGGAGGTGGCGCTGGACAAGTTCACCACCGGCGCATCCAACGACATCGAGCGTGCCACCGAGCTCGCCCGGCGCATGGTCTGCGAGTGGGGCATGTCGGAGATGGGTCCGCTGGCCTACGGCAAGAAGCAGGAGCAGATCTTCCTCGGCCGCGAGTTCGCCCAGCACCAGGACTACAGCGAGGCCACCGCCATCGAGATCGACAAGCAGGTGCGCGGCATCATCACGGACGCCTACGGCGCGGCCCGGCAGATCCTCAAGGACAACATCCAGGCCCTGCACAACCTCGCCGACCGCCTCCTGGAGGTCGAGACGGTGACCGGCGACGACGTGATCCGCGCGCTGAGCAGCTACGAGCCGAGCCCGGCCTGACCCCAGCCCGTGACGCCCTCACCGCCGCTTTCGTGGTCCAGCGGCCGCCTGCGGGCGGGGCCCGCGGTCATGGCGATCCTCAACGTCACCCCCGACTCCTTCTACGACGGAGGGCGCTACCGCGGCCTGCACGCAGCCCTCGCCAGGGCCTGGGCGGTGGTGGACGAAGGGGCTGACCTGCTCGACATCGGCGGGGAGAGCACCCGCCCCGGGGCCGCGGATGTGGGCCCGACCGAGGAAGCGGCGCGCGTCACCCCGGTCATCGAGCAGCTGGTCAAGGCGGGCTATCCGCTGCCGATCAGCATCGACACCACGCGGGCCTCGGTCGCCGCGGGGGCCCTGGATGTCGGCGCGGTCATCGTCAATGACGTCTCCGGTGGAGTGCGGGAGCCGGAGATCCTGCGCGTCGCGGCTCGCGGAGGGGCCGCCGTGATCCTGATGCACATGCGGGGCAGCCCGCAAACGATGGGCGCGCACGCCGACTACGGAGACATCGTCACGGAGGTGCGGGACGCCCTCGCGGAGCGCTGCCGGGCCGCCGACGCAGCCGGGATCCCCCCGGAGCGCCAGTGCGTCGATCCGGGAATCGGGTTCGCCAAGACCGCCGCGGGCTCCCTGGAGCTCGTCGCGCACCTCGGAGCCCTGGACTCGCTGCACCGGCCGATCCTGGTGGGCGCCTCCCGCAAGTCCTTCCTGGGCCGCCTGTTCGGCCAGGAGGAGGAGGAGCGTCACTGGGGCTCCCTGGCCGTCGCCGCGTGGTCGGCGGCCGAAGGCGCGCATATCCTTCGGGTGCACGACGTGCGGTCCACCCGCTGCGTGCTCGACGTGACCCGGGGCCTGCTGCTTGCACGGGATCCCGCCGCGGCCCTTTCGCAACACCGCGACACCCTGTAGACAGGCGGCGTGGACGAACTGCTCCGGGATCTGCGGCCCATGGACGCCCTCGACGTGCTCGTCGTGGCGTATCTGTTCTATCGGGTCCTGTTGATCATCAAGGGCACCCGGGCCATCCAGGTCCTGGTGGGCCTCGTGGCCCTCATCGGGCTGTACATCCTGAGCACGATCCTGGCCCTGCAGACGGTCAGCTGGCTGCTCGACGAGTTCAGCCTGTACCTCGTCCTGTCGGTGATCATCCTGTTCCAGGAGGACATCCGGCGGGGGCTCGCGCGGGTCGGTGATCCGCTGTTCGGGCGCTCCATCGACGGCGAGCGCACGGGGCTGTACCAGCAGATCGCCAGGGCCTGCTTCCGCCTCGCGGATCAGGGCAAGGGGGCGCTGATCGTCATCGAGCGCTCCGCGGATCTGGACACCCTGAGCGTGGACGCCACGCACGTGGATGCGCAGCTCAGCGAGGAACTGCTGGTCGCGATCTTCCAGCCCACCAGCCCCATCCATGACGGCGCCGTGGTCGTGCGCGCAGGGCGCGTGTGGCTGGCCGGAGCCTTCCTTCCCCTGACCCGGCGCATGGACATCGATCGGTCCCTGGGAACGCGCCATCGCGCGGCCATGGGTCAGACCGAAGAGACCGACTCTCTGATCTTCTGCGTGTCCGAGGAGCGCCGGCGCGTGTCCATCGCGTTCCGCGGCGATCTGCACGTCGTGGACACGCCCGACGAGCTGCGGCTGGAGGTCCAGCGGCTGCTGCAGCTCGATGAGGAGCAGGAGGACCGCGGCGCCATCACGCTGTCCGGGAGCCAACGGCCCGTCGCCGCGAGCCGCGCCCCGGGCACCGCCACGACGATCACCAAGACCATCGTGCCGCCGAAGGACGGTGGCGCGTGACCTCCCTCCGTGACCTGATCGTCATCGCGCGCCGCGATCTCGGGCTCAAGATCCTCGCCCTCGTCCTGGCCGGGCTGGCGTGGGTCTACGCGCACGGCGAGCAGACCAACGAGGCCACGTTCCTGACCCCCATCGAGTACGTGCTTCCTGCCGACCTGGTGCTGATGAACGACGACCCCCTGCCCGATCAGGTCGTCATCGTGGCGAGCGGCACCAGGGCCGCCCTGGCCCGGGTCCAGGAGGTGAGCCTGCGGTACATGGTGGACCTCGAGGCCGCGGTCGCCGGCTCCACCGAGCACAGCTTTCGGACGCCTCCGCCCGGCTGGCCGCCGTCGCTGCGCATCACCACCGTGTCGCCCGCGATGATCCGCGTGAAGCTCGACGAGCGATCCCGCCGGACCGTGCCCGTGCAGCTGCGCACCCGCGGCGAGCTCCCTCCGGGCTTCGTGCAGACCGGTCACGAGCTCGAGCCCAACGAAGTGGTCCTTGTCGGAGCCCACCAGGACCTGATGGAGCTGGACTTCGTGCGCACCACGCCCCTCGATCTCAAGCGGGCCAGCACCGGCGTGGATGCCGACATCCCCCTCGACCTGACGGGGCTGCATCTGCTGCCCGAGAGCGCCACCAAGGTGCGGCTGCGCATGCAGGTCGAGGAGGTGATCGCGGGACGCGAGTACGGGGACGTCAAGCTCCGGTTCGGCGGCGATCTGGTGGACCGCGCCGACCTGAAGCTGTCCACCGCGAGCGCCGTGGTGCACCTGGAGGGCCCCGTGCCGCTGCTGGACGCGCTGCGCAGCGACTCGCTGGTGCTCGAGCTCTCCGGTCCCCCCGCCTCGCTTCCGGAGCCCGGGGCGCCGGCCATCGAGGTCCCCTGGGTGGAGGACGGAGAGGGGCTCGGGGTGCGTCTGCGCATCGACCACCCGCGGTCGGACCGGCTGCGGGTCCTCAAGCTCGCCCCGAAGAAGTTCGGCCTGTCCGTTCTGCTCCCGCCGAAGCCCGCGCAGCCCGAAGAGGGGAACCCGGGCCAGCCCGAAGGACCGACACCGCAATGAGCCTGTTCGGTACGGACGGAGTCCGGGGACCCGCCGGAGTGGGGCCCCTGAGCGCCGATGGGGCGCTGCGCCTGGCTGCGTCCTTCGCCGAGGCCCTGGGGGGCAGCGGCGCGGTCGCCGTGGCCCGGGACACGCGACGGTCGGGTGGCATGCTCTCCGCGGCCGTGATCGCGGGCCTGTGCAGCGCGGGCGTGGACGTGATCGACCTGGGGGTCCTGCCCACCCCGGGCCTGAGCTGGTTCCTGCACCAGCGGGGCGACGTGGTCGGCGGGGTGATGATCACCGCGTCCCACAACCCCTGGCAGGACAACGGTCTCAAGCTCTTCGCGGCCGACGGAGGCAAGATCTCCGACGACCTGCAGGACCTGACGGTGGCCGTGTACCGGGATGGGGGCACCTGGGAGGGGCCGCCCGGCACCTGCGTCGATCTCGCCGCCGAGGCCGGGGCCGGCTACCTCGAGTCGCTGCAGTCCAGCGCCGCCGACGCGCCGCGCCCCCTTCAGGGGTGGACCCTGGTGGTGGACACGGCCTCCGGTGCGGCCTGGAGGGTGCTCCCGCAGGCGCTGGCCCGCGCCGGAGCCACCGTCATCGAGCTGGCGCCCCCACCCGACGGACAGAACATCAACGAAGGCCTGGGCGCCGTGCATCCCGAGGCGGTCGCCGCCGCGGTGGTCACACACAACGCCGACGGCGGGGTGGCCGTGGACGGGGACGGCGACCGCATCATGCTCTCGGACGAGCGAGGGGTGGTGCACGACGGAGACGCGATCCTCGGCTTCCTGGCCGCGCGCATGCAGGCGGACGGCTCGCTGCGCGGCGGCGTGGTGGTCGGCACGAAGACCAGCAACTCGGGCCTCGCGCAGCACCTCCGGGGGCTGGGGCTGGATCTGCTGCGTGCCGACGTCGGCGACAGGAACGTGTCCGCGCTGATGGCCAGCCGCGGGGCGAACCTCGGCGGGGAGACCTCGGGGCACGTACTCACGCCGGACCTGTGCCCCACCGGAGACGCCACGCGGGTGGCCCTTGACGTGCTGCGCAGGGCCGCGCTCCTGGGCATGCCCTTGTCGGATTCGCTGGGGGCGGTGCCGCGCTATCCGGTGTCTACGGCCCAGGTGCGCGTCGGATCCCGGCCCGACCTGGAGAGCCTGCCGGCCCTCACCAGCCTGCTCCAGGAGGCCACCGCGGCCCTGGAGCCGACTGGAGGGCGCCACCTGCTTCGGTACTCCGGGACCGAGCCCGTGCTGCGGATCCAGGTGGAGGGGCCCGACGCGGCGGTCGTGCGGTCCTGGGTGGAGCGGATCGAGGCGTGCGCCCGGGAGTGCATTCCAGGCTGAGTCCGCGCAGTATCCGGCCTGCCGCGGGTGGACCGTCGGCCGAAGAGGAGGAGCGCTCCATGCCCGACAGGGATCGCAGCCCCGCAGTCGTGCGGCTCGGGGTCAACGTCGACCACGTCGCGACCATCCGGCAGGCCCGGCAGGCGTCGTATCCCGATCCCGTCGCGGCCGCGGCGATCGCCGAGATGGCTGGCGCGGACCAGATCACCGTGCACATCCGGCTCGACCGACGGCACATCCAGGAGCGGGATCTCGAGGTCCTGGTGCGCACCGTGCAGACCCGGCTCAACGTGGAGATGGCGGTGCAGGAGGAGATGCTGCTCCTCGCCGAGCGCATCCATCCCCACACCATCACGCTGGTGCCCGAACGCCCCGAGGAGGTGACCACCGAAGGTGGCCTCGACCTGCTCGCGGAGGGCGCAGCGCACGCCGTCCGGGCCGCGGTGACGCGCCTGCTCGCCGGCGGGATGCAGGTCTCGCTCTTCATCGATCCCGACGTGGCGCAGGTCCGGGCCGCGGGCGACGCGGGCGTGCACATGATCGAGCTGAACACCGCCGCGTACGCCGAGGCGAGCGACGACGCGGACCGCGCCCGGGAGCTGGAGCGCATCGACGCCGCCTGCGCCGTGGCCGACTCGCTGGACATGTACATCGCGGCCGGCCACGGGCTGCACTATCACAACGTGTGCGCCCTGGCGGATCTGGACTGGATCGCCGAATTCAACATCGGCCACGCCATCATCGCGCGCGCCGTGTTCTCGGGCCTGGAGCAGGCCGTCCGGGACATGGTGGATCTGCTGCGGTGAGTCCGCGCAGGACGGCGCCGTGATGCTGCTGCTCACGCCCGCCGAGATGGCCGAGCTGGATCGCCGGACCATCGAGGAACTCGGCGTGCCGGGGCTCGTGCTCATGGAGTCTGCGGCGGGCGCCGTGGTTCGGGCCCTGCTCGCGACCCACGGACCGGCGGCCCGAGCGCGAGGGGTGCTGGTCCTGTCGGGACCCGGCAACAACGGCGCGGACGGCCTGGCGGTCGCCCGGCGGCTCCAGGGGCTGGGAGTGCGCGCGTCGGTGGTGCTCGCGGCGGACCCGGGGCGGCTGCGGGGAGACGCCAGAACCCAGCTCGATCTGGCGCGCGCCCAGGACGTGCCGGTCCGGGTCGTCTCGACGGTCTCGGAGCTGGACGCGGATGCCTGGAGCGCCGCGGGGGTCCTGGTGGACGCGCTCCTCGGCACGGGGCTGGACCGCCCGGCGCAGGGGCTGATGGCCGCGGTGATCGACGCCCTGGGATCCGCCGGAGTGCCGGTGGTGGCGGTGGACATCCCCTCCGGCATCGACGGGGCGACGGGCCAGATCCAGGGGACGGCGGTGCGCGCGGCGCTCACCGTGACGTTCGCGGCGGGCAAGCGCGGCCACTTCATCGAGCCGGGCCGCGGCCACTGCGGTCATCTGGTCGTGGCGGACATCGGGATCCCCGTGGCGCGCTTCCCCCAGGCAGACGCCCTGCGGTTGCTCGGACCGGACGCGCTGCGCCCCTTGACGGGGGCCGCGGCGGACGCCCACAAGGGCTCCTTCGGCCACCTGCTGGTGGTGGCGGGCAGCACCGGCAAGGCGGGCGCCGCGCGGCTGTGCGCCGAGGCCGCGCTGCGCGCTGGCGCGGGTCTGGTGACCCTGGCCGTGCCTGCGAGCATGCCGCCGGACAGCCTCGCCCGGATCACCCCCGAGATCATGATGGAGCGGGTGCCGGGCAGCGCCGCAGGCACCTTCGATCAGACCTCCCGGGCCACCCTGATGGCCCTCGCGATGACCCGGGACGCGCTCGCTCTGGGCCCCGGCCTCGGAACGGACCCGGGCACCGTGGCGCTGGTCCGGGACCTGTACCACCACGCCCCCGTGCCCACCGTGATCGACGCCGACGGGCTCAACGCGCTGGCGCTCGGTGGGGTGCCGGTCGCACCGGCCGCTTCGAGCCGGGTGCTCACGCCGCACCCGGGCGAGATGGCGCGCCTCGTCGGCAGCTCGACCGCCGACCTGCGGGACCGCCGCGTGCCCGAAGCCCAGGGTCTGGCATCCCGAAGCGGGGCGGTGGTGGTCCTCAAGGGTGCGGGCACGGTCGTCGCAGCGCCGGACGGAGGTGCCTGGCTCAACCCCACGGGCAACCCCGGCATGGCCACGGCGGGCTCCGGCGACGTCCTGACGGGGGTGCTTGGCGCGCTGCTGGCCCGGGGGCTCCCGGCCTCTGCCGCGGCCTGCGCGGCGGTGTTCTGGCACGGGCTGGCGGGGGACCTCGCGGCTGAGAGGGCAGGGGAGGTGAGCCTGGTGGCCGGGGACATCGCGACCTGGCTGGGGAGGGCCCTCGTGCGCGCGCAGGATCCGATCCTGCCCCTGGGGTTCCTGGTCGATCCGCCGGGCTGGGATCCCCCGTGATGGCGATCACGGCGCTGCTGCCGAACGAAGCCGCCACCCGCGCCCTCGGGCAGGCCCTCGCCGCGGTCCTCGGACCGGGGGATCTGCTGGCGCTGGTCGGTCCGTTGGGGGCCGGCAAGACCACCCTGGTCCAGGGGCTGGCGGATGCCCTGGACCTGCCCCCGGACGTTCCGGTACAAAGCCCCACCTTCACGGTCTGCAACGAGTATCCGACCCGCGTGCCCCTGCTGCACGTGGATCTGTACCGGCTGGATGGCCTCGATGAAGCCGAGGACATCGGCCTCCCCGAGCGATTCACCGACGGAGTGACGCTGGCCGTGGTCGAGTGGGCGGATCGAGTCCCGGAGCTCATCCCGCAGCACGCACTCTGGCTTCGATTGGACCATGCGACAGGCGGTCGGCGCGTCACCCTGGCTGAGGGGGGCGGCGCAGATGTGTCGTGGGCCCTCACCATGCCAGGGCCCGGCAAGGGGGAGACGTGGACCGAAACCGACGATTGGACGCCCTGGGCCTGCTGAGTCTGGCCATCCCGCTGTGCGCGCTGCTCGCGTGGAACGCCCCCCGTGGGGAGCCCCGCACCCCGCCCCAGGTCGACCCCGGCGCGCTGGCGCCCGCACACGCGGTCCTTCTCGGCTGGCCGGTTCGGGCCGACTGCCCCGACGCCGAGGCCTGGGAGGCCCTGCCCGGAATCGGGCCCCGGCTCGCCACCCGCCTCGCCGCCGCCGCCGAGCAGGGGCTCCTGCATGCACCACCGGACTTGTTGCGGGTCGACGGAATCGGCACCAAGATGGCCGCGGCGCTCGCCCAACGCGTCGAATTCGCGCCCGCGGGCCCGCCGGAGAGCAGCCGATGAGCAGGATCTACATGGACCACAACGCCACGACGCCGGTGCATCCGGAGGTGCTGGAGGCGATGTGGCCCCTGTACACAGAGGAGTGGGGCAATCCGTCGTCGATCCACTGGGCGGGCCGTGAGCCTGCGGGCCGCATCGATGACGCCCGCGACCAGGTCGCGGCCCTGATCAACGCGCCCTCGCGGGACATCGTCTTCACCTCCGGCGGCACCGAGGCGGACAACACCGCGCTCCTGGGCGTGGCCATCGCGCAGCGTGAGCGCGGCCGACACATCGTCAGCTCATCGATCGAGCACAAGGCCATCATCGACATGGGCAACTACATGTCGTCCTTGCACGGGGCCGAGGTCACCTGGCTGCCGGTGGACTCCGCGGGCCGACACGACCTGGATCGGTTCGCGGACGCGCTGCGTGACGACACCGTGCTCGCCTCGGTGATGCTCGCCAACAACGAGATCGGCAACATCAACCCCATCCGGGAGATGGCCGCCATCGCGCACGAGCGCGGCGCCTTGTTCCACTGCGACGCGGTCAACGCGCTGGGCAAGGTCTCCATCGACGTGCGGGACCTGGGCGTGGACCTGATGTCGATCTCGGCCCACAAGATCTACGGTCCGAAGGGCTGCGGCGCCCTGTACCTCAAGCGCAAGACCCCCTTCGAGCCCTACATCCGGGGGGGCGGTCAGGAGCGCGGGCGCCGCTGCGGCACCTACAACGCCGCCGGCATCGTCGGCTTCGGCCGGGCCGCCGCGCGAGCCCAGGACAGCCTCGCCGAAGACCTGCACGGGCGGCTCGGAGGCCTGCGGGATCGGCTGGAGCGCGGGCTGCGAGCGCGCATCGACGGCATCGAGATCAACGGCGACATCGCGAGCAGGCTGCCCAACACGAGCAACCTGTCCTTCGCCGGCGTGGACGGCGAGGCCCTGGTCCTCAACCTTGACCTGCGCGGCATCGCCATCTCCACCGGATCGGCCTGCACCTCCGGCTCCCTGGATCCCAGCCACGTCCTCGTGGCCCTCGCCAAGGACCCGAAGTGGCTCGACGCGGCCATCCGCTTCTCGCTGGGCGCGTCCAACGACGAAGCGCAGGTCGATGCGGTGATCGATGCGGTGGTCGAAGAGGTCTCCAAGCTCCGACGACTCGCCGCCGGCAGCTGAGCGTCATGGACCTGCAGCTGCCCCGGGCCGGCGACCGCGTGGTCGTGGCCATGAGCGGAGGGGTGGACAGCTCCGTCGCCGCGGCGCTCCTGCACGAGCGTGGATGCGAGGTGATCGGCATCACGTTGTCCCTGTGGGAGGACGTCGATCCCGAGGGCCCGGACGGAGGGTGCTGCACCCCCGCGGACATCCTGGACGCGCGGCGGGTGTGCCGCGACCTGGGAGTGCCCCACTACCTGCTCAACTACCGCGAGCAGTTCCAGACCGAAGTCATCGATCCATTCGTGTCCGCGTACGAGCGCGGCGAGACCCCCAATCCGTGCGTGCGCTGCAACAACCACCTCAAGTTCGACCGCCTGCTTCACCGAGCCCGCGAGCTGGGCGCGGCCTGGCTGGCCACGGGGCACTACGCGCGCATCGTGGTCGGCGAGGCGGGCCCGCGGTTGCTGGGAGGCGTGGACCCGCGCAAGGACCAGAGCTACTTCCTGTACGGCATCCGCCGGGACGCGTTGCCCCGCCTGTGCTTTCCCCTGGGCCACCTCGCCAAGGACGTGGTCCGGGCCGAGGCCGAGCGCCTCAGCGTGCGCGTCAGCCGCAAGCCCGACTCCCAGGACGTGTGCTTCATCCCGGACGGGGACACCGCCGCCTTCGTGGCGCGAGCGGGCGGAGCCGGCGCTCCCGGGCAGATCGTCGATGAGCGAGGCGAGGTCCTGGGCATGCACGGAGGCGTGCACGCCTTCACCATCGGTCAACGCAAGGGCATCGGCGTCGCGGCCCCCGAGCCCCTGTATGTGCAGCGCATCGACGCTGGGCGTGGGCGCCTCGTGGTGGCCCGCGCGGATCGACTGGAGGTCACGCGGTTCCTGGCGAAGGAATGGAACTGGCTGCGTCGGCCGGGGTCCGACGAACAGGTGGGCGTTCGCGTGCGCTACCGCGGGGGCCCGTCGGTCCTCAAGGAGTGGTCCGAGTGCGACGGGCAGATCGACATCGAGCTCGCCGATCCCGTCCGGGCGGTGGCCCCCGGGCAAGCCGTCGTGCTCTACGGCGCCGACGCAGAGGTGTTGGGGGGCGGCACGATCGCGTCTGTTCCTCGACCGTGACCGGGCGAGCCCCAAGCAGCGGTACAATGCCGCGCGGCTCATGCATGGAAGGGCTGCGCCGTGGTAGACCTTCCAGCCGGTAGAGCACAAGGAGAGATGATGGCCCGGAACGTTCGCTTGCTCTTGGCTTCGTGCTTGCTGGCCGGTGCCTTCCTCGGCTCCGGCTGTCTGCAGACGTGCCAGCGAGCGTGCGTCGAGAACGCGCGCTACGTCGACGGCTGCCTCGAGCATTGGGAGGCCCTGTGGGCCGACTTCGGCTACGAGAACGCCGACGACTACATCGCTACGTGCCAGATCCGGGTGGATCAGGTCATGGGCGGGCTCGACCTCGAACGGCAGCGCAGCGTGCGCGAGGTCTGCGCCGACAACCTGAGCGAAGTCGTGCACTCCGTGGGGTGCAGCGACTACCCGGAGGGGTCCGCCGGCGGCCTCGATCCGACAGAGAACGACAACGGTGTGATTCCGCGCCCCCAGGGCGACAACAGCGGCGGGTAGGGCACCAGACGCTCCCCACCACGGCCCGGGCCTGAGCCGCACGCTCTCCCCGGGCCGTTCGCCATACCCCCCGGCGCATGGAGGTCTGAATGACCGCTCGATCAGCCCGTCCGCTCCTGCTCCTCGTGGTCTGCTTCGCGTTGGCGCTGTCTGCGTGTGAGACCACCAGTGGCGCCCGCGGCAAGTCCAAGGAACCAGACATGCTGGCCGGTCTGGTGCTGGATCCAGAGGGCAAGCCGATCGCCTTCGCCAAGATCTCGGTCCTGCCGCAGGCTCCTGGCGAGACCACCGAGCGGGGGCGGGGCGCGACCCAGGCGGAAGAGCTCCCCGAAGGCTCCCGAGGCCTCGCTGTGTCCACCGAAGGTGGGCGCTGGGTGGTCGATCACATCTCGGACGAGGGCGGCACGGACCTCGGAATGCCCCCGGGCTATTACTACGAGGTCACGATCTACAAGCCGGGCTATCACATCTGGCGCGACTCGGTGTTGTTCGAGCGCGGCACCTTGCAGGTAGACACCACCCTGTACCCCGACACCATCGACATCGAAGACGTGGGCAACCTCGTCGACACGACCGTCGGGGACACCAACACGGGCACAGGCGTCCTCCGGCAGGGCGAGTAGCGGCTCCGGAGAGCGCGGGAGTCGGATGTCCGAGGGCCTCGGCGTGCGCGGCGAGTTCCGCCTCCTTCACAAGATCGGTGAAGGGGGCATGGCTGATGTGTTCCTCGCCGAGCGGATGGGGGACGACGGCTTCCGCACGCGCGTGGCGCTCAAGCGGCTGCACCGTGGCCTGGCCATGGACAGCTACTTCATCCGGCAGCTCGTCCGCGAGGCGCGCCTGCTCGGGCAGCTCGAGCACGCCAACATCGTTCGTGTCTTCGACCTGCGGCGCATCGGCGACGAGTACTACGTCGTCATGGAGTACGTGGACGGCATCGATCTCGCCGCCGCGGTCAAGGTGCACCGCACCCGCAAGACCAGGATCCCCCGGCCTTTCTTCTTCCACGTGGCGCTGAGCCTCACCGAGTCCCTCGCCTACGCGCACAACGCGGTGGATCCGGAGGGCAACCCGACGCCCCTCATCCACCGGGACATCAAGCCCAGCAACGTCATGCTCAGCCGCCGTGGAGTGGTCAAGCTCACCGACTTCGGCATCGCCCACGTCGGCGACGGGTCGGTCACGGGGGGGCTCGTCCAGGGCACCGCCAACTATATGTCCCCCGAGCAGGCCTTTGGCGAGGACCGACTCACGGCCGCCTCCGATGTGTACTCGCTGGGCTCGGTGTTCTACGAGATGCTCGCGGGGCGCCCGCTGATCGATGGCGACAACTACCTCAAGGCGATCCACCAGGTGCGCGAGCGACGGGTGACCATCGACGAGCTGGCCCAGTTCGGCGTGGAGCCGGGGCTGCGCATGGTCGTGGCGAAGATGCTGTCGGCGGACGTGGACGGGCGTTACCAGGAGATGGACTCGGTCCGCAACGACCTGCAGTTCGTCGCCGACCGGCTCAAGATCGACCTGTCGTGGCATCGGATCCGCGCCTACGTCGGGCGATTGATGGGGATCCTCGGCCGAGCCCCGGATCGCGTCACCCTGTCCAACGTGAGCGTGCCCGCCCTGGGGGTGCCTCCCGCGCAGATCGCCCAGAACCTCGCACCCCAGCCGGTCGACCCGACGCCCCGCCACGCCCCGGCGCTCCAGCCTGCGCCCGAGCCCCCCGCCATGGCGACGG
>CALAGR010000322.1 GCA_937891735.1 uncultured Pseudomonadota bacterium | reverse complement strand
CCTGGCTACGGGCGGCACCGGCGGCGCGACGGCGGCGCTGACGGCCCTCGCTGCGCCGGGACCGAGCAACGGCGCCCCGGCGGCGAGCGGGGACTTCCTGGCCCCGTGGATCGACAGCCCCGAGTGCACGGCCTGCGACGAGTGCATCAACATCAACAAGAAGATGTTCAAGTACGACGACAGCAAGAAGGCCTACATCGCCGACGCCTCGGCGGGCACGTTCAAGCAGCTGGTCAAGGCCGCGGAGCTGTGCACCGCGGGGGTGATCCACCCGGGCCTGCCGGCCGACCGCAGCGAGAAGGGCATCGACGGCTTGATCAAGCGCGCCGAGCCCTTCAACTAGCCGCCAATGGGCCTCTTTGTCCGCAAGACGTTCCGACACGGGGTGCATCCCCCCGAGTCCAAGGACGCCACGCGTGGGGAGCGGATCCGCCAGTTCCCGTTCGCCCCGGTGCTGGTGGTGCCGCTCTCGCAGCACATCGGCGCGCCGAGCCGACCGGTGGTGCGGGAGGGCCAGGAGGTGGCGCGGGGGCAGCTCCTGGCGGAGCCGGACGGGTGGATGTCGGTGGCGATGCACGCCCCGGCCTCGGGCGTCGTCAAGCGGCTTGGTCTCGCGCCGTCCGCGAAGGGCTCGATGGTGCCCAGCGTGTTCCTGGAGCCGTTCCCGGGCTCCACCCAGGATGTGGCCCAGGGAACTCCTTGCGGATGGGACGCCCCCAAGGCCGAGATCCTGGCGGCGATCCAGCAGGCCGGCATCGTGGGGCTGGGAGGCGCCGCGTTCCCCACACACGTCAAGCTGAGCGTGCCCGACGACAAGCCCGTGGACGTCGTCATCATCAACGGCGTGGAGTGCGAGCCGTGGCTCACCACCGACCACCGGGTGATGCTCGAGCAGACCGCCGACGTCTTCCGGGGGATCCGCTACCTGCTCGGCGCCACGGGAGCGTCCCGGGCCATCGTGGGCATCGAGGCGAACAAGCCCGACGCCGCCGAGGCCATGCGCGCTGGCGTGCCCGACGACCTGCCGGTGACGATCGCGGTCCTGCCCGTCAAGTACCCCCAGGGCGCCGAGAAGATGCTCATCACCGTGCTGCTGGGGCGCGAGGTGCCGTCCCGCAAGCTGCCCCTGGACGTGGGCGCGGTCTGCATCAACGTGGCCACCACGGCCGAGATCGGGCGGTTGCTCCCACAGGGGCGCGGGATCCAGGAGCGCGTCATCACGGTCACGGGGCCGGCCGTGTTGGACCCGGGCAACTACCGGATCCCCATCGGCACCCCCCTGCGCTTCCTCATGCAGACCGTGGGCATGCACGAAGACCTGTCCCGCGTGTTCATGGGCGGACCGATGATGGGGCCCGCGGTGCCTTCCCTGGACATCCCGGTGGTCAAGGGCACCTCGGGGATCGTGGCGTTCACGTCGGCCCAGACGGGCGCCCAGGCGGCGGCCCCCGAGCAGCCGTGCATCCGCTGCGGCTACTGCGTGGACGCGTGCCCCATCTTCCTGAACCCCAGCCAGCTTGGGGTCCTCGCCCGCAAGGGACGCCACGTACAGATGCGTGACGACTTCGGGCTGATGGACTGCTTCGAGTGCGGCTCCTGCACGTTCGTGTGTCCCTCCCACATCCCCCTGGTCCAGCGGTTCCGCGTGGCCAAGGCGAACCTGCGCAAGGTAGGCGCCTGATGCCCGGCCGCACCCTGGACATCCAGACCTCGCCCCACGTGCACCAGGGGTCGAGCACCAACGCCATCATGTGGAACGTGGTGATCGCGCTGGCCCCCACGACGCTGTTCGCGGTGTACGCGTTCGGGTGGGCGGCGGTGGCCACGCTCACCATGGCGACCCTGTCCTGCGTGCTCACCGAGCACCTGCTGTGCCGCGCCTCGGACAAGCCCACGACCATCTTCGACGGCTCCGCGGTCATCACGGGCCTGCTCTTCGGGCTCACCCTGCCGCCCGCGCTGCCCCTGTGGATGACGTTCGTGGGGGGCTTTCTGTGCATCGGGCTGGGCAAGGCGATGTTCGGCGGTCTGGGCAACAACCCGCTCAACCCCGCGCTGGTGGGTCGGGCGGTGCTCCAGGCGGCCTTCCCGGTGCCCATGACGACCTGGGTCGCGGCGCTGACCGAGGACCGCTTCTCGGGGCTCGCCTCGTCGATCACGACGGCGCCCTTGAGCCGCCCCGTGGTGGACGTGGTGTCCGGCGCGACGCCGCTGTCGGCCTGGAAGTTCGACCACCAGCTCACCGCGGACATGGACCTGCTGCTGGGCAACGTGTCCGGATCCGTGGGCGAGACGTGCGCCGTCCTGATCCTGCTCGGGGGGCTGTACCTGGTGGCCCGCAAGATGATGAACTGGCGCATCCCGGTGGTGATCTTCGCGGCCACCGCGGCGGTCTCCGGGGCCCTGTACCTGCACGACTCCGCGGCCTACCCGCCGCCGCAGTTCATGCTCCTGTCCGGCGGGATGATGCTCGGGGCGGTGTTCATGGCCACCGACATGGTGGGCTCGCCCATGAGCACCCGGGGGATCGTCGTGTACGGCACGCTCATCGGCGTGCTCACGGTGGTCATCCGGGTCTGGGGCGGCATGCCGGAGGGGATGATGTACGCCATCCTGCTCGGCAACGCGGCCACGCCGCACCTCGACAAGCTCTTCCAGCCGCGGATCTACGGCACCGGTCGGGGGGCGTCATGAGCGCGTCCGACGAGCCCGCGGCGGTGGCCGCCGAGCCGGTGGTGATGCCCCCGATCTGGCCCATGTACAGGGCCCTGGTGGGCATCGGCCTGCTGTGCGGGTTCCTCATCGTGTCTGCCTTCGCCCTGACGAAGCCGATCATCGCCAAGAACCGGGCCGAGGCCCTGCAGGCCGCGATCTTCGAGGTGCTGCCGGCGGCGACGTCCAGCGCCAGCTTCGATTGGCAGGCGGACGGCTCCTTCACGGAAGCGGTGCCGGGGCAGGCGGCCGAAGAGCGCCTGCACGCCGGGTACGACGGTGATGGGCGGCTCGTGGGGCTGGCCATCGAGGCCCATGGGATGGGCTACCAGGACATGGTGGCGCTCCTGTATGGCTATTCGCCCGAGGCGCAGACCATCGTCGGGATCAAGGTGCTGGAGAGCCGGGAGACCCCCGGCCTGGGCACGCGGATCGAGACGGATCCTGGCTTCCTGGCCAACTTCGTGGCCCTGGACGTGCGACTGAACGCCGAGGGCACCGGGCCGCTGCACACCGTCGAGCACGTCAAGCCGGGCAAGAAGACCGATCCGTGGCAGATCGACACGATCTCCGGGGCCACCATCTCGTCCGTGGCGGTCACGGACATCCTCGCCGCCAGCTCCGCCGCCTGGGGCCCGCGCATCCAGCCCCGCAAGGGCGACTTCGTGAAGGGAGGGGCGCAGTGAGCGACACCGTGTTGCCCGACGACCTCCCGTCGTCGACCGACGAGTTCATCAAGGGCCTGTGGCGGGAGAACCCCGTGTTCGTGCAGGTGCTGGGCATGTGCCCGGTGCTGGCGGTCACCAACACGGCGCTCAACGGGTTCGCCATGGGCGCGGCCACCCTGTTCGTGCTGGTGGGCAGCAACACGGTGGTCTCGCTGCTCCGCAAGTTCGTGCCCAAGCAGGTGCGGATCGTCACCTACATCCTCATCATCGCGACCTTCGTGACCATCGTGGACTACCTGATCCAGGCGATCAGCCTGGACCTGCACAAGGCGCTGGGGGCCTTCATCTCCCTCATCGTCGTGAACTGCCTGATCCTGGGGCGGGCCGAGGCCTTCGCCTCGAAGAACACCGTGGGTCGCTCGGTCCTCGACGCCCTGGGCATGGGCCTGGGATTCCTGGTCGGGCTGATGTGCCTGGGCGCGGTGCGGGAGGTTTTGGGGTCTGGAACGCTGTTCGGCCTGCAGGTGATGCACGACCAGTTCCAGCCCTGGGTGGTGATGGTGCTGCCCAGCGGCGGGTTCTTCACCCTCGCGGGCTGGCTGCTGCTCTTCAACTGGTGGGGGCTGCGCAAGGAGCGCCAGGCGGCAGGGGAGGCGTCATGAACGAAGAAGCCCTGTGGACGACCTTCGTCAACGCCTGCCTGGTCAACAACTTCGTGCTGGCCTACTTCCTGGGGATCTGCCCGTTCCTGGGCGTGTCCGGGAAGATGGAGACGGCCTCGCGCATGGGCGGCGCGGTCATCTTCGTGATGCTGGTCAGCTCGGTGGCGGCGTTCGGGATCAACCTGCTGCTGGTGGCCATCGATGCCCAGTACCTGCAGCTGATCTCCTTCATCGCGGTCATCGCCAGCACCGTGCAGCTGGTCGAGATGTTCATCAAGAAGGTCAGCCCGGCACTGTTCCGCGCGCTGGGGATCTTCCTGCCGCTCATCACCACCAACTGCGCGATCCTCGGCCTGGCGCTGTTCCAGACCAACAAGGGCTACAACTTCGTGCACTGCATCGTGTACGCGCTGGGGGCGGGGCTCGGCTTCATGCTGGCCCTGGTGCTGCTGGCGGGGCTGCGGGAGCGCCTGGAGCTGGCCGATCTGCCCCAGATGGTGCAGGGCACCGCGGTGACCCTGGTGCTGGCGGGCCTGCTGTCGGTCTGCTTCATGGGCTTCGGGGGGCTCGGCTGATGCTGTGGATGTACGCCAAGGGCGCCCTGCTGACCATCGGCCTGGTGGTCGGCTGGTGGTCCATCGAACGACTCTGGAACCGCACGGTCGCTCCGGCGCTGCCCCCGGGGCGCACCGGCGGCTGCGGCGACTGCATGTGCACACGACGCTGTGAAAAAGACGATCTGGAGACCAGTCATGCGCATTGAGGATTACGACACCAACGAGCGGTTCACGGCCAAGGTGGTCAGCAGCGAGCGCCTCACGCCCCCCGAGTCCGAAGCGGAGGTGCGCGAGATCGTGCTCGAGCTGAGCCAGGACATGGACCTGCAGGTAGGACGCAGCATCGGCGTGCTCGCCCCCGGCCAGTCCGAGTTCGGCCAGTCCGAGCACCTGCGGCTGTACAGCGTGGCCTCGGTGCCCGAGGGGAAGCACCGCCTCAGCATCGCGGTGCGGCGCTGCTGGTACATCGACGACTACAGCGGGGAGCGCCACCCGGGCGTGGCGTCCAACTACCTGTGCGACGCAAAGCCTGGGGACACCATCAACCTCACGGGACCCTTCGGCCTGCCGTTCGAGGTGCCGTCGGATCCGGACGCGGACCTCGTGATGATCGCGACGTCCACGGGCATCGCGCCGTTCCGCGCGTTCGTGCGGCACCTGTACGAGGAGCACCCCGAGTGGACCGGCCGGATCTGGCTGTTCTACGGAGGGCGCAGCGGCCTCGATCTCGCCTACCTCAACGACGAGCGGGACGACTTCGCCCAGTACTACGACAAGCCCACCTTCGAGGCGTTCACGGCGCTGTCGGCCCGACCCCACTGGAGCCGGCGCATCGACTGGGACAAGGCCGTCGGGGACCGCGGCGCCGAGCTGTGGCACATGCTGCAGAGCCCCCGCACGGTGGTGTACGTCGCCGGCCTGGAGTCGGTGAGCGACGAGCTGGACGTGGTCTTCGAGGGCCTCGCGGGCTCGGAGGAGGAGTGGCAGCGCCGCAAGGCCGAGCTCACCGCCGGCGGGCGCTGGGTCGAGCTCCTGTACTGATCCTCAGGGGCACCCACCCAGGCCGTTGCAGGGCACCACGGAGCCTGACGGCCACTGGATCTTCGCCACGTAGTACGGGGCTCCCTCCCCGGACATCGAGAAGCCGTACGTCTGCACCAGCACCTGGTTGAGATAGATGTTCACGGTGCCGTTGGTGGTGCCGTAGTTGTCGTCCGAGCTGCCGGTGTAGTCATCCACCATCACCTGGTACCAGCCCGCGTAGGGCGCCAGCGCCGGGTCGGTGATGTTGATGTTCTCGGGCCCCAGGCCGCCGATGTCGTCCAGATCCAGGTACGGGTTGTCGTAGATGTCGCCCGGCACGCCCCAGTCCAGGCCCAGGCTCTGGCAGTTGCCGAAGTAGCAGTCGCCCCCGGTGAACGGGGTGCCCTGGGCGCCGCTGCCGTTGTTCGCCTCGAGCAGGTGCAGGTCGAAGTCGTCCTCCGCGTCCCAGAACAGCTCCACCCGGAAGTTCTCGGGGGGCAGGACCTCGATGGTCTGGTCGCAGCTGTCCGTCAGCCCCGCGGAGTCGGTGACGGTCAGGTGCGCGACGTAGGTGCCCACCAGGTCCACGTAGGGGTTCGTGGTGGCGGTGGAGGTGTTGGCGCCGCTCAGGGTGGTGATGGAGCCGGCGACGGGGGTCAGCGTCCAGCTGTACTGCAAGGACAGCGTGGGTCCGAACCCACCGGTGTGGAACGAGAAGCTCGAGACCGAGACCACCTCCAACGGGTTGGCGAAGATCGTGCCGCCGCACACCGCGATGGGCACGCCGGTGCTCGGGGGAGGTGAGCTGTCGTCGTCGTCGTCGTCGTCGCCGGGATCGTCGATGGGGGTGTCGTCGGCCGTGCCCGTGACGGGGATCCGGTACTCGGCCTCGTCGGGATCGTTGCTGGTGATGATGATGTCGGTGCTGTGCACCCCCGCCCCCTGGGGGTTGAAGAACACGGTCAGGAACGCCCAGTTTCCCAGACTCAGGTTGCTGTCCGTGAGGGCGCTGGCGTCCAGTCCGAAGTGGGTCGGATCGGCGATGCTGACGGTGCCGATCTCCAGCAAGCCCGGCCCGGCGTTGCCCACCAGCGCCTGCTGCGGAGGCACGGCGTTGGCGAGCAGGGTGGTGCCGAAGTCGATGAACGCGGGCTTGCTGTAGATGTCGGGGATCGGATCCCCCAGGGCCTGGCCGAGCACAGGGATCGCCAGCGCCGACCCGGTGTTGGCCTCGCAGTCCCAGTTCAGCTCGTGCTTGATGACCAGGTAGACCCCTGCGGTGATCGCGTGCTCCAGCAGGGGGACGTACCGGAGCTGGACCTGGATGCCCGCGCCGGCGGGGATCGTGTCCATGGGCAGGGGGGTCTGGCTCAGCTCGGGATCCGCCTCGATCCGGAGCTCGTTGATGATCGCGCCGGCCTCGTCGAACGCCAGGGCCGCGAGGTACACGCCGCAGATCGTGAGCCCGGCGTCGCCGCCGTTGGACATCTGCACGGGGATCATGGCCGCCGAGCCCGTCGTGACCTCACCGAAGCTGAGCACGGAGGTGTCCAGGTTGCCCGGATCCCAGCCGTTGGCCACGGGCCAGCCGATGGAGAAGCCGGGCTCCAACGCCACGATCTCGTTCTCGGCGCAGGACAGCAGGGGGAGCAGGGCCAGGAGCAGGAGGATGCGCTTCATGGCGCAAACCTACGCTGGTCCTCAGTGGGCGGCCAGCCACTCCTCGGCCCGGCGCGCGACGTCGTCCAGGCAGCCCGCCTCGAAGGGCGAGGTCAGGCCCGCCGAGGCGCACAGCTCCTGGAACGCCAGGGTGCCGCCCTTGCTGCACAGGGCGTGGTACCGCTCCATGGTGGCGGGGTGGTCCTGCAGCGACGACGCCCACAGCTGCAGCGCGCAGGTGAGGGCCAGCGTGTAGTCGATGTAATAGAACGGACGGCCGTAGATGTGCCGCTGCCGCTGCCACAGCCCGCCCTCTCCCACGTGGGGCAGATCGCCGTACTGCCGCCAGGGCAGGTAGGTGGCTTCCATCTGCTGCCACATGGCGTGCCGGTCGGCGGGGCTCGCGTCGGGGTTTTCGTACACGAGGTGCTGGAAGTGGTCCACCGCCACGCCGTAGGGGATGAAGCGGACGCCGCGCACGAGGTGGTCGCGGCGGAAGTCGTCCGCCCGGTCGCCGAAGAACGTGTCGAGCACCGGCCAGGCGAGGTGCTCCAGCCCCATGGAGTGGATCTCTGCGCTCTCGTAGGTCGGGAACACGCAGGTGCTGACCGGGGCCTCGCGGGACGACCAGCACTGAAAGGCGTGCCCCACCTCGTGCACCAGGGTGCGCGCGTCGCCCGACGTGCCGTTGCCGGAGCAGAACACGAACGGGGACCGCACCGAGTGGAACCACGTACAGAAGCCGCCGCCGGCCTTGCCGGGCCGCGTGCCCAGGTCCAGGTACTCTCGCTCGTGCAGCTGCCGATAGAACGCGCCGATGGTGGGATCGAGCCGGTCGAAGGCGTCGAGCCCGGCGGCGCCGAGGCCATCCATGCCGCACAGCAGGGGGGGCGGGCCGCCGCTGTCGGTGAACGGCTCGTCCCACAGGCAGACGGCGTCCACGTCGAGCTTGCCTCGCAGCTCCTCCATGAGGGTGGACGCCAGGGGCACCACGCGGCTGCGCACTTCGGCCCGGAAGCGCTCCACGTCCTGCCGGTCGTAGTCGATGCGCTGCATGTTCAGGTAGCCGAGGCTGACGTAGTCGGGGGTGCCGATCGTCTTCGCCATGCCCGCCCGCAGGCGCACGAGGTCGTCGAAGATCCGGTCGAGCTGGACGCGGTTGTCGGCGTACCAGGCCCAGCGGGCGCGCTCCGCGTCGTGCCGGGTCGGTCGATCCGGCGACAGGGTCTCCTTGTCGATGGTGACCAGGGTGTGCTCCCGCCCCCCGAAGGCGATCTTCGCCCCCGCCATGAGGGCCGAGTACTCCGCCACGAGCTCCTGCTCGGTCACGAGGTCCGCGGCGATGGCGGGATGAAAGCCCGCGCGATCCGCCTGCCAGCGGGCCACCACCGCCGGGCCCACCACGGCCTGCAGGGCCGCCTGGTCGCCTCGCCCCAGAAGGGCCGCGAGCACGGCGTCGTCGAGCTCCTTGAGCAGGCTGTCCAGCCGGTCCGCGCGCTGGCGCCCGGCCTTCCGGTCGGCGTCCTGGGTGTCCTGGTAGAACCGGAGCGAGGCCCAGGACTGCCACTGGCGGGCGGGGCGGGACGCCGCCTCCCACGCGCTGACCGCCGCGGCGACGTCGGTGCCCGGGTCGGATACGAGGCCGATGACCTCGGCGTAGGCGGCGCGGAGCAGGGCCTCGTCGGGCTCTGTCGGCGCGAGCTCGCCGAAGCGCGGCAGCCCGGTCATGCCGACCTCCCGTGGCACTTCTTGAACTTCTTTCCGCTCCCGCAGGGGCAGGGGTCGTTGCGGCCGGCCTTGGGGTCCTGGCGCACCACGGTCTCCTGCTTGTCGCCGTGGTGGTGGTGGGCGTGGGGGTTCACCCCTGTGGCCACCGTCTCCAGGAACTCGCCGATCGTGCCGTGGTAGCCGTCCCGCAGCCCGTCTGCGTCCGCGTCGGGGTGGGTGGCGATCAGGAACTCGATGTAGGCCAGCAGCACCGCGGGCACCTTGTTCGCCCGCGGGTCCAGCCGCTTGAACTCCTCGGGCAGCAGGTGCCCGAGCACGCCGTGCATGTCCGAGCCGGACAGGGCGTGGGGCTCCTTGCCGACCCTTCTGCGGCAGAGCCCGGCGAACGTGCCGGCGATGTGGCGGATCTCGAACGGCGTGACCCCGGTCAGGGCGGCGGCCTGGGGGGAGTCGAGGAAGGAGGATGGGGCAGGGGAGTCAGACATGCCGCGCAGGATAGACCCCTGATCCGGCCCTCGCCCCAACCCGGGCCGTCGGACGACGTACACTTCGCAGGCCGCGCCGCCCGCGCGGGATCATCGAGGGGACCAGATGGGCATCTTGAAGTCGGAGAAGTTCTCGCCGTTCATCTTCATCGGACTGGGGGGGTCTGGGAACAAGGTCGTTGACCGCATCGCCCAGAAGCTCGAGAGCCATCCGTTCTGGGATCGGATCCGGTCCCTGGTGCACTTCGTCGCCGTCGACACCAACAAGCACGATCTGGGGCGCATCAAGCACGTTCCGGAGCGCAACCACTTCCTGATCAGCAGCTTTGATCGGACCACCTACATCGACCGCAAGCGGGGCAACCGCGAGCTGGCCGAGGACGAGATGGTCACCCAGTGGGTGCCGCCGGACTACAGCTTCCGGGAGGGCGCCACCCCCGGCGCGGGCCAGATCCGCATCGAGTCGCGCCTGTCTCTGTACTACAACCTCGAGGACGACCGGGCCGGCATGATCGCCAAGCTCGAGCGCATCCTCGACGAGATGACGAAGCCGGACACGCCCTACCGCGAAGACCGGGACCGCGTCGTCAACGTGATGATCTACGGCAGCGGGGCCGGCGGCACGGGCAGCGGGTCCTTTGTGTCCATGGCGTACCTGATCCGCCGGGTCATCGACGACCACGGCTGGGGCCGCGCCAAGATCGTCGGCAACTTCATGCTGCCGTCGTTGTTCTACCGCTTCGTGGAGCAGGTCCTGCAGCAGGACATCAACGCCAACGCGTACGCCGCCCTCAAGGAGATCGAGCACCTCACGCGGCTGGGCTACCCGGGGCGCCAGCAGTCCGAGCAGTTCCACTACGACCCCGTGGCGCGCCGGCCCACCTTCGTGAACTCCCGGCCCTTCGCGCTGCTGTACCTCATCGACAAGCCCGCCGAGCTCGGTGTCGAGCGCCACTACGACGCGCTGGCCGACGCGAGCTTCCTGCAGGTGTTCAGCCCCCTGCTCGGCTCCCAGGAGGGGGAGTACGACAACTACGAAAAGCATCAGAAGACCCTGGCCCAGGGCCACTTCACGGTGCACTACGGCAGCTACGGCAGCTCGGTGCTGCACTTCCCCCGCAAGGACCTGCTGTCCTACGCCCGCCGCCGCTACGTGGCCCGCGCCTTCGACAAGTTCCTCAACTTCGGGGACGACCCGCGCTTCGCCGTGGACTGGGAGGACAAGCGCTTCCAGCTGCTCAGCGAGGCGGAGCAGAACAAGCAGGTGGACGGCAAGTTCGCGCTGTGGGTCGCGCACAAGGCCGATCTGGAGGCCGAAGAGGAACTGGTGGGGGTCTTCACGGCCATCCACCTGCAGGAGAACGAGCGGGGCGACAAGCTGCGCGAGCTCTTCCGACAGCGGCTGTCGGAGATCTTCGACGAGGTGGACTCCCTGGTGGACATCGAGCCCCTGGACCCGGTCCAGATCCGCGAGGCCTCCACGTCCCTGCAGCGGCCCCTGAACCAGATGCGCCGTGACGTCAACGACTCCCGCGCCCGGGTGATGGAGAAGCTCAGCTCGGTCAGCGCCGACATCGAGTCCGGTCGGTTCGTCGCCGAGTTCTTCCGCAAGAGCGACGTCAACCCGCTCGCCCAGCGCTACTTCCTGGTCAAGCTGGCGGCCGAGACGTGGCGCCTGGAGGACGGGCGTCAGGAGCGGCGGATCGGTCCGTCCGAAGAGATCGAAGACAGCAGCTGGCTCTTCGAGGCCACCGAGAACCTGGGCAACCTCGACTCCCAGGAGGTGGCCGAGTCCGTCAAGGAGATGGAGCAGCGGCTGGCCGCGGCGGCGAAGCGCTCGGCCCTCGCGTTCGGCGAGAACAAGAAGTTCCTGGCCGCGAAGCGGGCGGCCCAGAACGACTTCGACAAGCTCCAGAACGACAACCGCGACTGGCTCAAGATCACGTTCTGGCAGCGGCTGCACGAGAAGCTCCAGGACGAGATCGACCGCCGCCTGGGCGCGTTCCGGGCCGTCGCGCGGCTGTCCGCCGAGCAGGTCAACAACCTGCAGACGGAGGCCGCCGAGTTCATCAAGGACCCGGGCTCGGTGGACCCCGATGCCCAGTCCGCGGCCTACTACCTCGATCTGGAGGTCCTGCGCGACGACCGCGCCGGCAAGCGGCAGTGGGAGCAGTTCTTCCGTCACCGCTTCGACAAGCGGGAGAACTTCGACGACAAGGAGATGTTCACGATCATCACGAAGGCCTTCGCTCCCTCCCAGGAGGAGGGGCGGATCCGCGCCAAGGACGCCCGCGAGATCGTCACGGACATCCGCGCCGGGCTCGAGGTGGAGGCGGACAAGACCTTCGAGCGGTCCCTGGCGGACATGTCCGACATGCACCTCGCCGGGGCACTGCAGCTCGAGGCCCGCTACGCGCTGGCCGGGGAGGGCGCGATCAAGGACGAGCAGCTCGCGGCCGTGTCCGACAGCAAGGTCGAGGAGTACATGCGGGACAAGATCCGCCGCGCCGTGGACTCGTGCGTGGTGCTCGCGAACATCGACCGCACCAAGTTCGACGACCCCACGGTCCGGGCGAACCAGAGCGCCTTCGCGGGGATCCACCCCAAGTACTGCGGCGACGACCGGCTGTCGATCGGCAACCTGGTGACCCAGGCCGACGGCAAGATGGAGATCGTGGACGACTGGACCGAACAGGACGCCATCGTCTTCTACCGGGCCGTGCTCGGGGTGCCGCTGTACTTCTTCTCCCGCGTGAGCGGCGAGTACTACCGGGACTACATGCGGGTCAAGGCCGATCCCGTGCGCACCTACCCGCTGCACATCGACAAGAACTTCGAGGACCTGCCCAACCTGGATCCGATGGAGATCCAGGCCGCCGAGCAGAAGCGCCGCCAGAAGGAGGAGGCCGCGGTCAAGCTCGCGTCGCGCCAGGAGTTCCTGTGGGGCTTCAGCCTCGCGGGCCTCATCGGCAGCGTGGTCAAGGCCGAGGCCGGGTACGTGTTGAGCCGCGGTGGCCGCGAGAAGGCCCTCGCTCCGCGCCGGTGCGACGCCTGCGCGGCGTTCGCGGAGCTGCCCGACGCCTTCCGCGGAGACGTCGTCACCGAGGGGCAGGCCGTCATCGAGCGCGCCCTGGCGAGCAAGAAGGAGCGCGAGAAGGTGCGCCAGCGCCTCGTGGAGTGGGAGGGCAAGCTCGCGGCGCTGTACAACGACGCGATGTTCGACGAGGACGAGCGGGAGCAGCAGTTCATCGAAGAGGAGCGCGACGTGGTCCAGGGCCACATCGCCGCGCTGTCCTGAGCCCGGTGAGCGCAATCGAGGGGGCGTGATCTCGTGAACGGTGCGGTCAAGGCACCCACCCTGCTGATAGGGATCGGCGCGTTCGGCGAGGCCGTGGTCACGCGGCTGGAAGCCGAGGTGCGCCCCCTGGGGGAGGTGCCCGTCCGCACCTGCCTGGTCCGCGGGAATGAAGCGCTGCCCGCGGTCCGGGAGCGGCTGCACGAGCTGGTGGACGCGCTGGTGCGCACCCGTCTGGGCCGGGTGGGGGTGAGCCGCCTCGACGTGGCGGTCATCGGCGACCTCGTGGAGGCGGGCTCCGCGGACCGCACGGCGGCGGTCATCGAGATCCTGTACGCGGTGTTCGCGCAGTTCGCCGAGGCGCTGCCCATGTCGCGGTCTCTGCACCAGCGGGCGATCACGCTGGTGGCGATCCTGGGCGCCCCGCCCCTCCTGCACCAGGCCGACGTGCGTCCCGTGTACGACCTCGAGCAGTGGCACCAGACCCAGGATCTGCGGGCCTTGTCGCGGATCTTCGTCATCAGCCGCCAGCACGAGGGCGGCACCCTCACCGACGACGATCTGATCCGCGGGGCGTTCCTGCTGGCCGCGTCCGCCTACCTGTCGGGGCTGCGGGACGACGACCGGATCGCGGACCGCCTGGCCCACAAGAACGACGAGGAACTGGTGTCGCTGGCCAACGCGGCGGCGGCGGACGTGCCGGTGGAGGCGGTGGTCGCGTACTGCGCCTGGCGCACGGCCCTGGCGGGTCTGGACACCCTCTCGGACCGCTGCGCCACCCCCGCCGGCGCGGGCGTGACCGACCACGCGCGCACCGAGCTCGACCACGAGCGCTGGATCTCCCCACTGCGGGACGGAGACGCCGCGCGCAAGGCCCGGACGTGGGACAGCGGGTCCCTGAGCGCCGTGCCGCCCACCGTGCCGGACACGTTCGGGTGGACCGCGCCGGGCGCGGTGATCGAGGCGGCGGTCGCTCCGCTGGTCCGCTTCGCGAAGGGCATGGACAGCGAGCTCGCGCCGGCCCGCCGCAAGGAGGTGGACGAAGAGACGCTGATCGCCCTGGACCGGGCGGAGCGCGCGCAGCTCGAGATGGCCACCGCCCGGCTGGACCGGTTCGTGTACGGAGAGCTCGCCGCCGAGCACGGGCTCCAGCGCCTGCCCCGGACGGCGGCGGCGCTGGACGCCGTGGAGCAGTGGCTGGTGGACCGCGCCCGGGAGCCGCTGGTGCGCCCGCGTCCCGACGTGGCGCCCGAGCCCACCGAGGGCCCGGTCCGGGAGCTGGCGGCGCTGGACCAGCTCATCGTGGAGCGCCCGTCCCCCGCCGAGCTGGTGGCCAAGGCCCTGGCGCTGGGCTTCGTGGTGGCCGTGCTGGTGGCGGGGCTGGTCCTGGCCTTGAAGGCCGCGCCGTCCGGTCCCAGCGCGCCCGCGGCCCCGGGCGGACTCGCGTCAGGGGTGCAGATCGTGTCGTCGTCCGGTGCCGGCACCACGGCGAGCCCGTGGGCGGTGTTCGTGCCCGTCGCGCTGGCGTTCCTGGCGGTGAGCGCGGGCTGGCTGGCGGGGCGCACGAGGAGCCTGGGGCGGCGCCTGCAGGAGGGCATCGAGGCGCTGCGCGAGGCCGCCACCGCCGGG
>CALAGR010000321.1 GCA_937891735.1 uncultured Pseudomonadota bacterium | reverse complement strand
ACCGGCGACGACGACACCGGCGACGACGACACCGGCGACGACGACGACAGCACCGAGCCACCCTGCCCGGACGGCGTGATCTGCATCGAAAGCTCGCCCTACTACGACGACAACGACACCACCGGCGCGATCTCCCAGTGGGACAGCTACGGCTGCAACCCGGGCTCGGACGAGTCGGGGCCCGAGGTGGTGTACCGCCTGGTGCTGCCGCAGCCCGCGTTCGTGACCGCTGTGGTGCGGGGCATGAGCGGCGACACGGACATCGACGTGCACCTGCTCGGCTCGCTCGATCCGACGGACTGCATCGACCGCGGGCACTGGCAGGCCAGCGCAGATCTGGACGCCGGCACGTACTACGTGGTGGCCGACTCCTGGGTGGGGGGCGACGGCACGGTCTACAGCGGCGCCTACACCCTGGCGCTGTCTGCCTGGACGCCGCCGCTCGTGGACTGCTCCATGCTGACCGGCAGCATCGACCGCATCGGCGACGGCGGAGCGGCGCTGGTGATGCCCGCCACGGGAGCCATCGTGCTGGAGGCCCACCTGGTCACGGTGGACGACGGCTACGGCACCGACGGCGCGGGCCCCTGGCCTGGCACGATCACCGAGGGCGTGCCCGAGCACTACCTGACGAGCGAGGCGCAGACGGGCTTCGTGATGCACCGGACCCAGACCTGGGCGCCTCAGGAGAGCAGCAGCTTCGGGCAGGGAGCGAGCTACAGCAAGTTGCCGACGGAGGACGAGGCCTGGTACGTGAACATGATGTGGTCGAGCCGGCCCGCCGGCGGCACGCGCATGATCTTCACGGACGCGACGGGGCGCGCGGCGGTGGTGGCGGCGGGGTACGAGACGGGACCCGGCAACCTCAGCCACATCGGCGGAACGGTGGAGGAGGTGCACCACTGGTTCGGCACCGGGCACCTCGACGAGCTCACGCTCGGCTTCGCGGTGGACAACACGCTGCCGCTGGGGCCCGTGATCTGCCTGTAGGGACGCGCGTCGGCAGCGACGCAAACGAGGCCCGAACGTCCGCGCCGCCGCCAAGTGCCCCTCAACACGCCCAGCTCGCAGAGCTCACCCCACTTCAGGGGCATTCCAGGCCCTCCAGGCCACGCCCTGCTGTCCCGACCGCGCACCTCCCCGACAGCGATCCTATTCGTTGAAGGGGTGCGGCTCGAGCAGGACGTCGACGCTGGCGCTGAGGTGGATCCCCTCGACGTCGTCCACGCTGACGCTGAACACGGCATCCACCCCGTCCTCGAACGCGTCGTCGTTCAGGATGTCCAACAGCACCCGCCGCCCGATGAACTCGTGGGTATAGGGGGCCGCGCTGGCCGGCGCCGTCTCGAGCCCCTGGGTGGCGTCGCCCTCGGACACGATGGAGGCCCCCTCCACCAGCAGCTCGAACTCCATGGTGGGGTTGCGGACCTCGCTCACGTCGTCCGGATTGCCGGCTTCGATCCCCGACACCCGCAGCGATCCCCAGACGTGGCAGCAGCCCTGGGGGCCCTGGGTGACGAACAGGACCTCGCCGCCGGCGAGCGGTACGAACTCCTCACCCGGCTCGCCGGTGCCGATCTGGATCGCGGGCCCGGCCGGATCCGTCGGACAGCCCGCCAGCGCCACTACCAGCGCGGCGGCGAACAGGAGTGGCCTCAGAGGCACAGGCACTCGCAGTCGTCGTTGCGGCGCTCGCAGCTCTCGCCCACGCGCGCCTCGATGAGCTCGTGCCAGGAGTCGTCCAGCAGGTCGTACCGCCAGGTGTCGTCGAGGTGCTCGCTGCACTCGCTGTGCATGCCGCCAAAGATCCACAGGTTGTCGTGCATCACCGCGTGCATGCCGCGGTGCCTGCGCTCGGGCGCCGACAGGTCCTGATCCACGAACGAGGCGGGCACCTCGCTGGGGTTGCCCAGGCAGCCCAGGCCGCCGTACACGGTGTCGCCGCGGTACAGCTCATCCCAGCTGCCGCCGGCCGCGTCCAGCTCCCAGAAGTCGTTGTCGTCCCCGATGTCGGTGTGGCCTCCGAACAACACCACCCGATCCCGGGGCGCGTCGTACTGGATGGCCGGGTGCATGCGGGTGTACGGGGCGCCGTTGCCGCCGTTGTCCAGCATCTCCCAGGAGCCGGTCGCCAGATCCAGGGCGTAGGTGTCGTTGTAGGCCAGGCTCTGGAAGTCGCCGACCTGGCCCGCGAACAGGATCATCCGGTTGCGCGTGGAGTCGTAGGTGGTCCCGTAGAAGACCCGCTCGGATGGCGCGTCGCCGGACGTGGACAGCTCCTCCCAGCCGTCGGCCGCGGTCCACTTCCAGAACTCCTGGGAGGGTTCGATGAACAGCGCGTTGGCGTTGGTCGCGCCGCCGTACACGTACAGGGTCTGCGCCTCGGGATCGAACACCGACACCGGGTAGTAGCGCCCGCTCGGGCCGCCGTTGCTGCCGTTGTCGAGCCGGTTCCACGCCCGGGTGGCGAAGTCGAACTCCCACAGATCCCGGAACAGGTCGTAGTCGCCCGTGATCTCCGGCTCGCGGTAGCGGCCGCCGAAGATGTAGGCCTTGCCGTTGACGGGATCGTGGGCCGCCGCGTAGCGCCCGCGCTTGCTGGGGCCGCTGACGTCGAGCTCGGTCCAGCCGTAGCCGGGCTCGAACACCCAGGTCTCGTCGGTGTAGTCGGCGCGCGGGATCTGGTTGACGATCGGCCCCTCGTTGCCGCCGAAGACCAGGATCGTGTTCGTCCCCTCGTCCGCCACCGCGAGCACCTCGCTGCGTTTGCCGGGGCGCTCCTCGCTGATGATGGCGTCCGGATCACCGCTGAACCCGGCGTTGTCCGGCGGCTCCTCGGTGGGGCAGCCGAGCAGTGGAAGGAGCACGAGCAGGGGCATCAGGGCAGGCAGGGATCGCATGGCGCGGGATTCTAGTGCCTGCGGCGCTTCCGGGGGAGGGCAACCGTCTGTGCGGGCCCAGGGCAACCGTCCGCACGGCCGCGGGCGTTCGTCGGATATGGTGCCGCTCCATCCAGGGCCCTGATCCATCCCCTGCGGGAGCGTGCATGTCCGTCGTCCTCGTGACCGGCTCCTCCGGCCTCATCGGCAGCGAGATGGTCTCGTTCCTCCACGCCCAGGGGCTGGACGTGGTGGGCATCGACAACGACATGCGCGCCTACTTCTTCGGCGCCGCCGCCTCCACCCGGTGGAAGGGCGAGCAGCTGCAGCGGTCGTTGCCGAGGTTCACCCTGGTGGATCTCGACATTCGGGACGCGGCCGGCGTCGAGGCGCTGTTCGCGCGGTACGGGTCCGCCATCACCCTGGTGGTGCACGCCGCCGCGCAGCCGAGCCACGACTGGGCCGCGAAGGAGCCGAAGACCGACTTCATGGTCAACGCGGTGGGCACCCTGAACCTGCTCGAGGCCACCCGCGCTTCGTGCCCCGAGGCGACCTTCGTCTTCCTGAGCACCAACAAGGTCTACGGCGACGCGCCCAACGAGCTGCCCCTGGTGGAGCTGGAGGCGCGCTGGGAGCTGGATCCCACACACCCCTGGGCCGAGCACGGGTTCCCCGAGACCATGCGCATCGACCAGAGCAAGCACAGCCTGTTCGGGGTCAGCAAGGTGGCCGCCGACGTGCTGGTGCAGGAGTACGGGCGCTACTTCGGGATGAACACGGCCTGCTTTCGCGGTGGATGCCTGACCGGACCCAGCCACTCGGGGGCCGAGCTGCACGGCTTCCTGGCCTACCTGGTGCGCTGCGCGGTGACGGACCGGCCGTACACGGTGTTCGGATATGCGGGGAAGCAGGTCCGGGACAACATCCACAGCCACGACCTGGTGACCGCGCTGTGGGCCTTCGCCCAGCGCCCGAAGCCAGCCGCCGTCTACAACATCGGCGGATCACGGCACGCGAACTGCTCGATGCTCGAGGCGATCTCGGCCATCGAGCGGCTGTCTGGGCATGAGCTGCGGTACACGCTGTCGGACGAGGCCCGCAGCGGCGACCACATCTGGTGGATCAGCGACGTCCGGGCGTTCCAGGCCGACTACCCCGAGTGGTCCTACGCGTACGACCTGGACGCGATCCTGCGCGAGATCATCGACGCGGCGCAGGATCGCTTCACGAGCTGACGCGCCCTCAGTACCCGGCGGGCCCCGGGTGCACGGGCGGGTGGCGCAGCGCGTCGAAGCGGATCACCCGCGTGCCCAGCGCGTTCTTGCCCAGCTCCAGCACCCGGAACCCCGGCGGCAGCGCCTCCAGCGCCGGCTCGTCCCCGCCCCGCTCGAACTGGAACGCCGTGGACGGCGTGGTGAACACCGGCACCCCGTGCAGCGAGCCCCTCGTGTCCTGGTGCACGTGCCCGCAGACCACCGCCCGCACCCGCGCGGCGTTGCGCTCCACCAGGGCCCCCACCGGCGCCGGATCCGTCAACCCCATCGCGTCCAGCCACGCCGCCCCCACCGGCACCGGCGGGTGGTGCATGAACAGCACCACGGAGTGGTCGGGGTGGGCGTCGATGCGCTCCTGCGCCCAGGCCGTCTGCGTCGCGTCGATGGCGCCCGGGACCTCGCCGGACACGTGCGAGTCCAGACCGATCAGCAGCCAGGAGCCCACCTCCTGGGCGAAGCGGGCCCCCACCGGGCCGCATCCGGTGGGAAACACCGCCCGCATGTGCTCCGGATCGTCGTGGTTGCCAGGGATCACCAGCGTGCGCTTCACGCGGTCCCCCAGCCGTTCTGCGAGAGCGTCGTAGGTCGCGCGCTCGTGGTCCTGCGCGAGGTCGCCGGTCAGGACCAGCCAGTCCCACTCCGGCACGGCGCGGTCGAGCAGCTCCAGCGCCTCGTCGAACGTCTGCCAGGTCGGAACGTCCAGCAAGCGCCCATCTGGATCGCGATGCAGGTGCAGGTCGGTGATCTGAACGACGGTGGCCATGACGTCCGCATGATGACCTGTCCGTCGGCATACCCACAATGGCTCGGCCCCTGTAGCTCTGAACTCCCGCACAGCAGGGGTCGGAGACGTGATGGAGATCAGGCTTCACGGGCGTGGCGGTCAGGGCGGTGTGACGTGCGCGAAGATCCTCGCGGAGATCTACGCCCGCATGGGCAAGGCGGTGCAGGCCTTCGGCGACTATGCCGGTGAGCGATCCGGGGCCCCCATTCGCGCCTACGCCAGGGTCGGGGACGGCGAGATCACCAACCGGAACAAGGTCTACGACCCCGACCACCTCCTCGTGCTCGATCCCAGCCTGCTGGGCGACGCCGTGGTCTCGGGCCTCAAGCCCGGCGGTCTGCTGCTCGTCAACACGACGGACACCCCCGAGCAGATCGCGGCCCGCTTCCCCGGGTTCCGGCCCGTCACCGTGGACGCCACCGCCATCGCCCGCAAGCACGGGATCGGCACGCGCTCCGTCGTCATCGTCAACACCACCGTCACCGGCGCCTTCGCCCGGGCCGCGGGCATCCCCTTCGAGACCCTGGCCCTGGCCTACGAGGGGCTGGGGCTGGCGGGCAACGTCGCGGCCGCTCGGGACGCCTGGGACAGCGCGCGCATCGGGGCGCCCCCCGGCGCCGACGAGGGCCCCGCCTACACACCGGA
>CALAGR010000320.1 GCA_937891735.1 uncultured Pseudomonadota bacterium | reverse complement strand
TGTTGCCGTCGCAGTTGTTGTCCACGCCGTCACACGGGTCAGGGCAGTCGGGGTTGGTCGACGCCTCGTTGTCGTCGCAGTCGCCGCCGCAGCTCGTCCAGCCGTCGCCGTCCGCGTCGAAGCCCTCGTCCACCGTGCCGTCGCAGTCGTTGTCCACGCCGTCACAGACCTCGGTCGCGCCGGGGTTCACGCTGGCGTTCGTGTCGTCGCAGTCCCCGTTGCACGTCGTGTAGCCGTCGCCGTCGACGTCGTAGAGTTCGTCGATGTTGCCGTCGCAGTTGTTGTCCACGCCGTCACACGGGTCAGGGCAGTCGGGGTTGGTCGACGCCTCGTTGTCGTCGCAGTCGCCGCCGCAGCTCGTCCAGCCGTCGTTGTCCGCGTCGAAGCCCTCGTCCACGGCCCCGTCGCAGTCGTTGTCCAGCCCGTCACAGACCTCGGTCGCCCCGGGGTTGATGGCGGCGGCGCCGTCGTTGCAGTCGCCGTCGCACACCGCCCAGCCGTCGTTGTCCGCGTCGGACTCGTTGCCGGGGATGACGCCGTTGCAGTCGTTGTCGAGCCCGTCGCACAGCTCCGGCGCGCCCGGGTAGACCGTGTTGTTGGCGTCGTCGCAGTCGCCGTTGCACTCCACGACGCCGTCGCCGTCGTTGTCGATCTCCGTGCCGGGGATGACGCCGTCGCAGTCGTTGTCCAGCCCGTCGCACAGCTCCGGCGCGTCGGGGAACACGGTGTTGTTGGCGTCGTTGCAGTCGCCGTCGCAGACCGCGAAGCCGTCGCCGTCGCTGTCGAGCTCGGTCGCGGGCAGCACGCCGTTGCAGTCGTTGTCCAGCCCGTCGCACAGCTCCGGCGCGCCCGGGTAGACCGTGGTGTTGGCGTCGTCGCAGTCGCCGTTGCACTCCACGACGCCGTCGCCGTCGTTGTCGATCTCGGTCCCGGGCACGACGCCGTCGCAGTCGTTGTCCAGCCCGTCGCACAGCTCCGGCGCCCCGGGCCAGATGCTGGCGTTGTTGTCGTCGCAGTCGCCGTCGCAGACCGTGTCGAAGCCGTCGCCATCCGCATCGGTGGCCGCCGGACTGAACGACTCCTGCCGGTTCAGCGGGCCGGTGCCGGTGTCGCCGCCGAGCAGGTGCAGGATGCCGTAGCTGTCGAACTCGCCACCCACCTCGCGGTTGCCGCCGAGGGGGTTCTGGCCGACGTAGGTCCAGCTGTCGCCGATGACGCTGTAGGTCCACACATCGTCGTAGTACGGGGCGGAGCCATCGAAGTACGCGCTCGAGCCACCGAACGCGTAGATCAGGCCATCGACCGGGTTGCGCGAGACTGCGTGCTGGAAGCGGGCGTTCGTCGGGAACTGCGCGCCGTAGGACCAGGAGTTGGTCGCCGGGTTGTAGCGCTGGACCGCGCGGGTGGCGGAGCCGAGGTTGCTGTTGTTGGCGCCCCAGCCGCCGATGGTCACGATCAGCCCGGTGGCGGGATCGTAGGCCCCGCCGGATCCGAAGATGGGCGTGGGCGGCGCAGCGGCTGTGCTCCAGCTGTCGGTGAAGGGGTTGTAGACGAGGTGCTCGGTGCCCCAGTCCTCGCCGCCGATCCAATGGATCAGCCCGCTGGCCTCATCGAGGATCCAGGTGGGCTGCCAGGAGTTGGTGGCGGTGGGGGCGGGGGCCAGCGTGTAGTCGAAGGTGCCGGCGGTGATGTCCCACGCGTAGATCGTGCCCGGCGCGGCGAGCACGCCTCCGGTGACGTAGATCCGGTTGGTGGGGGCGTGGAAGACGGCCTCGCCGCCGTAGCTGCTCCACAGCATGAACGGCAGGCCCGTCCAGGTGTCGGTGCAGTAGTTGTACGAGTGGGCGCAGTTGTAGGCGACCGTGAAGCCGCTGTACTGCGTCTGCCCGCCGAAGACGTACACGTTCCCCTGGTTGTCGGCCGCGGTCGCGGTCTGCGAGAGCGGGTTCGGCAGACCGGGGCCGGTGGCCCACTGGGCCTGGGCCGGAGCCGCGAACGCGACGAGCAGGACGGAACACAGGGCTGCGATGCGAAGGCGCATGGTCTATCTCCGTTTCACGGACCCCGTCTTGAGGGGTCCGTCGGCGCTCCAAAGCCCCGGCCGGGCGGATCCGAGGAGTGCCGTCGTCCCTGATCTAGCACGACCCATCTGACCCGCGTTGACAAACCCTTGACTTATGCGAGACAAGTCCGCCGCATCGGGAATTTCCAGTTTGCTTTCGGATGCTTGGGGATTGTCGTCATTTGTCCCCCAGACTGTCCGAGATCAGTCCCGCCGATGTCTCACGGGGGGGTCCAGAGCACCCGGTCCGACGAGCAGACCACGAGGCCCTCGTCGGTCTCTGCGCACGCCCGCCAGGTCACCCGCGAGTCCGCGGCGAGCCCGTTCTGCCAGGCGGTCCACCAGGTGGCCGGCCCGTCGCCCATCTCGCTCTGCTCGTCGTAGACCGGCCACTGTGAGCCCCGCTCCACCCAACCGACCGCCGGCGGGGTCACCCCCCATCGGAAGTTCGTGCGCGCGTTCGAGAAGTCGTGGCGCAGCCGGAAGAGCACCGGAAACTCGCGCCGCTCGGCCACCGTGGCCCCCACGACCGTCTGGAGCTGCGCCGCGATGGACCGCAGCCGTCCCGTGTCCACGGGGAACGGGTCTGCGATCTCTCCCGCCGCCAGCGCCGCGTCCACGTCGTCCGCGAGCGAGCTCAGGGAGGCCAGGTCGTCCGCCAGCCAGGCCTCCAGACGCGGCTCCCCCAGCCCCTGATCCAGGGCGCGCAGGGTGACGTCGGCGAGGACGATGTGCCCCCAGCCCCGCACCGCGAAGTCGAGGGTGCGCAGGCGCCGACGCAGCACCTGCTCGTCCGCGGCGAGCAGATCCGGCGCGGCCAGGTTGACCCCCGCCAGCGCCTCGGAGGTGGCGACGGCCCCCTCCCGCACCCACTGGTGCACGTCGATGATGGTCTGCAGATCCGGCGACGCGAGCCGCGCCACCCGGTCTGACCAGGCGGGCTCGAAGCGCGACGGGTCCTCGTACAGCAGGGGCAGGCCCCCCGGCGTGCCGTCCGGGAGGTCCCGAACCGCGATGCCCAGGGGGTGGGTGGCGAGATCCAGCGCGCGGCCCGTGGATGCGAGGGCGTTGGCCAGCGCGTTCGCGGCGGTGGTCTCCGCCACCAGCCCGAACCGCTGCACGACCCAGTCCGCGAGCACTTCTTCGGCTTCGGCCCCAGAGTCCCGAAAGATCGTGTGCGCGATGACGGTGCTGGCCTCTTCGAGGGCTCCGTGGGCGCGTCGCCCCGGCGCATCCACCGCCATGAACCACGCCGCGACGCCGCGCCACCGCTCCCGCCGGATCCGGTCCTGCAGGTCCACGGGATCGATCAGCACCGCGTCCGTGGGACCGTGCCGGGACACGGCGACGTCGAGCGAGCCCGCCGCCTGGCGGTCCCGACCGTCCTCGAGCCGTCGGTCGATGGGCGCCCACACCGAGTCGGTGCCCCGGGTGCTTCCCGCCCGCAGCGGGACCAGCGGGTCCGCCACCCCCACGTCGAAGGCCGCGTCGAGGGACGCGCGCGGCAGGTCCGGGTCGATGCTCGAGCCGTCCGCCACGGAGTCCGGCGCGTTATGCCACCACCAGCCGATGCGCTGCCGCCCCACCACCTCGGGCATGAGCAGACCCCACACGACCTCGTACCGGGCGCCGAGCGCTGCCGCATCCAGCCCGTCGCAGGGTGTGCAGGTGCAGGACACGTCCCAGTAAGGAGCCCCCGCCGAGGGATCCAGCATCACGTCCACGACGTCGGGCCACGCCTCCAGGAAGCCGATCAGGGCGTCCCGGCGGGCCAGCAGCGAGGGGTCGCCGTTCGGGTTCAGGGGATCGAAGCAGGCCGTCACCACGTCGTCGGCGAGGGGCGCGATCTCCACCCCCAGCGCCAGCGGCATGTCCGCCTGCACCAGCCGGCCCCAGGCGAGCACGTCGGCGGCCGATCCGGTGGACGGATCCCCGGTCAGCGAGGGCCGCGCCTCACCCGCCGCCACGAGGCCGGTGGGCGCCAGCGCCCGCACCGCCGCATCCGCAGCGGCGTCCAGCGTCTCCGGACGGCTCACGCTCCAGAACAGCGCAGCCCTGCGCTCGATGGGATCCAGGCCCGGGGTCGGGGGCTCGAGCGGCGGATCGCCGGGGCAGCCGCAGAGCCCGGCCACCACCAAGGACAGAAGGAGCGTGTGTCTCAGTTGCCCGCCGGGTCCGTGGGGGTGTCACCGACGTCTTCGCCGCCGCCGATCACGCCGCCGTTCATGTAGCCGCAGTACTCGGCGTCGAACCAGAAGTCACCCGCCGCGCTGCGGATGCTGCCCTGGATGCGGTCCTCGCTCCAGGAGGTGAACGTCAGCGTGTCTTCGGCGCCCGCCGCGTCGTTGCCCAACGTGCCCTCCTGGTCCCGCTGCGGCTCCGGCGGTGGCACCACATCGTCGTCGTCGCCCGTCTCGTAGCCACCCACGCCGTGGGTGCCGGAGAAGAAGTCGGCGACGGTGTAGTCCCAGATCCCCTCCTGATTCCACAGGTACTGCGACCGGAAGGTGCTCTCCCACTCGATGAACTGCCCGCGATAGGCCGTCGCGGTGACCCAGGGCGTGCCGTTCGGCAGGTTCCACCAGGCCAGGCCGTAGTTCTGGATGATCTGCGCGCACGTGTGGTCCGCATCCACCATGTAGACGTAGGCCAGCGCGTACTGGGACCCGGTGTAGGGGTCCAGCGCGAGGAGCGCGGTCTGCATGCTCTCGCCGCCGCCGGTCCCGTCCCCGATGTTCTCCCGGGCTGGGGGACAGCCGAGCAGCATGCTTCCCAGGGTCAACAACACGGTGATTCGAAGCGCGGACATGAGGCCTCCAGCCTGCCAGGGTCGCAGGGATCCTAGCTCGGAGCGTGCCAACGGACCTGGGTCGTTGCCGGCACGGTGCGTGTCGCCGAGGCCCCGGCGGTCACCCGGTCGAGGGTCAGGCCCGGCAGCGGCGCACCCGCAGGAGCCCCACGAATCCCACGATGAGGGCCAGGGCCAGCCCGCTCAGGGGGCTGGAAGGTCCCGCCGCGGAGCTGGCGCAGTCGCAGCCGTCGTCGTCGTCCCCGCCGGTGTCGTCATCGCCCGCCGTGTCGTCGTCGCCGACCGAGTCGTCGTCGTCGTCGTCCCCGCAGCCCTCGTCCACCTCGTGGTCGCAGTCGTCGTCGTAGCCGTTGCACTCCTCGACGCCGCCGGGGCGCACCAGGAAGTCGGTGTCGTCGCAGTCGCCACCCAGGGTGGAGATGCCGTCGCCGTCGATGTCCCGATCCGGCAGCGCGGTGACCAGATAGACCCGGCCCCGGTGGAACTCGTTCTCCGTGTTCTCGGCGGAGAAGTTCGGCTCCCCGATGACGATCTCGGGGTACCCGTCCCCGTTGAAGTCGTCGAGCGTGGCGACGGACTGGCCGAACCAGGAGTTGAGGTTCGCGCCGTCGATCCGGTACTTCGCGTCGGACACCTGCACCTCGGCAGGCCAAGGATCCACGCCCTCGAAGACGTACACCGCGCCCTGCCCCACCCCCGAGTAGCTCGCCTCGGGGGAGCTGATGACCAGCTCCAACAGGCCGTCGGCAGGGTTGCTGATGTCCTGCAGCACGGCGACCGCGGCCCCGAGCCGGCGGTCGGAGAAGGCTGCGCGGATCCTGGTGTTCGGGACCGTGCCCAGGCCGGCCTGCGCGCCGAAGAAGATCCAGAGGCCGCCGTGGTTCTCGGTGCCTGCCCCGGTCTGGAGCTCCTGCACGAACAGGTCGTCCAGGCCGTCCCCGTCGAGGTCTTCGATGAACACGCGGTTGCCGATGCGGTCCCCGCCGGGGATCACCAGATCCGCCGACGCGTCCAGGGCCTGCCCGTCGCCGTACCAGACGTGCACCTCACCGGCGTCGGAGTTGCAGCCCGGAGCGCCCACGGCGAGGTCCGCGTTGCCGTCGCCGTTGAGGTCGCCCACGGCCAGCGAGCTGCCGAAGCCGGCCCCCGGGAAGTCGTCCGAGCAGGACGTGAAGAACGATCCGAGGGAAGACAGATCGGTCTCGGCCCCGAAGCCGTCGGCGGAGTAGTCGATCCACACCCGGTTGAAGAGCACCGAGGCGATCACGATGTCCGACAGGCCATCGCCGTCGAAGTCGGCGCCCGCGACGGCGCTCGGGCGGGTCTCGGGCGCCAGCTCGGGGTACTCCGTCTGCACGTATCCGACCCAACGGGCCGCGGAGTCGGCGGCCGTCCGATCCGTGTCCCAGGAGCCGTCGCCGGCGTACATCAGGACCAGGCCCCGGTCCCCGGCGTTGGGCTCGGCGACCAGCAGGTCCGGCTCGCCATCGCCCGTGGCGTCCGGAATCACCGCGAACGTGAACACCGCGTCGTCGGCGGCGCCGGCGTCGATGAAGCTGCCCTGGGACCAGTCGGACAGGCGCTGCTGGGGGATGTCCTCGGTGCCCAGGAAGACCCGCAACGTCGAGTCGAACGTGACCGGCCCGTCATCCTGGGGACCGGCCGCCAGGAAGTCGGACTTGCCGTCGCCGTCCAGGTCGCCGGGCGAGACCACGTGCCAGCCGAAGTTGTCGTGGAAGTTGGCGCCCTCCCATCGGGGCCCGACGAAGTCGGTGTCGATCTCGAGGGGGTCGGCGTGGACGGCGCTCGCGAAGAGCAGGACAGCGAGGAGCGGCAGGCGGGATCGAAGGAGCATGGAGGCGTCCGTTCCTGTTTCGGCGAGCTGGAGTCTATCGGTCCCGGAGCGGGCGGCAAAGGCGCGCCCCTGCGCTGCTACCGTCCCGCCATGCTCGTACCCCGCATCGTGCTCGTCCTGGCGGCGGCCTGCCTGCTCGCCTGCCCCACCGATCCTCCCGTCGCGCCTCCAGACCCGACGCCCGCCGCCGATCCGACCCTCCCCGCGGGCCCCGGCGAGAGCCGCGCGGCGGTCCTGCCGACGGACGGAGTGTCCTTCGCGGCCTCCACCTGGGCGGGGATCACGGCCGAGGCCCGGCCCGGTGACCTCAAGCTGTGGAACGACCGCGTGCGCTTCGTCGTGCGCTCCCAGGAGGGCCACGGCTACGTGGGCATCGCCGGCGCGCTGATCGACGCGGACCTCGTGCGCCCCGCCGACGAGCTCGGTCGCGACACCCTGGAGGAGGCCTTCCTGGCCTTCGGCATCGGCCGGCTCGCCAGCGGCGACAGCGTGCGCGTGCTCAACGACGGCCTGGACGGCGCCCCCGCGGTGGTGCGGGTCGAGGGCATCGACGTTCCCTGGCAGTTCATCATGGGCGTCGTCGAGACGGACGAGCCCCTGACCCCCGCGCTCAACCTCAGGGTGGTGACCGACTACGTACTGCCCGCGGACAGCTACGTCCTCGAGATCCGCACCACGCTGTACAACGACACCGACGAGCTGGTGCGCACCAACCCCCTGGACGGCCTCATCTCGTCGGGCGAGGACCTGTTCTCCTTCAGCGCCGGCGAGGGGTTGGCACCGGGGGACAACGAAGATCCGGCCTCCGTGGGCACCGCGGGACGCAACGGCGAGCCGGCGTTCACCCTGTTCCTGCCGGAGGGAACGCTCGACCGCTTCGGCGCCGCGGACCTGCTGGGGGGCAGCGGAATCAGCCTGTCGACCCACGGCTGGTACGACATTCCGGCCGGCACGTCCGCCGAGATCCTGCGGTACCGGGCCCTCGCGCCGGACCCCCTGGGCGCCGAAGCAGCCCGCTGGGACCTGCAGGGCGTCGAGCTGGTCTCTGTCTCGGGGCAGGTCACCGAAGACGGCGCCCCCCTGGCCGGCGCCCGGGTGCACATCGTGGACGACACCGTGGACCCGCCGCGGGTCCTGGGATTCGCCCTGACTGGGGCCGATGGATCCTGGTCCGCGCGCATCCCCCCCGGCCAGTGGACAGCGTGGGCCACCGCCCAGAGCGGGGACGAGCGGGTGCCCCTGCCCGGCGGCGCGCACCGCTACGCGCCCTTCGCCCACGAGCTGGTCAACGCCCGGCAGCTCGACGCGCTCACGGGGGCCTCCCCCCGAACTCCGCTGCCCGTGGCGCTGGGCCGAACGACGCCCCCGAGTCGCCCGCTGGACGCGTCCGTCGACGGCGCCACGGTGGACTTCGAGGTGACGCCTCCGGGCCTGCTGCTCCTGCAGATCCGCGATGAGGACGGCGCGGCGATCCCCGGAATGGCCCAGCTCCAGACCGTCGGAGAGGTGACCTCCGAGGTGCCCGAGGCGCTGCGGGAGGCGCTGGGGCTGCCCGCCATCAGCGGCCGCGTGCTGCGCGCCTGGACGCCGGGCGCCGACCTCGCCCTCGAGCTGCCCGCCGGAACCTACGAGCTGACCGCCGAAGCGGGACCGCGGCGCAGCCGGGACGTACGGCAGATCGAGCTGGTGGCGGGGGGCACGAGCACCCAGACGGTGACGCTGTCGACGGTCGTGGCCCGGGACGGCTGGCTCAGCATGGACTCCCACCTGCACGCCGCGCCCAGCAACGACGGCGAGCTGCCCATGGAGAACCGCCTGATCGGCTGCGCGGCCGCGGGCGTGGACCTGCCCGTCACCACCGACCACGACCGGCAGGCCGACTACCGCCCGCTGGCGACGGCGCTGGGGCTGGACGGCGTGATGACCGTGATCCCCGGCGTGGAGGTGTCCCCCCCGCTGCGGGGCCACTTCAACCTGTTCCCCATCGAGCCGCGGGGCCCCTCGGTCATCAACGGCGGCGCCCCGCCCTGGTGGACCGGCTACCCCGACACCGACGGCCTCATGGCGATGATGCGGCAGAGCGCGCCCGACGCGGCCCTGCAGGTGAACCACGGCCGCGACGGGACGAGCGCGATGATGAACGCCGCGAGCTTCGACCCGTCCGTGTCAGAGCCCTACCGGGCGGACTTCTGGTCCTGGGACTTCGACCTCGTCGAGCTCATCAACGCCGGAGGGGTCAACAACTGGGTGGCTCCGCGGCAGGACTGGTTCTCGTGGCTCAACACCGGGCGCATCAAGGTGCCCACGGGCGTGTCCGACAGCCACGGCCTGTCCCGGATCTGCGGCTATGGGCGCACCGAGGTGTTCGTGGACACCGCGGATCCCTCAAACGTGGACGTGGACGCGGTGCGAGACGCGCTGGCCGCGGGGCACGTGGTGGTGTCCGGAGCGGTGACCCTGCGGGTGACCGGCGACGGCGGCGCGTTGCCCGGGGACACGATCACCGGCGGCGCGGTGGAGCTGGTGGTGAGCGTGCGGGGCCCGGACCATGTCGTGCCCGACGAGGTGCGGCTGTACCGGAACGGGGAGCTCATCCAGACCGAGGCCATCACCGGCCCGTCGGTGGGCGGCCTGTGGTGGGAGGGCAGCTTCAACGACGCCCCCGCGACGGACAGCTGGTACGTGGTCGAGGTCCAGGGCACCCAGGCGCTGGGCGCGTTCTGGGGCGGCTCGGTGGCCTACGCGATCACGAACGCGTTCTTCGTGGACACGGACGGGGACGGGTGGGAGGCGCCGGGGATCCCCTGAGGCTCAAATCTTGCCCCACCACCGGCACATCTCCCGCAGCCCGCAGGTGTCGCAGACCGTCGGCATGTAGGCCGCGCGGCAGCCCCCGCTGATGCCCAGGTGGGCCAGGGCGAAGTCGAAGCGCGCCGGGTCGTCCTTGTCCGCGAGCCGCAGCGACCGCGTCAGCTCGTCGGCCGTGGTGCGGGACGGATCCGCCGAGGAGCACAGCCCCAGGGCGTGGCCGATGCGCGCCGTGTGGGTGTCGCAGGGCGGAACGAGCTCCGCGGGGCGCAGCACCGACCAGATCCCGAAGTCCACGCCCTCGGTCGCCGGACGGACCATCCAGCGAAGGAACAGGTGCTGTCGCTTGCACGCCGCCGCGCCGTCCGTGGACGGGAACAGGAAGGCCATCGCGCGATGGCGCTCGGACGGCGTGGGGTGGCAGCTCAGGGCCAGCTCGCGCAGGGCCAGCGACCACGCCCCCAGGGGCTCCCAGACCCCCACCTCCTGCTGCTTCTTGGTGGGCTTGACCGGGACGAAGGCGCGGAAGGACTCCTCCAGGGAGCCCCAGCGATGCAGCGCCTTGCCCAGGCCCAGCAGCATCGCGCGCAGATCCTCGGGGGTCAGCCAGCGGTACTTCCAGGCCGTGGCCTGGGTCACCGCGTCGAGCGCATCCTTGTCCGGGACCTCCTGCGTGGCCGCGAGCAGCACGTCTGCGGGGTTGTCCCCGAGGTGTTCGCAGATCCGGGCGAGGTGGGGCTCGAACGCCGACACGCGACCGAACGCCATGGCCGCCGCCACGAACCCGATCACTTCGATGTCCCGGGGCTTGCGGTACAGGTGCGGGAACCGGACCGGGTCCTTCGGCACGTGGTTCTTGAAGTCGAACCGCTCGTAGTGCCGCTCCAGCAGGGGTCCCAGACGGACGATCCGAGGTGTGCTCACCGACGTCTCCGGCGGCCGACGAGACCCAGGCAGAGCAACGCGAGCCCAACGCTCCCGCCCTCCGCGCCGGTGGACATCGTGCAGCCGCAGCCGTCCCCCGGATCCAGGAGATCAGCATCCTCTTCGGGCACGACCCGGATCAGCACCTCGCCCGCGTCCGTGTCCCCGTCTGCGTCCGTGACCAGCACCGTGATCCCGACGACCCCGAGCTCGCTCGCGACGAAGCCCGGAGTGGCCGTGTCCGCCCCGGTCAGGGTGATCGCGGGGCCGTTCACGGGGGTCCAGACCCAGGTCAGCCCGAGCCCATCGGGATCCGTGGTGGCGGAGGCGTCGATCACGACGGTGGCGCCGACGAGCACCGCGGCGGGGGAGTCGATCAGGAGCTCCGGGGCGGTCGGCTGCGTGACTGGATCGGTCGTGTCGTCGTCGTCACCCGGGTCCGTGGTGTCGTCGTCATCGTCGTCGTCATCGTCGTCGTCGTCCCCGTCCCAGCCCTCCAGCGTGGCCTGCACGCCGGCCCACAGCGCGGGGTCGTTGCTGTCGTAGTCCAGGGCCCAGAAGCCGAAGCCGCCGATGCCCTCGTCGCGGGCCATCTCGGCCTTCGCGGTGATCGAGGCGACGTTCTCGTACCACATCTGGTGCCACTGGCTGCCCTCCAGCCAGACCGCGTAGGGCGTGGCTGAGACCGGCTCGTAGCCCAGGGTCGCGCCCACCTCCAGGGCGCCGAACTCATCCCAGAACAGCACGTCGGTGGCGCCGTCGTCGGAGGCGCCGATCTGGTCGCTCGTGGCTTCCCAGTCGTAGCCGTACAGGGGCAGCCCCATGAGGATCTTGCCGGTGTTGTAGATGCCGGCCCACTGGACGTAGTCCTGAGCCGACCACCGCAGGCTGCGCGTGGTGCCCCAGGGCCCGCCGGCGTCGAGGGGGGCGTTGGGCTGTGGGTTCGACCAGGAGCCCGCGAACGCGTAGCCCATGATGAACAGGTAGTCCGCGTTGTCGGCGATCACGTCGTAGTCCCAGGCGCCGCTCCAGTCGATGGCGGGGGTCGCCAGGGTGAGCAGGCTTCCGGGCTGCGCGACCTGCATGGCGGCGCGCAGATCCTGCACGAAGGTGACCATGTCGGCCCGGTTGGACAGGTTCACGCCCTCGAAGTCGATGTCCAGGCCGTCCCCGTTGCCCTGGATCATGCGCGCGATGAGGTTGTCGATGCAGTTGGCGCGGTTGCTCGCGGAGCCCAGGAGCGGCGCCAGGGCAGAGCCGCCGAAGCGGGTCGCGCTGAGGACCACCTGCACCCCGGCCGTGTGGGCCTCGTCGATGAGCGCGAGCGCCGCGGCGTCCCCCCAGCCGTGGTCGGTGCCCAGGGAGCCGTCTGAAGCCACCTCCACCGAGAAGTACGCGAGGATGTCGAGCTGGGCCCAGGGCAGGTTCGACGGCGACGACCAGTACGGCAGGTAGCCCATCACCACGCCGCTTCCGGTGGTGCGCGCGGCGATCTGCTCGCTCGTCGGACCGACCACCGACTCCAGGCTGAAGGGCGCGGCGCCGGCGTGGGCCCGCAGCGCGTCCTGATGCACCGAGGGACGCTCGAACGCAGACACCGGGGTGGCGAGCACCAGCAGCGCCAGGCCCGCAGCGGCGCCGGCGGTGGGTGTCTTCCAGCCACCGTCCGCCATCCCCCGGACCGAGCGGACCAGCCAGAGGCCCCACAGGCCCACAAAGGCCAGCGCGGCGAGCAGCCCCGCCAGGATCCGGGCGTCGTGCCGGGCGGGCGGAGGCGGGGGGATCCAGCGGGCGCGCTCCTGCTCGGCCTGGATCGATGCCCGCGCGTCCGCCAGGAACCGATGGCCCGCAGACTCAGCCTGATCCCCCGCGACGGCGAGGCGGAAGAGTCGGTGCCAGAGCCGCGCAGCGGTCGCCGCCCGGCGCAGCGCCCGATGCTCCAGGGTGCCGATTTCGTCCATCGCTCTCGATGCCTCCGGGTCTCTGGGGACGCGCACCAGGGCGTCCAGATCGTCTGTCGCGGACTCCGGAGAGACGGTCGACAGCGAGCCTCCCCAGACACGCGCGGCGAGACTGTAGACCATGGAGCCAACAGGTCCACCGCTCCGTGCCAGGGCCTGGGCGATTCGCCGACCGAACGGCGCCTCGGCCGGCGGGAGCCCGTCCACACCCACCTCGTTCTCGGCGAGCCCCAGGAACCCCCGGTCGTCGCTGCCCAGCCCGGACAGCCAGGGGCGGTCCCCCACGACGAGCGAGCGCTCCACCAACCGCTGGGCCACGCGGGCCTCCCGCGCCACCCGAACGGCCGCCGGCTGCAGCGGTCCGAGCACGCCCCCCAGCGTGGTGAAGAGCGCGCGGGACTCGGCCGCGTCGGCGGGCCCCCACTGGTCCGCGCCGGGTCCCTGCACCGCGTGCAGCGGGTCCGAGACGGAGACCAGCAACGCCAGCGCCTGGGCCTCGTGCATCGCCGCGATCCCGGGCCCCGCGGGGTCGTCCCACAAGGAGGCGATGATCGCCAGGTCGGTGTGGCGCTGGATCAGCTCGGCCCCCCGCGCCGTCGCCTCGGCCGGACGCAGGACAGTCCAGGGCACCGCCGTGAGCGCGCCGGGATCGGTGGTGTGCGGGCCGGGCCACAGCTCGCGCAGCGCAGCGCATCGGGCGGACCACTCCTGCTGGCCGCACAACGCCAACGCCCCGCGATCCACGGGGACGGGGCGCCCCCACGGGTCCGGGTCTTCGCTCCACCGGTCGTAGCGGCCATCGAACAGCCACGCCGCGCCCAGGGCCAGGGCATCGGCGCGGCGCTCCAGGCCCGCCGACCCGCCCAGGCCCGCAGGCCCGTCCAGGCCCGGCCACTGCGCCCGCGGCGCCACCAACAGCAGGGCGGCCAGCGTGTCCCGGCCGAGCTCATCGGGCCTGGCTCCCGACACCTCCCGCACGTGCTCCCAGAACCGGGCGCGCGCGGTGGGGTCCGGCGCGGCCAGCGGCAGGTCGGCCTCGAACTGCGGGATCTGCAGGGCGGCGTCGAGCGCCGGGCCCACGACCTCCACGGGGAACGCGGGGGCCGCCGCAGGCCAGGCCAGGCCCAGCAGCAGCGCCGCCACCGGCAGGGGACCCAGGCGGCTTATCGTCGGCCGCCCTTGCCCTTGCCGAAGAGGCCGCTGAACAGGCCACCGCTGCCGGTGTTCTTCTGCTCCTTCGCCTCGCGGCGGCGCAGCTCTGTCTTGGCCCAGGTCAGGTCGGGGCGGTTGCGCAGCACGCGGCTCATGGCCCTGATCGCCGCCTCGTCGTCGTCCGAGCCGACCATGATGCGGGCGTGCACGTCGATGACGTCGGGGTGTCCGAGCTCGAAGGCCTCGGCGAGGTGGACCCACTCGAGCGCCTTGTCGATGGTGCGTGGGTCGGTGGCTCCACCCAGGTTGAGCCGGCACCACGCCATGTCGGCGAGCAGCCCAGGCTCCGAAGGCAGCGAGGAGCGCAGCTGCTCCAGCGCCGCGAACCCACGCCGGAAGTCGCCGGTGGCCATGGCTGCTCGGGCCGCCGTCCACCCGTCGTAGACCTCGGGGCCGAGGCGCCCGGCCTGCAGGCTCAATCGGTGGTTGGACTCGCTGCCGGGATAGCCCGCGAGGGCATCGATCTGGCTGGGACGCGCCCCACCGGGCCGCGGGCCGGAGGGCTTGGACTCCGCGGGCCGGGACACCTGCCCCGAGAGGCGACGCCCCCCGCGCTCGGAGCGGTCGAGCAGCGCGTCGTAGCGGACCCTGCGGGCGGGTTCGGACAGCTCGCCGAAGGCCTCGACCAGCCGCGCGAGCAGCTCCTTGGCCTGCCGGCGCGTCTCGCCCTGCACCTCCACCCCGAGGTTGCGCAGCCGATACGCCGGAGCCCGCTCCCGGTAGGCGGCGTCGATCTGCTCCGCGGTGGCGTCCCGATCCACCCCCAGGAAGGCGTAGTGATCGAGCTCCATCCGCGTGACGTAGTCCCGCGCGATGAGGGCCACCGGCGTGTCGTCGGCGCCCACCGAGGGGGACCGACGAATGGCCTCCACGGCCTCACGGCCATAGCGCCGGGTGTCCACGTCCGTGGCCGACCGCGCCTTGGGGCCTCGGGCCGGCTCCGCAGCGGCAGGGCGGACCTCGTCCGGAGTCGCCTGGGGCGGCGCATCCGACAGGGCCACCAGCCCCGCGCTCAGCAGGAGCCACAGACAACGCGTGACGTCCCCGTCCTCGTCCGAGAACCGCGCACGCACGTCGTCCAGGCTGCGCGGGCGCAGCAGGTGCTCGCCCAGGGAGCGCAGCGCCGGGGTCGTGCCGATGTAGCCGAAGAGCCGGTTGAAGGTCCGCGTGCGGCCGATCTCGCGCCCGTTCCCGGCCAGCTCGTTCAGCTCCCGCTTCAAGAACCCGTGGTCGAGGGCGCGCACGGCCTCCCAGATCTCCCGAAGCGGATTGACCTCGAACACGGGGATCATCCCCGCGAAGTCGTCGGCGTGCTTGAACGCATAGGTGCCGCTGTGGCTGATGGCGTCACGCACCTCGTGGGCGACCCAGCCCTCCATGAGGGCGGGCATGTCGCCGGCGGAGACCACACCCGCCTTGACGAGGGCGGCCGTCGGGTTCCAGTCGGGCGGGGCGCCGCGCCCCAGGGACTCGCCCACCTGCTCGGACACGAGGCCCGCGTCCTGCAGCCAGGCGAGGAACACACCCGGCGCCGTCGTCACCCACACCGGGTACCCGTTGAGGAAGTAGATCGTGCGATCCGCCTCGTGGGTCTGCAGGTCGAGCCGCCCCGAGGCGTGGCTGTGGAACACGTGGGTCAACAGGCAGACGTACCGCTGCGCGTCGAGCCGCCCGTCCTCCGGGGGGCCTGGCTCGTTCGCACCGGGGGCGCCCTGCCCTCCCACGATCTTCGGCGCCGGTCCGGTCTCCCGGTCCCAGTCGGGCCGAGCCTTGGGCGCCTCCATCCCCGTGGACAGGCTGTAGTGGGTGCCCGTCTCCGAGGACTTGTCAGGCCGACGGGCGGACAGACCACGCAGCGCGCGCGTGCGCTCCCGACCGGCACCGGGCTCGGCCAGGATCCCGTTGATCTTGCGACCCAGGTCGATGAGGGAGAACGGCTTGGACAGGAACGCCAGCACCCCGAGGCGCTTGATGTCCGCGGTGAACAGGGACTCGTTCTTGTAGACCGCGCTCATCAGCATGGCCGGCACGTCGCGGCCCACCTCGGTGCTGCGGATCTCCTCCAGCACCCGGATCCCGTGCACCTCGGGGAGCATCAGGTCCACGATGAGCAGGTCGGGCGCGGACTCCCCGGCCATCGCGATGCCGGTGGGGCCGGTGGTCGCGTGGGAGACCACGTGGCCGTGGAACTCGAGGAGCTCCTTGAGCTGCGCCGCGAAGTGCTGGTCGTCTTCGATGATCAGGATGCGGTGGCCCATGTGTCCTCAGTGTCCCCCGCGACACACCAAAAGGAAACGCCCCAGCCGAGGCCGGGGCGAATCGAGGACCTGGCAGGGTCCGCCGGATCGATGGCTCAGTCGTCAGCAGCGCCCGAGTTGATCCACCCACGAATGCCCTCGATCTGGGCCGCCGTCAGGGGGCCGCCGCTCAGGGGCATCTGGCCACCCGAGCCGCCGACGCTTCCCTGGGTGCCGTCCAGCTTGTGCATCAGGTAGCTGGCGACGGAGCTGCCCGGGCTGACCCGGGCCATGGAGGAAGCCTCGAACGCGTTGGGCCCCACGAGGTTGGCGTAGGCCGTGACCTGGCTGGCGTTGAAGAACCAGCCGGTGGAGTGGCTGCCGCCGGAGTGGCAGCTGCAGTTCGGGGTGAGCACGAGGCTGAACACCTCGGAGAACGTGTACTCGTCCACCTCTCCGTCGCAGTCGTCGTCCACCGAGTTGCCCAGGACCTCGGAGGTGCAGCTGACCGCGCTGTCGTCGTCATCGCCCGCGGAGTCGTCGTCGTCGCCCGCAGAGTCGTCGTCGTCACCCACGGAGTCGTCGTCGTCGCCCGCAGAGTCGTCGTCGTCGCCCACGGAGTCGTCGTCGTCGCCCGCGGAGTCGTCGTCGTCGCCCGCGGAGTCGTCGTCGTCACCGGGCGCGATGGTGTCCCAGGAGACCGTCAGCGTGTACGGCGTCTCCTGGCCATCCCAGCAACCGACGCGGCTGACGTACGCGGTGCCGGCCTCCAGGTTGGCGGTGCCCGTCTCGAGGCCCGTGTAGCCCTCTTCCCAGCTGATGAGGGGCTCGTCGCCCTCCTCGGGCTCGGGATCGAAGTCCGAGCCCAGCCACAGGTAGGAGTCGCCGTCGGACTCGCCGGTCCAGGCCAGGGTCACGGTGACCTCGCGTGCCTCCGAGATGGCGAACTGGGCGTGGTCCAGATCGTCGTAGCCGTTGGCGCCGCACACCACGGTGCCCTCGATGCAGAAGCCGTCGGGCAGGTCCCCGGTCATGTTCAGGACGGTGTCGATGCTGTCGTTCGGCTCGGCCTCGTCGAACACCGGCAAGGTGCCGTCGCAGGTGATCGGCCCCGCGGGAGTCGAGTCGTCGTCGTCGTCGTCGTCATCGTCGTCGTCGTCGCCCACCGTGGTGTCGTCGTCATCGACAGCGCTGTCGTCGTCGTCGTCGGAGGGGCAGCCCGGCAGCGCCGGAAGGATGCCGGCAAGGAGGAGGATCAACAGCAGGTTCAGGAGACGCATTCAGACCTCGGAGGAGCAGTGGCGACGCACATCGATGGCAGTCGGCCAGCAAGCTGACATCGATCATCGCGGGTGTCAACGAAGCGGAGGGGGCGGGCCTGAACGCGCCCGGGGGCCGCGGACGGCGGGTCAGCCGTCGCCCTCGACCTCGGCGAGCACGCCCTCGCTGTGGTCGCGCCAGTGCTGCACGGACCAGTCCGACTCGATCACGTACTGCACGTCACGCACCCAGCGCACCGTGATGGCCGAGTCGGGGTGCAGCCAGATCTCTTCGGTGCCCTTGTAGGCGGCCGCCTCGAAGCGGGTCCGGATCCGCAGCGTCACGATTCCACGAACCTCCTCGTAGCCCACCGCCTCGGCCACGTACGGCACGGTGACGGGCTTGCCATCGACCACGCGCACGTCCTCGCCCCGCCAGGTGTCGCCCGGGGCGCGGCGCCCGTCCTCGCCCGGGTCGTAGATGCGGCGGCGGGTGAGAGCTCCCTCGATCTCCGGCCGAAGCATCTCGGGCCGCATGCCCCGGTCCGGGCCCTTGGACAGCCACTCCGCCTCCAGGACCTTGCCGTGGTCGCTGATGAGGAACCGCATGGGCATGCGCTGGTTGCTCATGGTGAGTCGAACCGGCAGCGGCAGCGTGCGCTCCAGGGGCGGAAGCTCCAGGGTGCGGACCAGGTTGAACGTGGACTCGGTGGAGTCGCCCCGGTAGCTCCAGACCTCTGCCCACTTCAGCTCGAAGGTCGCGTCGCCCCGGACCGACTGCTGGATCTGGTACTTGAGGGTGATCGGCACCGGCACCTGGCGCGCGAAGATCATCGACCCCGTGCGATCGAGCCGGACGGTCTGCTTCTCGGCGTTCAGGGCGGCGGCGACCTGCTGCACCAGCTGGTCCGTGCGGCGCTGCACCCCACGCTCCACCTCCACCTCCATCGCGAGATCGCTGTAGAGCTCGGCGGCCTCGGGCAGGGACGCCTTGACCCTGCCCGCGTCGGCCATGGCCCGCTCCCGGTCGCCCGCCTTGTAGGCACGCTGGGCCCGGGCCCACCACCCATCGACGTACTCGGGGCAGAGCTCGATCGCCTTGTCGATGCTCCGGCCCGCCGACTGGAGCTGACCATCGAGCTCCAGCATCTCCCCGCGAGCGAGGAGGAGCCGGCCCCGTTCAGGGCACGGCACGGCCTTCGCGGCGTCGAGGAAGAGCTCGGCAGCCTCCGCGTGATCACCGCGGGTGGCCGCGGCCCGGGCCTGGTCCTCCAGCGGGGGCTTGCAGCCCAGCACCAGCGTCAGGGCGGCGGCAGCAGCGAGGGCGGGGTGCGTGTGGTGCATGCGGTCACCAAAGGGTTTCACGCACGGGGCGTACAATCAAACGGCCTCGTGCCATCCGACCAAACTGGACGGGCGCCCCAGAGCCGCCCCCTTCGCCTCGGACGCCTGCTGATCTTCAGCGTGCTGGTCCCCGCGCTGTTGTTCGGTGTCGCCGAAGTCGGGCTGCGGATCGCCGGGGCCGCCATCGCCGCGCGCCACCGGGCGCGGACCGCCACCCTCGCAGGGGACGGGGACCTGCGGATCTGGGCCCTGGGCGACAGCTACACCTACGGGGTCGGCGCCCAGGATCCGGCCCACGACACCTGGCCGATGGTGGTCGCGCGGGCCCTGGAGGAACGCACCGGGCGCACCGCCCAGGTTCGGAACCTCGCCACCCCGGGCGCGAACTCGACGGGGATCGTGGACCGCTTCGAGTCCGAGGTGCTCAGCGGCCCCCCACCGCACCTGGTGCTGCTCCTGGCGGGCGTGAACAACAGCCGCTGGCTGGGGCAGTCGGGGCAGTTCTGCCTGGAGGAAGGCCCCCAGGCCGTCGCGCAGCTCGGCCAGACGCTGGCGGGCCCCCTCGGGGATCTGCGGACCTACGCCGTCCTGCGCCACGCCGTGCTCGCGCTGCGTCCCCCGCGGGACTCCGACCGGGCCTGCACCCTGGTGGCCAGCGGGTTCCAGCACCTGGACGAGGGGCACCCCGATCGAGCCGACGCAGACTTCCAGCAGGCCGCGGACCTGAACCCAAGGTCCGGCTGGGCGGCGCTGGGCCAGGGCATCGCGGACCTCCGCGTGGGCCGGCACGCCGAGGCGTTGGTGCACTTGAGCCGCGCCGAGGAACTGGGCGTCGCACCCCCCGCGATGGCGCTGGCCCGCGGGTTCTCGCTGCGCGCCACCGGTGCCCTCGACGACGCCGACGCGATCAGCGGTCGACCCCACCCGGGCGACCTGCAGCCCTTCGCCCGGATCCTGGCGGCGTGGGTGCGGCTCGACCGGGGCGATCCCGCCGGCGCCGCAGCAGGCTTCGCGGCGGTCATCGCGGAGGGCGACCGCGAGGGCGCTCCCGGAGGCCCCATGCCCTGGGCGCTTGACGGGCTGGGCTGGGCCGCGCTCGAGCAGGGCGATCCGGTCGCCGCGGAGGCCGCCTTCGACCGCTCGATCACCGTTGGGGCGGGGCTGCACCTCACGCCCCACCTGCTGGGCTGGTCCCACATCGGCCGGGCGGTGGTGCGCGCCGAACAGGGGCTCGTCCCGGAGGCGCTCGCGGATCTGGAGATCGCGGGCCGGGACAGCGCAGCCGTGGCCGCCGCGCAGGCGTACGCGGCCTGGCTTCTGGCGAGGCACCGGTCGGCTCGGGACGCTCGGGCGGCCTTGCTCCGGTCCGCGGCGGTCACCCCGGGGCTGGCCATCGCCGACGCGCTGGCGGCGAGGCTGCAAGGTCTGCCCGACGAGGCCCGGATCGACGCGCCCGCACCTCATCCGGTGCCCCGGCCGACCATCGCCGTGCAGCAGTGGCTGGATCCGGGCGACACCCGGCTGGTCGAGGCAGACCTGCGACGCGCCGCGCGGATCGCGGCGTCCGTGGGCGCACGGCTCGTGCTGACCACCTATCCGCAGCCCCGGGCGCACCCCGAGCTCGCGCGGGCCGCACGCTCCGTCGCCGCCGACGTACACGTCCTGTTCGTGGACCCTCGACCGCGGTTTCAGGAGGAGCGGGACCGGCTCGGCAGCTGGGACGAGCTGCTCATCGCGGACGGACACCCCACGACCCTTGGATACGACGTCCTGGGACGCTCCGTGGCCGACGCGCTTGGGGCACTCGGGACGCGGTGAGCATGGTCCGCATCACCGCGCTCGGGTAGGATCCGAGGGTTCGCCCCGGGTCTGGACGCGAACTTCGATGGGAGTCAGCAGTGCCGATCAGGGGCTCCTCCAGCCCGCTCGCGGGTGCCCAAGCGGGCCCGTCGGTGGCCTACCGCGAGTTCCCGATCCTGCTGGTGGATGACCGGCCGGAGACCCTGGAGGCCTTCGGCGATGACTTCCAGACCGAGTTCTGGGTCGTCACGGCGCAGTCGGTGGACAGGGCGCTCGAGCTGCTGTCCCAGAAGGACTACACGATCGTGATCGCCCGGCAGGAGATGCCCGGCGTGTCGGGCGCCGAGTTCCTGGCACGAACGGCGGGGTCCTGGCCGCACCTGATCCGCATCCTGCTCACCGATTCGCCCGGCAGCCCCACCCTCACCCGGTCGATCGACCAGGGGTGCATCTATCACTTCATCCAGCAGCCCTGGAACCGGGAGCGGGTGGCGCTCACCCTCCGCCGCGCCATCGAGGGCTACGCCGTCGCGCGCAGCCACCGGGCGCTGGTGGCAGAGCTCAAGCAGCGCAACGAGGAGATGGAGCACCTGGTCGAGGAACGCACCTCCCAGATCCGCGAGTGGGCCGAGCGACAGCGCAAGCTCGCCATCAGCGACGGCCTCACTGGTCTGTACAACCACCGCCACTTCCAGGAGCGGTGGCGACGCGAGGTGAAGCGGGCCCAGCGGTACGGCCAGTCGGTCTCGCTGATGATCATCGACGTGGACAAGTTCAAGAACTTCAACGACACGATGGGCCACCCCCAGGGGGATCACCTCCTGCGCAACCTGTCGCTGTTGCTGCGGCGCTCGGTGCGCGACGTGGATCTCGTCGCCCGCTACGGCGGCGAGGAGTTCGTGGTCATGCTGCCGGAGACCCGCAAGGACGAGGGGGTGATCCTGGCGGAGCGGGTGCGCTCGCTCGTGGCCCAGCACCCGTTCGAGCATCGCGACGTGCAGCCCGGCGGACGGATCACCGTGTCCGTGGGGGTCGCCAGCTTTCCGGCCGACGGCGCGGGCCCCGGCGAGGTGCTGGTCCGGGCCGACAAGGCGCTGTACAAGGCCAAGGAGGGCGGCCGCGACCGGGTCATCGTGTCGCAGGGCGATGGCTCCAGCCAGGACGATCCCAACGACGAAGGGGATCTCGCGCTGATCGTCGAGGAGGATGGCGACACCCGCATCGCGGCGCCCTCCGCCATGGACGTGCCGGTCGCTGGAGCCATCGACACCCTGCGGCTCCGGCAACGTCAGAGCGAACCAGCGCCCGCCACCGGGAGCGACACCGAGGCCCCGGTGGTCCGCCCCTCAGACGAGATGGACGACGAGCTGCCCGGGCCCCGGATCACCGCGCTGTCCCCCGATTCGACGGACGAGTTCCTGGTCGAGGTGGATGACACCTTCGATCCGAGCACGACGGACGAAGACATCGCCCCCTGGATGCGGGGCCACGACCCGAAGTAGAGAGTTGAACCGCGTACCGAGGTTGAGCACCGGTGAGGATGCGGATTCACTGGCGAGAAACGAAGAGGGAACGGGGTCACCCCCCGTGACCGATGAGTGACGCCGCCAGTGGATTCGCAGACCAGCGGGGCGACCCGAGCGTATGCGGTTCACCTCTCCAGGTTCCTCAGCCGGGCTCGCCGTCCGCCAGCAGCGCATCCAGGCGCTCATTGACGAGCCTGGGGTTGGCCGCCCCCGCCGTCTCCTTCATCACCCTGCCCACGAAGAAGCCCCGCAGCTTGAGCTGGCCTGCCCGATAGCGCGCGGCCTCCGCGGGGTGGGCGGACAGCACGGCGGCGATGACCCCGTCGAGCTCCGCGGTGTCAGACACCTGCCGCCAGCCTCGGGCCACCGCGATCTCCGCGGGGTCGCCGTCGGCCTCCCACAGCGCGCCGAGGACCCACAGCGCGAGATCTCCGCTGAGCACGCCCGAGTCCACGAGATCGTTGAGCTGGACCAGGCGCTCCGGGCCGAAGGGCAGTGAGTCGATCAGGCGGTCCTGCTGCTTGAGGAGCCGCGTCACCTCGCCGATCACCAGGTTCGCCAGGGCCTTTGTGCGCGCGCCGTGGTCCGGAGTGGGATCGATGGAGGCGACCCCTCGCTCGAACCAGTCCGCCGTGGCGCGATCCGTGGTCAACACCCCCGCGTCCTGGGCGCTCAGGCCCCAGTCCTGCTGGTAGCGGGCCGACCGCGCGGAGGGCAGCTCCACCAGCTGCGCGCGCTGCGCCTCGATGAACTGCGCGTCGAGCACCAGCGGCGGCAGGTCCGGGTCCGGGAAGAAGCGGTAGTCGTGCGCGTCCTCCTTGCTGCGCATGAACACCGACACGCCGCGCTGGGGGTCGAACGAGCGGGTCTCGCGCGCCACGACGCCGCCCGCCGCGAGCACCTCGGCGTGCCGTGCGATCTCGTGCTGCAGCGCCTGGGTCACGAAGCGGAAGCTGTTGATGTTCTTCAGCTCGACGCGCGCCCCGGGCACGTCGCTGTCCAGATCCCCCAGCGAGATGTTGGCGTCACACCGCAGCGACCCCTGCTCCATGTTGCCGTCGGACACGCCGAGGTAGCGCACGATGCGCCGGACCTCCTTCATGAACGCGGCCGCCTCTTCGGGGGTGCGCAGCTGGGGGCGACTCACGATCTCCACCAGGGGCACGCCGGCGCGGTTCAGATCCACGAGGCTCGCGCCGCCCGAGGCGTGGGTCGAGCGGCCCGCGTCCTCCTCCAGGTGCAGACGCTCCAGCTCGATCCGACGGCCGTGCACCTCGATCCCCCCCCCCGTGGCGAGGGGGTGGCGCTGCTGGGTGATCTGATAGCCCTTGGGCAGATCCGGGTAGTAGTAGGACTTGCGGTCGAAGACCGAGCGAGGGTGCACGGTGGCCCCTACGGCGAGCGCCAGCCGCGTCGCGAGGGCGACGGCCTGCCGGTTGGGCACCGGCAGGGCGCCCGGGAAGGCGAGGCAGACCGGGCACACCAGGCTGTTGGGCGGCGCGTCGAACTCCGTGCCGCAGCCGCAGAACATCTTGCTGTGGGTCGCGAGCTGGACGTGGATCTCCAGGCCGATGACCGGCTGCAGCCTGCGTCCACGGATGGTCATCGTCATCGCAGCGCCGCCTCGAGCCGCGCGGCGACCTCGAAGACCAGCGCGTCGGCCCCGCGCGGGCCCATGATCTGGACTCCCCAGGGCAGCCCCTCGGAGGGGACGGGCACGCTGATCGCAGGCACGCCGGCGAGGGCGGCGGGGATGGTCAGCACGTCGGACCGGTACATGGCCACCGGATCGGGCTTGCCCCCGAGGGGGAAGGCGACCTCCGGCGCCGTCAGGGACACCAGCACATCCACCTGCTCGAAGGCGGCGTCGAACTCCGCGCGGATCCGCCCTCGCGCCCGCAGCGCCTGGTCGTAGTAGGCGTCGCGGTACCCCTCGGACAGCGCGAACGTGCCGAGCAGGATCCGCCGCTGCACCTCCGGGCCCAGGCCCTGTGTCCTGCTGCGCCGGTAGACGGCCTCGAGGCTGTCGGCGGCGGCCCGGCGCCCGAAGCGGATCCCGTCGAACCGGGCGAGGTTGGTGGACGCCTCGGCGCTGGACAGGACGTAGTAGGCGGCCGCTCCGAAGCGGGTCGACGGGAGCGACACGGACACCCCGCCGCCCAGCGCCGCGACCGCCGCGTCGAGCAGCGCGCGCCCCTCGTCGGGCAGCACCGCCGCGAGCTCCACGGGCACGCCCACCCGTACCGGCGCGGCGTGCGCGGCGCCCGGAGGGGCCCAGCTCGTGGCCTCGGCTTCGTCCAGACCGACCACGGCCTCCCACGCGAGGCGCGCGCTGTCCACGTCCGCCGCGAGGGGGCCCACCTGGTCCAGGCTCGATGCGAAGGCGACCAGCCCGGAGCGGCTCACGGTGCCCCAGGTGGGGCGGAACCCGACGACCCCACAGAACGCGGCCGGCTGACGCACCGATCCTCCCGTGTCCGAGCCCAGGGCGATGGGCACGACGCCGGCGCCCACCACGGCGGCAGACCCGCCGCTGCTGCCGCCCGCGACCCGGGTGCGATCCCGGGGGTTGAGCACCGGACCGAACGCCGAGTTCTCCGTGGAGCTGCCCATCGCGAACTCGTCGAGGTTCGTCTTGCCGAGCACCACCGCGCCGGCCTGCCGCAAGCGCCGGACCACGGTGGCGTCCTGGGGTGGGACGAAGTCCTGGAGCATGCGGGAACCGCACGTGGTCACCAGGGCGCGGGTGAGGATGTTGTCCTTGATCGCCACCGGGATCCCGTGCAGCGGGCCCCGGTCGATGCCCGCCTGCAGCTCCCGGTCCGCCGTGGCCGCGACGGCCCGCGCACCGGCTCCGTCCAGGCGGATGAAGGCGTTCAGGTCAGCGGTCTGCTCCGCGCGGGCGAGCGCGCGCTCGGTCAGCTCAGACGACGTGAACTGCCCGCTGCGCAGGGCCTGCGCCATCTCCCGGACCAGACCCATGGGTCAGCGCTCGAGCACGGCGGGCACGCGGAAGCGGGCGCCGTCCAGCTCCGGGGCCACCGCGAGCAGCTCCGGGCCAGCCGGCGGACACGTGACGCGGTCCGCCCTGAGCACGACTGGAGCGTCGGGGTCGGCGTCCGTGGCGTCGGGAGGCAGCTCGGCGAGGGCGTCCACCCAGGACACGATGGAGGCGAGCTCCGCGGCCGTCCGGCCGAGGTCCGCGGGGGCCACCTCCAGCGCTGCGAGGGCTGCGATCCGAGAGACGACCTCCGGACCGATCACGCTCACTTGGCGGGCTTCTTGAACCCGAACAGACCAGCGATGGTGTCGATCGCGGACGCGTGGTCCTCGCCCGCGAGTTCCTCCAGCTCGCCCGGATCGAGCAGCACCGACTTGCACACCGTGCAGACGTCGATCTCGACGCCCCGGTGGTGGGTGGGCTTCATCTCGTTGCCGCACTTGCCGCAGCGCAGCCAATGCAGCTCCTTGAGCGCGGCGGCGTCCTCGGCCGCCTGCTTCTTCGCGAGCTCCTTGGCGAGCTGGCTGGTCTTCTGGGCTTCGACCCGGGCGAAGTACTCCTCCTCGGGCGCGTTCTTCTCACTCATGACGTCTCCTGGGGCCGGGCGACAAAGCTACTCCATGCGACGGAGCAGCGCCTTGACCTCGTTCGTGTCCCGTCCGTCGGGCTCCAGCTCGATGAACTTCTCGTACTCGGCGCGGGCGCTCGCCTTCTGGCCGGCTTCCTGGTACGCCAGACCGAGGCCGTAGTGGGGCTCTGCCGCGCCGGGGCGCATGCGGGCCGCCTTGCCGAAGATCGCGATGGCGTCGCCGTTCCTGGCGAGCTCGACGTAGGCCCACCCGAGCTGGATGGCCGCCTCGAAGTTCTTCGGATCCGCGTCCATCGCCGCTTCGTACGAGGTCACCGCGGCCGTGAAGTCTCCGCGACCCGCCGCCCGGCCGCCCGCCCTCATGAGGTCGGCCACCGACGGACCCGCGGCCGCCACCTTGGGTCGGGGCGCGGGCTCGGG
>CALAGR010000319.1 GCA_937891735.1 uncultured Pseudomonadota bacterium | reverse complement strand
AGGTTTCCCGGGTCCCGAGCCAGCGTCGAGCACAGCCACACTCCCGCGGGGCCCACGCCTCCCAGCCGCAGGCGCAGGCCCTCCAGCGCGGATCGCGCGGCCCCCTCGTGCGGCTCCGGCTCGGTGGCGAGCACGCGCTGCGCGAGGGCCAGCGCCGCCGGTTCGTGTCCGTGGGCGGCGAACACATGTGCGTTGTGGGCGGCGTGCTCCGGCCGCTCCGTCGTGTCCTGCACGAGCCCGTCGCGCCCGTACACCGCCGCCAGCACCCCGCGGCACCCCTCGAAGTCCCCCAGATCCTGCAGCGTCAGGGCGATCACCGCGCGGTTGGCCCACTCCGCGCCGTCCCAGCGCGCCGCGCACGTCCCCACGCCCAGCGTGAAGTCCCAGGCCAGGAACGAGCCCTCGCGCGGGTCCATCTCATCCGTCCGGCAGCCGATCACGAGGGTGCCCCCCGGCGCCGTCAGGGTCTTGGTGACCCCGCCTCGGCCGGGAGAGAAGTCGCGCGCGCTGATCGTGTCCCAGGGCTCGCCCGCCCCGAAGTGGGTCCCCAGGGAGGTCATCGCGGCCACCATCGCCTGGAAGTCGAAGCGGCCTGTCAGCTCGACGTAGACCCTGTCTGTCATCGCCGGATCCTACCGGGCTGGTACTGGCCCGAGAGAGGTGGAATCCGCATCCTCACCGGTGCTCAACCTCGGTAAGCGGTTCAACTCTCTAGTTCCCGAGGCAAACGCGACCTATCCTCAGCCGCCGGGTGGAGGAGGAGGTCGCATGAGCGTCCAGGATGGAGCGCGCTTCGCTGTACTCGCGGCCTGTGTGGCCGTGGGCCTCGGCCCGTGGACCGCCGTCCAGGCCCAGGACGGCGACGTCGACTTCGATGACATCGACCTGGACGCGCTGCAGCCCACCGCAAATGACGCGGCGACCCTTCAGGACCAGGCCATCGCGGCCGCCGTGGATGCGCGGTGGGACGTCGCCCGGGACAAGGCCCAGGCCGCGCTGGCCCTGGACACCTCGGTCGCCACCGCACAGTCGCGGCTCGTGCTCGCAAGGGCCCTCGAAGCGCTCGGGGACGAGCCCCAGGCGCTGCGCGAGCTCGACACGTACCTGGCGCTCCCGCTCCTGGACAGCGACCGGGCCAAGGGGGTGGAGGCCCGCGAGCGTCTGGTGGGGAACCTGCATGCTCGGGACCGCCGCGCCGCCGAGGCCCGCGAGACCGCCCGACGACGAGCCGCACGAACGACCCTGCCGCTGGCCGCGCAGCAGCAGCGCGGCGGAGCGATCGGCATGCTCGCCGGCGGCGCGGTGCCGACGATCCTCGGGGCGTGGTTCCTGGGCACGGACCTGAACTACGCGAGCCGCGGCATCGAGAGCGGCACCTGGGCGGCGATCGGCACCCCGCTCCTCATCACGGGCCTGACGCTCGAGGCCGTGGGCGGCGTCCTCCTCGCCGTCTCCACGCGCCCCTCGGCGCGCTCCGCACACCTGCAGATCCGTGGCGGGCTCGCCCCTGACCCGCGCGGCGGCCTCCAAGCCGGCCTGTGGGGGCGGTTCTGATGCGGAACCTGCTGGTCCTGCTCCTGCTGATCCTGCTCGCCGGCTGCTTGAAGGCCTGGCCCCTGGGCGATGCGCGGCCCGGGCTGCGCGGGGACGACGACGACACCTCGGACGACGACGACGACTCGGGGGACGACGACGACTCGGGGGACGACGACGACTCGGGGGACGACGACGATGATGATGACGACGACGACGATGACGACGATGACGACGACGACACCACCCCGCCGCCCGTGGACGCGGACAACGACAGCTACCCCGCCGGCACCGACTGCGACGACAACGACCCCACGATCAACCCCGGCGCCACCGAGGTGCACTGCGACACCATCGATCAGGACTGCTCCGGAGCCGACATCTGCAACATCTGCGGCAACGCCACCGCCATCTCCTCGAGCAACATCCCCGGCGTCACCGTGTCCGCTCCCGGCTTCCTCGGCCCGCCCGACGAGATCTACCTCAGCAGCGGCGGGACTCCGTACTACTTCGCCGCCTTCGCCGTGACCCTGCCCACCATCGGCCAGGTCCAGATCCAGTACGGCTCGTCCGCCTACGGCGTGTGGCTGGAGGAGTGGGACACGGGCTGCACGAGCCGCCTCGACGCCGACGGCGGCGAGTTCGACTCGTCCGCAACCCTGAACTTCTTCGGCCTCGGCGGAACCGTGTGGATCGTGCTGTCGAGCTTTGAAACGATGGACACGGGCGCGTACACCTTCGACATCGTCAACACCACCGGCGGCTGATCGCGCCGCGGGTCAGCTCTTCGTGATCCGCTCGGTCCGCAGCCGTCCGGCGTCGTCGAACACCGACCGCAGCGCCGCCAGCACCGACACCAGCGTGCCCAGCGCGGTCGCCGCGGCGATCAGGAACAGGATCATCATCTGGTACGCGGCCGCCTGAAGGGGTGGCGTGCCCCCCAGGATCTGCCCCGTCATCATCCCGGGGATCGTGACCAGCCCCACCACCGACATGGTGTTCAGGATCGGGATCATCCCCGTGCGCAGGGCCACGGTCGCCACGGGCCGCGCCGCCTCCCAGGCCGTCGCGCCGAACGTCAGGATCGCGTCGATCCGCGCGCGCTCCTCGTCCAGCTGCTGCAGGCACGTCTCCAGACCCAGAGAGATCCCCGTCAGCCCGTTGCCCAGGATCATCCCCAACATCGGGATCAGGTAGCGCGGCTCCCACCAGGGCTCGACCCCGACGATCCCCGCCGAGCCGAGCACCGCGGTCCCGCCCGCCGAGATCAACAGCGAAACGAAGCTCGCCGCCGCCATTCCAGGGTGCCCCCGGGAGACCCGCCCCACCGCCGCCCGGGCCGCCAGGACCAGCATCACCGCGCCGATGCCCAGCACCACCCACGCGTTTCGGGCCGCGAAGACCGGCTCCAGGATGAGCCCCAGCAACGCGAGCTGCACCACCGACCGCACGCTCGCCGCCAGGAGCCTGCGCTCCAGGTCCAGGCGCAGCCACACCGACAGGACCCCGTTGATCAGCACCAGCGCCGCCGCCGCCGCGATCTGCCACGCGCCGAGCTCGATGGGACCGGTCATCGCCCCAGCTCCACGACCCGGGCCCCGAGCCGCCGCGCCTGCTCCCGGTCGTGGCTCACCAGCAGCACCGTGCGGCCCGCCAGATCCGCCTCCACGGCGGTGACCGCCTCGGGATCGAGGGCCGAGGTGGGCTCGTCCAGGAGCAGGACGTCGGGCTCCGTCGCCAGCGCGCAGGCCAGCGCGATCCGCTGCCGTTCGCCACCCGAGAGCTGGGTCCACGCCCGCTGCCAGGTCGCCAGCTCCAGGCCCCAGCGGGCGGCGATCACGGCCGGGTCGTGCAGTTCGGCCCCCGCCAGGCTCTTCAATCCGCGCACCCGCACCCACCAGTCGGCCGGGGTGCCTGGGTGGGGCGGCGTGTCCTGGGCGACGAGGTGGACCCGTCGGCGCCAGGCGCTGGGACCCAGCTCCCGGCGGGTCTCGCCGTGCAGGCTCAGCTCCGCGTCGTGCGGATCCAGGTCCGCCAGCATGCGCAGCAGCAGCGTCTTGCCGGCCCCCGAGGGACCCTGGATCACCACGATCTCGCCGGGCTCCACCCGCACCGTCAGATCCGCGAAGAGGACGCGATCCCCCACCTGCCGCTCCAGACCCGTCGCGAGCAGGGCACTCACCGAGCGCTACTGAGGCTCGACCGGCTGCGGCGCCCTGCCGTAGGCCTGGGCCTGGTACTTGCCCTGCAGCTCGTTCCACTCCTCGATCAGCGCGCGCGCCTCGTCCGGGTGACCGTCGCTGGTCAGGGCCATGGAGCGCTTGAAGACGTCCTTGAGCTCGTCGCGGTGCTCGGCGGTGACCTGCCGCCAGCTCTCGGGGGACAGCGGGGCGGCGGCGAGCAGATCGATCTCGAACTCGTGGAACCGCTGCCGGGCCTCGGTCACCGGGTCGTAGTCCTGTTCGCCGCCGGTCAGCTCGCTCATGACCCGCTGCGTCATCGCCGACTCGGTCAGCGGGCTGCCGTCATCCACGAAGCCCGCGAAGGGGTTGGCCACCTCCTCCTCGGACTCCACCCGAGCCTCGGCCTCGGCGGCGCGGCGGGCGCGGCTCTGGTCCACCCGGGACTCCTGCCCGTCGGGCACGTTGGTGACGACGACGGTGCCGTCCTGCTTGCGATCCGTGATCCTCAGGGGCTTGTCGCCGTGGTCCTGCAGGGACTCGGGCAGGGGCGGCAGGGGCGCCGCGTCGCGCTCCTCGGGCCAGCCCGGCGCGTCCGTCCAGAGCAGGCCCGCGGCGATCCAGACCCCGACGATGCCGAAGATCGCGATCACGATCAGCTTGCCGTTGCTCATGGCCATGCTCAGGTCCGTCCCACGGCGTCGGCCCAGCGGGACAGGTGTCCCTCACGCTCGGCGTCGGACATCGCCGGCTCGAAGGTGCGGTCCGCACGCCACACCGCCCGCGCCTCCTCCTTGTTGGACCAGATGCCCGTGGCGAGGCCCGCGAGGAGACCCGCGCCGAGCGCCGTCGTCTCCAACATCTGGGGACGCACGATGGGCACGCCGAGCACGTCGGCCTGGAACTGCATCAGCAGGTTGTTGGCCGCGGCGCCGCCGTCCACCTTGAGCGCGCTCAGCGACACGCCGGAGTCGGCCTCCATGGCCCGCAGGACGTCGGTGTTCTGCAGGGCGATGCCCTCCAGCGTGGCCCGCGCGATGTGGCCCCGGGTGACGCCGCGATCCAGCCCGCAGATCACCCCCCGCGCGCCGGCACGCCAGTGGGGGGCGCCGAGTCCGGTCAGCGCCGGCACGAACACCACGCCCCCGCTGTCGCTCACGGTGCGCGCGAGACCCTCGATCTCGTCAGCGCTCTGGATGATGCCGAGCCCGTCGCGCAGCCACTGCACGGCCGCGCCGGCGATGAACGCGCTGCCCTCCAGGGCGTAGTCGACGCGCCCATCGACCTTCCAGGCGACCGTGGTGAGCAGGCCGCGGCTGCTCGCGATGGGCTCCGAGCCGGTGTTCATGAGCATGAACGCGCCGGTGCCGAACGTGCACTTCGCCTCGCCCGCGCCAAAGCAGACCTGACCGAAGAGCGCCGCCTGCTGGTCGCCGGCGATGCCCGCGATGGGGATCCCGTCGGGCAGCACATCCAGGCCCTTGGTGTGCCCGTACACCTCCGAGCTGGAGCAGATCTGCGGCAGCACCGACCGGGGTACGTCCAGGTGGCTCAGCAGCTCGTCGTCCCACTCCAGGGTGCGCAGGTCCATCAGGAGGGTGCGCGAGGCGTTGGACACGTCCGTGACGTGGGTCGCGCCCCCGGACAGGCGCCACACCAGGAAGGTGTCGATGGTGCCGAAGGCGAGGTCGCCCACCGCCGCCGCGTCCCGCGCGCCGTCCACGTGATCGAGGATCCACTTGATCTTGGTGCCGCTGAAGTACGGATCCAGCACGAGGCCGGTGCGACTGCGGAACAGGTCCTCGAGCCCCTGCTCCCGGAGCTCGGCGCACAGGTCGCTGGTGCGCCGGCACTGCCAGACGATGGCGTTGTGGATGGGCTTGCCGTCGCGCCGCCGCCACACGGTGGTCGTCTCGCGCTGGTTCGTGATGCCGATGCCCGCGACGTCCTGCCCGTCGATGCCCAGCTTGCTGAGCGCGCCCTGGATCGTGGCCTGGGTCGTGTCCCAGATGTCCTCGGGGTTGTGCTCGACCCAGCCCGGCCGCGGGTAGATCTGCGGGAACTCCTTGTTGACCTTGCTCAGGACGGACAAGGCTTCGTCGAGCACGAGCACGGTGGTGCCCGTCGTGCCCTGATCGATGGCGAGGATGTAGCGAGCCATGGGGAGTCTCCGGACGACGGGATGCCGGTCGCGGCGCGGATGATACCGGACCGCCGGGCGGCGCCACGGTGCGCGAACGGGCGGACTTCCACGAACTCCCCGCCTTGCCGCACCCTCGACCGCAGGAGGTGGCGCGTCAACGCCACCAGACGGGCTGTCTCCCCCCGATGACGCGACACCTCGGCCGTCCCCGCACGGGGGCTAGAAGTCGGGCGGATACACGTACTGCGGGTCCACCGGGCTCTTCCAGCGCTCGTCGCAGTCGTCGTCCCAGCAGCACTCCAGGAAGTAGCGCACGCCGCCGGCCCACTCCTCGTCGTAGGGCACGTCCACCGACGCGGTCCAGCGGCCCTCCCCGCGGCTCTGCATGTCGTAGCGCTTGAACCTCCTGCGCTTCTTCGGCGCGAGGATCAGCCGCGGTTCGCACCCGCTGCCCATGCTGAGCGTCTTGATCGTCACCTCGAGCGTCAGGGGCGAACCCGGCACCACGAACCGGGGTGGGGAGTGGTTCATGCGGACCCGCGCCCGCTCCATGACCTCGGCCACCCGAGCGGGAGTGGGCTCCGGCGCCGGCGCCGGCGTGGGGTCCGGCGCGCGAACCACGGGCCTGGGGTCTGGCCGGCTGAGCGGCTCCTGCCGGGGCGGCGGGGCCGCCGTCGGCTCTTCCACCACCGGGTCCACGGACGTCGGCTCGTCCACCGGGTCCACGGACGTCGGCGCCTCCTCCGGCGGGGGCTCCTCCGAGTCGGCGACCGCCTCCGCCGAGTCGTCGTCGTCAGCGACCAGCAGGCCATCGACCGGCGGCTCCGTCACCGCGGGCTCGGGCGCCATGGGCGCGAGCACCACCCCATCCGCCGCAGATCCCCCATCCGCCACAGATCCCCCGTCGCGAAGCAGCAGCCCGACGGCCACGATGAGGAGCAGGAATCCGAACACCGCCAGCGCCACGATCCGCAGATCCACGTCCCGAGACACCCCCGGCGCAGACCCCCCCGGCGCGGGCCCGGACACCGCCGGAGCGGCGATCTCCTCCTCGGCCGCACCGCTCGACTCGACGAGCCGCGTCTCGGCCACGGGCCTGCTGCCCCCGGGGGTGCGTCCGTCGGGCAGGGGCGTCAGGCTGCTGGCGCTGATGGGCTCCATGGTCGTGGACGGACCGTCCCGCATGACGGGGATCCGCTCCCACGTCTCGTACTCCGCCACCACGAGGTCCTTGAGGAAGCCGCGCCCCTGCTTGATCCGCCAGGCCACGTCGAGCTCGTCCAGGAGCAGCACGATCCGGGCGGCGTCGGCGCGCTGCTCCGGGTCCGCGCACAGCATCTCTCCGAGCAGGGTCTCGATGAAGACCGCCTGGCCCTCGTCGAGCCCGTGCCCCTCCGGCGCCTCGGCCCGCAGGACCTGTCGCAGCCCCGCGACCCGCTCGTCCCAGGTCGTCTCCGCGACCTTGCGCAGCATGCCCGCGATGTCGGAGAGGCCTCCCTCGGGGAGGGGCACGAAGAACTCGCCGGTCAACATCTCGTAGAAGATCAGGCCCAGGGAGTAGATGTCCGAGCGGCCGTCCAGGGGCAGCCCGCGGATCTGCTCCGGGCTCATGTAGAGCACCGTGCCCTTGGTCATGCCGGCGGCGGTGGAGCTGACCTGGCGCTCGGACGCCCAGGCGATGCCGAAGTCGAGGATCTTCAGCCGCCCGTACTTCGTCACCAGCATGTTCGCCGGCTTCATGTCCCGGTGCACGAGCCCCATGGCCCGCCCGTCGTTCCCGGCCATTTCGTGGGCGTACTGCAGCGCCTCGGCGGCCTCCGCCACCACGAGCAGGCAGGCGTGGATCGGGAACCGCAGCCCCCGCTCGGTGGCCGAGTCGATCAGCCGCCGCAGGGGCAGCCCCTTCACCAGCTCCATCACCATCGCGTACGTGGTGCCCAGGAAGTCGTGCTCGATCCGCTCGAAGCCGCGCACCTGGACGATGTTGGGGTGCTGGATCCGGCTCAGGAGCGCCGCTTCGTCCGCCAGGGACGCCACCAGCTCGGGCTGATCGCCGGCCCGCGCGGGATCGAGCAGCTTGAGGGCCACGTCCTGGGTGAACCCCATCGCCCCTTCGATCTCGGCGCGATACACGGTCCCGAACGAGCCGCTGCCTATCAGCTCGATCAGACGGTATCCACCGACGCTCTGGGGCAATCGCACCGAGTCTCCGCTCCCCTCCGAAGCCGCCCCGGGAGTCTAGAGCACGCCAGACTCAACCCCGGTACGCGGTTCAACTCTCCAGAACGCCTTGACTGACGGCATCCCGCCATTAGAACGCCGAACCGAACCCACTGGTTCCATGGGGACCGCCCAGGAGATCGACCGATGACCGCCCCCGAGACCCACTCCTTTCAGGCCGAGGTCAGCCGCGTCCTGCACCTCGTCGTCAACTCGCTGTACTCCAACAAGGAGATCTTCCTGCGCGAGCTCGTCTCGAACGCCTCCGACGCGATCGACCGGCTGCGGATCTCCGCGCTGACGGACGACTCCCTGCTCGGGGACGGCGACGAGTTCGCGATCCGCGTCTGGGCCGATGCCGACGCCCGCAAGCTCTTCATCGAAGACAACGGCTCGGGCATGACCCACGACGAGCTGATCAAGAACCTGGGCACGATCGCCCACTCCGGCAGCCAGAAGTTCATGCAGGCCCTGGAGCAGAAGAACGACGAAGCGGCCCTGATCGGCCAGTTCGGCGTGGGCTTCTACGCAGCGTTCCTGGTGGCCGACAGCGTCGAGGTCGTCAGCCGCGCGGCGGGCCACGAAGACGCGTGGCGGTGGGTGAGCGACGCCCAGGAGTCCTTCACCCTGGAGCCCGCGGAGCGCGACGGCCGCGGCACCACGATCACGCTGCACCTCGGCGAGGACCACTCCGAGTACCTGTCCTTCTGGAGCCTGCGCGCCCTGATCGCGAAGTACAGCGACTACGTGCGCCACCCCATCCTGCTCGGCGACATGCGCCCGATGCCGGCGGAGGACGACGCCTCCGACGACGACGAGGACGACGACTCCGACGACGACGCGAAGACCGAGGACGAGGAGCCGCGGCTGAGCCTGCAGTTCGAGACCGTCAACCAGGGCTCGGCGCTCTGGCAGCGCAGCAAGGACGAGATCACGGACGAGGAGTACACCGAGTTCTACAAGCACCTCAGCCACGACTTCGAGGGCCCGCGCTGCTGGACCCACTTCCGCATCGAGGGCAAGCAGCTCTTCTCGGGCCTGCTCTACGTGCCGTCGCGGCCGCCGTTCGACCTGTACCACCGGGACAGCAAGCGGGGCGTGCGCCTGTTCGTGAACCGCGTCTTCATCATGGAGGACGCCGAGGAGCTGGTCCCGAGCTGGCTGCGCTTCATCAAGGGCGTGATCGACAGTGACGACCTGCCCCTGAACGTGTCTCGCGAGCTGCTGCAGGACGGCAAGGTCACCAAGGTCATCCGCAAGCAGGTCATCAAGAAGACGCTCGATGAGCTCGCCCGCCTCGCCGAGGACGACGACGAGTCGTACCTGGCGTTCTGGAAGGCGTTCGGACCCGTCGTGAAGGAGGGCCTGTACCTCGACCGCGACCAGGCCAAGCGCATCGGCAAGCTGCTGCGCTACCGCAGCTCCGCCGTGGACGGCCTGACCTCCCTGGACGGCTACGTCGAGCGCATGAAGGAGGGCCAGGAGGCCATCTACTACGCCCTGGGCGAGTCCGAGACGGCGGTGGCCGGCTCCCCCCACCTCGAGGCGCTCAAGGCCAAGAGCTACGAGGTCCTGTACATGACCGATCCCGTGGACGAGTGGGCCATCGAGGGCCTCGGCACCTGGGACGACAAGGATCTGGTCTCGGCCATGCAGGCCAACCTGGAGATCGACTCGGACGAGGACGCGGACGAGGACGCCGAGAAGGACAAGCCCGCCTACGAGGGCCTGTTCGAGACGATGCAGGGGGTCCTGGACGAGAACGTGCGGGAGGTCCGGGTCAGCAAGCGGCTCACGGACTCGCCGGTCTGCCTGGTGGTGCCCGAGGGCGGCCAGCACGCCTACCTGGAGCGCCTCATGCGCAACCACGATCAGTCCATGCCGAAGACGAAGCGGATCCTCGAGGTGAACGGCCAGCACCCGCTGATCGCGAACCTGCGAAAGCTCCACGACAACGAGCCCGGCTCGGATCGGGTCAAGGAGTGGACCGAGATCCTCTACGATCAGGCTCTCCTGCTCGAGGGAAGCCCGGTCGAGGATCCGGCGCGGCTCGCCCGCAGGATGACCACCCTGCTGCAGGCTGCGTCGGCGACGGCGCTGGAGGAGGCTCCTTGAATCTGTTCGCTGGCACCTATCTGTACGGACTCGACAAACCCCTGCCCTCCGACGTGGTCTCGGCCTACATCACGGCCCTGGTCTGCGTCGCCCGGGAGAACGGCATCGTGGAGTCCGAGTCCCGGGTGATCCAGGGGATCGCGGACATCCTGGGAGCCATGCCCTTCACCGTGAGCCGGGCGCTCGCGGCGAGCGGAGAGCACCACCTCGAGCCCGCGCTCCAGGCGCTGTCCGATCACCCTTCGATGATGGCCATGCTGTACCGCGACGCGCTCCTGGTGGCGCGCGCCGACGGCGAGGTGTCCCCCGACGAGGAGGGCGCGTTGATTCGCATCGCGACCCAGCTGGGGCTGTCTCGGGAGCACCGCAAGGCCGCCACCGAGGCAGCCGACATGCTCGCCCGGGTGCGCCAGACGATGGCGCAGCTGTAGCGTCCACCGGTCGGTGAGCACCGCAGAGGTCGTTTGGGCTGCGCTCTCGCGCCGCGCGCCCGCGCCGCCGGGATCTGCCCGCCGACTGCTCGACGGACGGGCGGAGGGCCTGCCGGGCTGGACGGTGGACCGCTACGGCCCCGTCGCGCTGATCCAGAGCTTCGGCGCGCAGGGCGCCGAGGCCGCGACGCTGTCCGAGCTCACCGCCGCGCTGCTCGACCTGCCCGACATCGCCTGCGCGGTCCTCAAGGAGCGGGGCGTGCGGCAGGGCGATCGCGGCGAGGGACGCGTCCTCGCGGGCGTGCTTCCAGGGCCCGACGAGCGCGATCCCCTGGCCTCACGCGCGGGCCGCTTCGTCATCCACGAAGGAGACCTGCGGCTCGGCGTGGACCTGCTGTACGGCGTGAACACGGGGCTGTTCCTGGACGCGCGCCCCATGCGGCGGTGGGTGCAGGGGCACGCCCGGGGCCTGCGGGTGCTCAACCTCTTTTCGTACACCGCGGCCTTCGGCGTCGCCGCCGCGGTGGGAGGCGCCACCAGCACCACCAACGTCGATCTCGTGCCCTCGGCCCTGGAGCGGGGCCGCGCCAACTACGCGCTCAACGACCTGCCGGTGGATGGGCGCAGCCACGCGCGGGACGACGTCTTCGACTTCCTCAAGCGGGCCACCCGCCGGGGCGAGCAGTGGGATCTGGTGGTCGTGGATCCGCCGCCCGTGCCGACCTCCGGTCGTGGCCGCAAGGGCAAGGGCTTCGACCCGCGGCGCGATCAACACAAGGTGATCACCCGGGCGCTGTCGGTGTGCGCCGACGGCGGCACGGTCCTGGCGATGTCCGCCGCGCACGGCGCAGCCGGCTTCGAGGAGCCGCTCCAGCGCGCCCTGCAGGACGAGCCGAGGACGGTGGCGCAGGAGTCGCTGGCCCGGGACGACGACTTCCCAGGGCCGGACGGGCTACGGGCGGTTGCGCTCCGCGTCGGTCCGACGCCGACGTAGCAGCAGGGCCGGGAGCAACCCAAGGGTCATCCAGGACGCGGCCCCCGCCGGCGCGACGCTGCAGTCGCAGGTGCTGACCGGAGAGTGCCCAAGATCGTCGTCGCCGCCCTCGGATCCGTGAGTGCCCGGCGCGCTGTCGTCGTCGTCTCCGGCGTCCGGGGGCGGCGCCTCGAAGACCAGCTCCTCGGGGCCCATCAGCCACTCCACCTCCTGGGTCGGCACGTCGATGGGCACCTCGATCTCGGCCAGCGTGTAGTCCGTGCCGAGCAGCGTGATCACCACCGAGGGATACAGCAGGAAGGTCATGTCCACGCGGATCCGGGTGAGCAGATCGGCGGCGCAGAGCAGGTCGGCGTCGCGGCTGTCGGCGGGGAGCGGGACCGGGGTCTGAAACTGCGTCAGCTCGGCGATGTCGAGCGGATCCGACTGGGGCCAGGCCTGGGCCCGGATCGACTCGATCTCCGAGTGCACCGTGCCGCCGATCTCGATGTGCAGCGTGCCGCTGGCGATGAGCAGGTCGATGCCGAGGGGCACGTCGGCCAGGGTCTCCCGCGGGAGCACCGCGTCCAGGGTGGCGGGGCGGTCGGGGTGGCCCTGCAGCAGGTACGGATCGAACGTGATCGACTCGAACACGCCGTACAGGAACGGGTCGATCAGGTCGCCCTCCCAGGTGTACCCGAGGATCTCGAACCGGACCTGGGCCAGGAACTCGGCGCCGATGTCCATGTCGTACCAGCCGCCGTCGGGGTCGCCCTCCAGGTGGATCGCCTCGGTGTCCCACTCGTAGACCGCCTCGCCGTCCATCGACAGGTACATCGTGTTGCCGGCGTGGGCGAACAGCCGCACCTGGATGGCGGAGCCCGCCGGGATCCAGTCGCTGTCGTACTCGAAGTCGTCCAGCCCCAGCAGCTGCTCTTCGTGCTCGACGTCGAAGCGAGCACGGCGCTCCGTGGCCCCGCTGATGGAAGGCAACGCGACGAAGAGCGCGACGAGGCAGATGGTGACTCGGCAAGACATGGCGCCATGGTATGCCGGCCAGTAGGATCCCGGGCCCTCGGAGGTGTTGATGGACTCGCTCTGGAGCTGCATCGAGCCCGGCCGCACCACCGCGATCGTCGGACTCGCACTCCCGCCGCCTCCGCCCGACGTCGGGTGGAAGGTCCTGCGCGTGGCCGCCGACGGTCCCACCCAGCACCTGGGCCCGGTGTTGGAGGCGCGACGCCGCATCGATGAGTCGGTCGGCAAGCACTCATCCTTCCGGGAGATGCTCTCCGAGCGGCTCCGGTCCGGGGTGCGGCGCCGACTCCTCGGAGAGGCCGACGCCGTGGACCGCGCCTGGCCCCTGGTCGAGCCCCTCAACCGCCTCGCCTCGGCCTTCGACGGCGCCGTCGCGGTCGTGTTCGACGGGGTGCAGGCCGCCGACACCGCGACCATCGAGCTCCTCGAGGAGGTCGTGACCCACCCGGGCCGGTTGGGGCTGGCGCTGGTGCTGGTCTTCGCCATCGAGCCGACCGAGGGCCCCGCGGTCAGCCTCCTCGCCGCGGTCAAGCGGGTCGAGGGGCCGCGGGGGGTGCTCGGCGCCTCCGCGGGCCCGGACACGCTGGCCGAGCTCCGGCCGGTGGCCCGCTTCTCCACCGACGAGGACGTGCCGGCGGTGATCACACAGGACGCCCCTGGTGTGCCGGCGGAGTCCGCCATCGAGGACACTCCCAGCGCCAACGAGCCGGGCTTTGGCCCGCTGGATCCCCGGGCCAGGATGGTCCTGCGGGCCGCGGCCCTGGTGGGAGCGGAGTTCACCGTGGGGCGGGTGGCAGACCTGCTGGAGCGAAAGCCCGAGCGGGTGCTCGAGGCGCTTCAGCTGGCGATGGACGCCGGCTATCCGGTGCGCGATCTGGGGCGAGGCCGCTGCTCCATCCCCCAGCCCCTCGTCGAAGGGCTCGTGCGGGAGCTGATGCCGTCGCTGGCGGCGGCCTGGTCCGAGCGGCTGGCCGCACTGACCACCCCCGCGACCTCCGACCGGTTGGTCGACGCCGCAGACGAGGCCGCCTCGATGGGGGCGTGGCCCGAGGCCGTCGCCTATGCCCGCCGGGGGCTGGAGCGCCTGTCGGAGGGACCTGTCCATCGACTCGCGCGCTGCCGTCTGCGGCTCCAGATCGGCAGCCTGCTGTGGCACGCCGCGGCGGCCCGGGGCCAGCAGACCCTGTCCGAGGCGCTCGAGGAACTCGCCGCCGCCGAGGCGCTGCTCACCGAGCAGGACCCGGCCCTGCTCCGCGCGGCGATCCACCAGGCCGTCGGGGGGGTCCTGTACGACATGGAGGATCCGGAGTCGCTGGGGCGCGCCCTGGAGGAGTTTCGCGCCGCCATCGGCGTGCTGAGCGAGGAGCACGATCCCCTGGAGGTCGCGGCGCTGCTCAACGATCAGGCCGCCGTGCACGTGCGGTTGGGCGCGCCGGATCAGGCCACGCAGCTGCTTCGGCAGAGCCGCGAGATTTTCGACACCCTCGAGCGCACCGACGAGGTGAAGCTGGAGCTCGCCGAGACGGAGCACCTCCTGGCCCGGCTTCCGCTGCACGCGCTGGACCCCCGTGAGCAGGACCCGGCCTCCCTCGAGGAGGCCCTCGCGCACGCACGCAGCGCCCTGCGCCTGTACGGATCCACAGGCGAACGCCGCAACCAGGCCCATGTGCAGGAGACGGCCGGCCGCCTCCTCACCCGTCTGGGCCGACTCGACGAGGCGACCGATCTGCTCACCCGGGCGTTCACCACCCAGGACGGGCTGGGGGACGCGCTGGGTATGGCCCGCAGCACCGCCGCGCTCTCGGAGCTCAAGCTGGCGCAGAGCGATCTGGACGGCGCCCTGTCCTACCTCGCGGAGTCGGTGCGCCTGAACGTAGCCAAGGGGACGCGACGGGGGCTGGGATTGAACCGATCCGCCCTCGCCATGATCCAGGAGCGCGTGCCGCAGCAGGACTCGCTGCGCCTGGCTCCGATGCTGCAGGCGGTCACCCGGGAGCTCGCCGGAGCCGGCCTCACCGAGCAGCGCTGAGGCAGGCCTCCAGCTCCGCCCGCTGCCGGGACACGGACCGCGCGAGCGCCAGCTGCCCCCGCGCCCGCAGCAGGTTGTGGGCTCCGCGCGACGAGAACCGGGACGGATCCCAGCCGAAGTAGCTCTCGTTCAGCGCGTCGGCGGCGAAGCGGGAGGCGAGCTCCAGGCAGATCCGCTCGATGCCCGGGACCAACGCCTGCGCGTCTTCGGCAGATACGTTCAAGGCGCCCCGCCACCCGGTCATCGCGGCCTCGAAGAGCTCGGACACGAACTCCGCCTCGCTCACGTCCTCGCCCCGGGGGTTGCACCAGCTGCGCATGGCGTCCCCCATCTCGATGTCCAGGGGCAGGTTCGCCATGGTGTCCAGATCGAGCAGGCACAGCCCCGTCCCCGCCTCGTCGAAGCGCAGGTTCGAGATCTTCAGGTCTCCGTGGCAGATCCGCGCGGGCCCGTCCAGGCGCCCCTGCCACGCCTCCCACCGCGCGAACAGCTCGACCGCGAGGGGCTCCACCGCGTCCCGCAGGGGGTGCGTCGGGTGCGCCGCGACCGCCTCGGCGAGCCGCGCCAGGTGGGCGTCGGTGTCGTGCGCGCCGGGCCGCACGAAGGCGAACTCGTGCTCCAGGTCCCGGGTCGCGGCGTGCCAGCGACCGACCAGCGCCCCCGCCTGGCGAGCGAGCTTCGGATCCTCGAGCCGCTCCACCGTCCGGCCCGGCACCCAGGTCAACGCACGCCAGCACCGCTGCTCGTCGTCCAGGGTCCACAGCGCGCCGTCGGCGGTCCGCAGGATCCGGGGGGTGAGCAGGCCCCGGGCCGCGATCCAGGAGGTGATGGCCTCCACGTCGTGGTGCAGCCGGGGCGCGAAGATCGGATGCAGACGCTGGACGACCGCCACGGGCGGCGCGCCGACGGCGAAGGTGTCGTTGATCAACCCGCCCGCCAGCGGGGCCGTGGGCAGCCCGGCCAGCTCCGTCCAGGCGGCCATGGGTGGATGAGCATGCACAGCCATCAGGATACGGCGCCTGTTGTAAGTTCGGACCGCGGCGAGTCATCACCGAGGCTCGCCAGGAGGATCGACCGATGAAGCCCAGCCGTCTGCTGCTGATCTCCGCCGCCGCCGCGTTGCTGTTCGCGGGCTGCCCCAACGAGCCCTCCGAGCAGCCGACCCCGGCGCCGGAGCCCGCAACCGAGGCGCCCACGCCGGAGCCGACCCCCGAGGCCACGCCGGAGCCGACCCCCGAGGCGGGCCCCTCCGCGACGCTGTCCAAGCAGCTGACAGACTTCCTGGCGACCGTGAGCGAGGCGGACGCGGCCAAGGTCAACCCGCTGCTCAAGGACGCCGAGGCCATCAAGAAGGGCGGTGAGGAGTACGCCTCCTCCTGCAAGCACTGCCACGGCGCCGAGGGCCGGGGCGACGGCCCGGTGGCCAAGCGGTTCGACCCGCCCGGCTCGGATCTGAGCAACCCCGCGCGCTACGCGCTGATGACCGACGGGCAGCGCTTCCAGGCGATGAAGCTGGGCGTCGCGGGCACCAGCCAGCAGGCCTTCGGCGCCGCGATGAGCGATGACCAGGTCTGGGGGATCCTCGCCTTCTGCGCCTCGCTGAAGGACATGCGCGCCGCTGAGGCCAAGCCGGCCCAGGGTGCCGACGGCGGCTGAGTCAACACGCTCAGTCCGCGAACGAGAACCGGTGCCGCGCCGGCATCGGGAGCCCGTACACGGGCTGCGGGAAGCGCAGCTTGCCGACCTGATCCACCAGGCACGCGTTGAGCCAGTCGCCCCGGGGATGGCCGCCCCAGGAGGGCTCCACGAGGGTCGGGTCCTTGACGCGCCCCAGCGCATCGATCCGCCACACGACCGTGACGGAGCCGCTGAGCGGCTTGTTCGGACGCTTCGCTCCGTGCTTGGCGGCGGCATGGCAGTAGCGGTAGGCGCGCGAGCGGCTCAGGATCACCTCGCGCAGCTCCGAGGCGCCGAAGCCCCCCCAGTCGAGGGTGCCGTACAGCCAGCCCGGATCCTTGCGTCCCATCAGCTGAAACACGAAAAGCTGGTCCAGCGGCCCTCCGCTCGTGCCGAGCTGCTGGAAGGGGGCGTAGACGGCGTCGTCCGCGGGAGGTGGCGGCTGGCCCCCGCCCCGCTCTGCCAGCTGCGCTCGCAGCTGTTGCACGAACACCGGATCGAAGTCCGCCAGCGTGGCCGCGGCCTCGACGTTCTCGATGGCCCCCTCGGGATCGCCCGAGCGCTGCAGGCACAAGGCGCGGACCAGGAACAGCGCCGGGATCATGCGCCGCTCCAGCCGACTCAGGGCGAGCTGGGCACACGCCCCCCACCGCAGCTGGCCCATGGCCAGATCGAGCACGTCGGCGAGCTTCGACTCGCTCTCGAAGTCGCTCCAGGCGCGCTGGTGAAGCACGTCGATGGCCTCCTGCAGCTGATCGCGCCCCAGCAGCGCCGCGATGTACCCACTCAGCTCCCGAGTCTGTCCTTCCTGCAGCGCGACGGTCTTGAGGGCCTCCAGCTCGTCCGGGCCCAGCCGCTCCAGATCCATGCCCTGCACGACCCGCGCTTCCAGACCGGACGAGCCGGTCATGGCACGCTCGTCGAAATCCGAGGGGGGAGCCGGCGCCTTCCGGGCCCGCGCGGACGCCGGCGCCCACACGAGGCCGATGAGCAGGAGCAGACTGATCCAGTGAAGACGCGAAGCGATCATGGGGGACAGGCTAGCCAGGGAACGCGGTTGGCGTCGATGGTCGCCCGGTGCGCCGCCGTCGCGCTGGTCGCCTCGCTCCCGCTCCGCGCCCTCGCCGCCACCGCCCCCCTGCCGCCCGGCCAGGCGGTGTACGTGACCGATGAGCAGACGCGCCTGCGGGCCACGCCCGGCGGGGATGTGCTCGGGTCCCTGGAGCGCGGGCGCTGGCTCGAGGTGGTGGCGACGGGCGAGCCGCTGCGACTCCACGGGCGAACCGCCCCCTGGATCCAGGTCCGGGATCCGTGGGCTCCGAACGAGGACGGCCCCTTCGTGAGTCCGACGGGGGGCTGGGTGTGGGGCGGGCTGCTCCTGCCCGTGCCCGACGGCGTCTCGCCTCCCTCGGTGGCCAACTGGGAGCGGGTCGTGATCCGCGTCGATCCGCACACCCGGGAGCTCGACCTGGGCGGAGGCGATGGGGAGGCGGTGGCCTGGGCGGCCCACTTCGACCCGGACCAGGAGGGCACGCCGCGCACGCTGGAGGTGGCCGAGTGGATGCGCCTGGGCGCGGCTCCCGCCCGCTCCTGGAAGCTCGTGGGGTGGCGACGCTTGGGGCGTCTGGCGGTGCTCCCGCTCAAGGACGGTCTGACGTGGTTGCAGGTCGAGGGCGAGGGCAGCCGCCGACAGAGCCGGGTGCTGCTGCGCGCCTCGTTGCTGGACCTGCCGGTGCTCGACCTGGACGGCGACACCGGCGGGAGCACCCACCGGCGGGCCACCAGCCTGCTCTTCGTGGACTCCGACGGGGACGGCGTGGACGACCTCACCGTGCTCGAGGTGCTCTACGACGAGTCCGGGCGACCCGTCGAGCGGGGGCTGTCGTGCTTCGCCCTGACGTCCGAGGGGCCCCGCGCGGTGGCGGACCCGGTGGTGCGCAGCGCGCTGATGCCCGCCGCGAACCTGGGCATCGAGGGGATCGATGTGGCGCAGCGCCGCGGGCTGGTCCGGATCACGCTCCAGGTGCGCAGCCAGTCGGCGGGCTCGGCGGCGACCGAGGTGGTGATCAGGACCTGGGGGGAGCGGCCTGGAGGCCCGGCGGGCCTGCGCCGCTCGGCTCCATCGGTGACCCGCGCGGCGCTGCCTCCGCTGGTGCCGGGGCGCGTGACCGAGGTCGTGCTGGACAGGGCGCTGGAAGCGGGCTGGCCGCTCCTGACGGTGGACGCCACCATCGTGCCGTCCACCGTGGAGTCCCAGCTCGACGACAACCGCAAGAAGGTCACCGTCGCGCTGGACTGAGGGCCTGCAGCCCTAGAAGGTCGCGCAGAGCCCGTTCCAGCAGACCCGACCGGAGTCGGCGCCGTAGGACCACATCTGGTCGCCCGTGCCGTAGTCCCAGCCGTCCACGGTCCACGCGCCGTCCAGGCCCAGCACCTTGCTGCCGTCCTCGGTCAGGCCGTTGAGCACGAGGAGCGTCTCGCCGCCCAGCTCGTTCATGCCGCCGCGGACACCCACATCGAGGGCCTCCACCTCGATCTGCACGATCTGCGCAGCGGCGACGGTCACGATGTCCACGCTGCGCTCGAAGTCGCCCAGGGTCACGTCGAGCCGGCCCGCGCCGGGGCTCCACAGCTCGACCACGCCGTCCCAGCTCTGCACCTCGCCGCCGCTGAAGGACGCGGCGATGGGCAGGTTGCCGGACAGGATCTCGCCGTCGAGGTTGGTGGGGGCCACGCCGAGGCTCAGGTTGCCGCCGGCCAGGACGTTGATGTCGCCGCCCACGGCGTCGCCCAGGGTGCCGTTCCACAGGTTGATGCCGCGCCCCAGCCCGACGCCATCGACGGTGTCGGTGGTGATCGCGACCTGGTCGAGGGGGCGGCGGGTCAGCAGGTCGGCGACCGCGATCTGCCCGTCCCCCGGGACCTCGGCCTCGCCGGTGGTGATGATGCAGCCGAACTCGGGGTACCGCTCGGTGTGGTCGAGGCGGACCGGCGGCTCGCCGTCGTCGCTCAGGGTGCGGGCGATGGTGTTGTTCATGTCGAAGCCGGCGGGGCCGTACACCACGATGTCCATGCTGGCGCCGACCGCGTAGGTCTGGTCGGTCAGCGCGCCCCGCCAGGAGTCCTGGAAGTCGAAGAGGCCGGACTCCGCAGGGCAGCCCGCGAGGGCGGACAGGGACAGGACAAGAGCAGCAAGGCGGGTCGTGGTGGTCAGGGTCATGGCGGGTCCGATCATGGTTGGAGTGACAAGGGGCGCCCCGCCGATGTCGCGAGACGCCCCTTGCCATTTCACGTTGCGTGCCAACCAGGGTCGGGCATGCGGCTGCCCGACGGTCGTCGATCAGCGCCAGGAGAACCCGTCCAGGGCCAGGCCCCAGTCGGTCACGCTGCCGTCGGTGAACAGGAACAGACGCACGGACGACTCGTCGAACACCGGCGAGACCACGGCGCCCAGGTCGCCGGTCCACTCCGCGAGCTTGTCGCCCGCCTCGTCACGCACCACCACGAAGTCGTAGTTGGCCTCCACGTCGATGCGGCTGAAGTGCAGCTTCATCTCCGTGGCCCCCTCGGGCGCGACGACCTGGATCTGGCCCGAGAAGTTGTCCGAGTACGGGTGGGGCGACTCGATGGGGAAGGCCACGAACTTCCAGTCGCCCACCGCCGGCGGCTGCTCTTCCTCGGCCGGGGGCTCTTCTTCGCCGGCCGCGCCCTCGTCGCCGATCAGCAGCTCCAGGGCGGCGCGGGCGTTGAGGCGCCCCGTGGCCACCCCGCCGGCCCCGGCGTGCAGCGGGTCCGTCGAGCTCATCAGGGTGAGCCGGAGCTCCTGCACCGTCATCGACGGCGCCACGCTCTTGAGCAGCGCCGCCGCCCCCGCGACGTACGGCGAGGCCATGGAGGTGCCGTCCATGTATCCCCAGGTCCCGCCGGGCATGGTCGAGACGATGTCCACGCCGGGGGCCGCCAGATCCACCTGGGTGCTCCCGTAGTTGGAGAAGCTGGCGACGCCATCGCGCCGGTCCGAGGCCGCCACGGACAGGATGTTGTCCAGGGGGTAGTTCGCCGGGTAGCTGCCGTAGGTGTCGTTGTTGCTGCTCTCGTTGCCCGCCGCGGTCACGAACAGCACGCCTCGGGACCGGGCGTAGGCGATGGCGTTGCGGATCGCGCTCGACGAGCCGGGACCGCCCCAGGACGCGTTGATGATGTCCGCGCCGTTGTTGACGGCGTAGTTGATCGCCTCCGCCGCGGCGCTCGAGGTTCCGCCGCGGTTGCGCTCCAGGAACTTCAGACACATCACCTTCGCCTCGAAGGCGACCCCCGGGACGCCGTAGTCGTCGTCCCCCCGGGCGGCGACGGAGCCGGCCACGTGAGTGCCGTGGGCGTCGAGGTCATTGGGGTCGCTGTCCCGGTTCACGAAGTCGAAGCCGTTGACGTCATCGACGTAGCCGTTGCCGTCGTCGTCCACGCCGTTGCCGGCGATCTCGCCCGGGTTGCGCCACAGGTTCGGCTGCAGATCCGGGTGCGTGACGTCCACGCCGGTGTCGATGATCGCGACCACCACCCCCGCGCCGGTCGCCAGGTCCCAGGCCGCGAACGCGTCGATGTCCGCGCCCACCAGGCCCCCCGCGAGCCCGCTGTTGTTCATGCCCCACAGGTAGTCGCCGAAGTCGTCCGGGGTGCGGCTGGCCCGGTACAGGTACTGGGGCTCGGCGTACGCGGTCGCCTCGTCGGACTCCAGGCCCGCGAGCACGTCGGCGGCATCCCGCGGCCCGTTGGCGACGAGCACCGCGAGGCGATCCCCGTTCCGAAGCTCCACCAGCTCCAGGTCCTCCCGCTCGGCGAGGGCGATGATGTCGGCCTCCGACGCGGCATCCGAGATGCCCACGACGTACTCGCCGGCGACCTGATCCTCGGCCTGAACCCGGTACGGCTCCACGTCTGCGGCGAGGTAGCAGCCCGGGAGGAGGAGGGCGGCGGCGGTGATTCGGAAGATCCTGCTCATCGAGGGGTCCCTTCGACTGCATGAAGGCAGCGCCCTGAACATGTGCAATCCGCGGGCCACCTCACCGCCCGCCGTAATTCACTGCAGACACGAAGAGTTACGACGCACACCGGTCACCACAATGACCACTGGCACCATCGGCAGGACCCTCCGGAGTTATTGAGAAGTTGTGAAGATGCGATCCGATCCGGATATCGGGCTCCCGGCTCCGCCCGATCCCGGCTTCATTGCTGCGATGCCACAAAGAGCAGCCACGATCGTCCCCCTTCCGGCCTCGGACGCCGACTACCGGGAGCTCGTCCCAGTCCTCAAGCGCCTCACCTCCGCGGTGGACCTGACCTCGACCTTCAACGCCGCGGGCACGGCGCTGCAGCGCCTCGTGCGCTTCGACTGGCTGGCGCTGTGCTACCGGCCCGAGCAGGACAGCTCACCGGTCCTTCACGTGAGCCTGTCGGGGCGGCCCGAGTGGCTGGCCACGTCCCAGCCCCTGGACGTGCGGAGCCCGCGCCTGAGGCAGTGGTTCCTCCCCGACACGGCCCGCACGGTCGGCCCCGAGGGCGTCGCCGGCGCCCGGGCGGACGCGACCTGGCCGGTGCCCCGGGACATCGGACCGCTGCTCAGCTGCCCCCTGCCCGCTGGCAGCGG
>CALAGR010000318.1 GCA_937891735.1 uncultured Pseudomonadota bacterium | reverse complement strand
GGCTGGACGTGCAGGGCCTGCTCGCGGGCGCCGAGGCGATGGCGGCGCGGGTCCGGGTGCCCGACGTGCTCGGCAACCCCGCCTGGGCCTTCGCGGCCACCCACGATGCGTGGTGGGGCCCCGCCCGGTCCTCGGTGCTGCTGTCCTACTGCGAGCGCCTCAACCTGTTGGGCCACTGGTACATGCAGCTGTGGGCGGAGAGCCTGGGCAAGCCGCTGCCGGACGGGGGCGCCTACGGCTGGACCCCCGGCGTGGCGCGGGGCCCCGCCGATCAGCACAGCCAGCTCCAGCTCTGGCAGCAGGGGCCCGCAGACCGGCTGATGACCATCGTGTCGGTCGTCGATCCCGGGGCCGACCTGGCGATCCCGAGCCTCCAGGGGCCCGAGGACGCCGTGGCGGGCTACCTCGCGGGCACGGCGCTGAGCACCCTGCTGGACGCCGAGCGTCGCGGCACCATGACCGCCCTGGTGGAGGCGGGTCGACCCGTGTTGGAGCTGTCCCTGCCCTGCGTGGACGCGGGGGTCGTCGGCGGCCTCGTCATCCTGTTCGAGACGGCCACCGCCCTGGCGGGGCTGATGCGCGGCATCGATCCCTTCGACCAGCCGGGGGTCGAAGCAGGAAAGCAGTTCGCCTACGGACTCCTGGGACGATCCGGCTTCGCCGAGCGCGCTGAACGCGTGGCGGAGGTCCTGGGCGAAGAGTGACGGTTCCGCACCCCACCGGCCCCCGTCGTGTGGCCGTGCTCTCCGACTCGCTGATCAACAAGATCGCCGCGGGGGAGGTCGTCGAGCGCCCCGCCTCCGTCGTCAAGGAGCTGGTGGAGAACGCCGTGGACGCCGGCGCGAGCCGGATCGTGGTGTCCGTCCGGGGCGGGGGCAGAGGACTCATCCGGGTCCGCGACGATGGCAGCGGCATGTGTCGCGAGGACGCGGTGGCGGCGCTGGAGCGGCACGCCACGTCCAAGATCCGGACCGATGAGGACCTGTTCGCGATCACCTCCTTCGGCTTTCGCGGTGAGGCGATCCCATCCATCGCCGAGGTCAGCAGCTTCGAGCTGCGCACCGGAGAGGCGGGAGCCGAGGCCGGCACGCGCATCGCGGTGGACCAGGGAGTGATCGAGACCATCGAGGACGCGGCCAACCCCGGCGGGACCGAGGTGACCGTGCGCCGGCTCTTCCTGAGCACCCCCGTGCGGCTCAAGTTCCTCAAGGCCGAGCGCACCGAGATGGGCCACGTCACCGACTGGATGACCCGCATCGCCCTCGCTCACCCGGAGATCGGCTTTCGGTTGGAGGCCGACGACAGGACCGTCCTGGACGTGCCCGCCACGGACGCGCTGCTCCCCCGGGCCGAGGCGCTCCTGGGCAAGGCCACCGCCAGGCACCTGCGCACCGTGGAGGTCGAGTCGGACGGCTTGCGGTTGGAGGGCCTGCTCTCGCTGCCCACCCTGACCCGATCCAGCACCGCGGGGCTGTACCTGTTCGTCAATGGTCGGTTCGTCCGGGATCGGGCGATGACCGGGGCGGCCCTGGCGGCGTGGCGCGACCTCGTTCCCCGGGGCCGGTACCCCGTCGCTGTCCTGTTCCTGGACCTGCCGCCCCACGAGGTGGACGTCAACGTGCATCCCCAGAAGCTCGAGGTCCGGTTTCGGGACGGACGCGGCGTCTGGCGCTTCGTCACCGGGGCCCTCAGTCGGCGCCTCGCGGCGCTGGGGGGCTCGGTGGAGTCACCCCAAGGAGCCCAGTCCGCGCTGTTCGACGCGCCCCGTCGGTACCAGCAGGATCTGCAGCGCATCGCGGCGGGGGCTCCCTCCGCGTCGCCCTTGCCGGGCTCGCGCCCCGTGCGGCAGTGGAGCCCCGAGCAGGCGGCGGCCGTGTTGGACCGGGCGATCCCCCGGCCGGGCCTGCAGGCCGCAGATCGGGAGGAGCCCGCCGTGGCGTCCCCCGTCGTCGACACGACCCTGCAGCCGCTCGGCACCCTCGCGGACGGGATCCTCGTGTGTCGCGCCGACGGGGATCTCGTGATCGTGGACCTGCACGACGCCCGCCGTCGGTTGCTGGCGGACCGGCTGCGCTCCGCCGCGGCGCCCCTGCCGACCCGTCGGCTGCTGGTGCCCGGGCTGCTCGAGGTGCCCGCCCGGGAGGTGCGCCTGCTGGAGGGGGCCGCTGGACGGCTGGCCCTCCTGGGGGTCGAGGTGGGCGCCTTTGGGGCCACCACCATCGCGGTGCATGCCCTGGCCCCGGAGTACGACTCGACCCGCGCCGGCCCGCTCCTGGAGGCGGCCCGGGATGCGTTGCTCGCCGGCCACGCCGATCAGCTCCCGTCGGTCCTGTCGGGGTTCGTGGCGCCGGGACCGGACCGACCGTCCGACGCCGAGCTGCGGGCGTTGCTGGGCGCGCTGCAGACCGCTCCGCCACCGACCGGAGTGCCGGCGGGCGTGGTGCGCCTGGACCAGGACACGCTGCGCCGGTGGATGGAGCGGGGCCGGCCGTGAGCGACAAGCCGCGGCTCGTGTGCATCGCCGGGCTGACCGCGTCGGGCAAGAGCTCGCTGGCCCTGACCCTGGCGGAGGCGCTCCCGGCGGGGATCCTGTCGGTGGACTCGATGCAGGTGTATCGGGGATTCGACATCGGGACGGCCAAGCCCTCGCTGACCGAACAACGCCGGGTGCCGCACTTCGGGATCGATCTGGTGGAGCCCGCCGAGCGGTACAGCGCGGGGGCCTTCCTCGCGTACGCGCGCGACATCCTAATGGCGCAGGCCGCCGCGGGACGCCATGTGATCGCCGTGGGGGGCACGGGCCTGTACCTCAAGGCCCTGCTGCACGGACTGGGGGCGGCCGCGCCGGCGGACCCCGTCGTGCGGGAGCGGCTCCGGCGGGCGGAGTCGGAGACCCCCGGGGCGATGTTCGCGCAGCTGTCCGAGGTCGATCCCGTCTCGGCAGCCCGGCTGCACAGAAACGATCTGGTGCGGGTGGAGCGCGCGCTGGAGGTGCACGCCCTGACCGGGGTGCCCATGAGCGCCTGGCAGGAGCAGCACCGGTTCACCGAGCGCCCCTTCGACACCCTCATCCTCGGGCTGCGACGGGACCGCGCCACCCAGCGACGGCGGATCCGGGCCCGCCTGGAGGCGATGATGGAGGCGGGCTGGATCGAGGAGGTCGCGGGCCTGCTTGCCGCGGGTGTGCACGAGGGCATGACGCCCATGGTCGCGCTCGGCTACCGGGACATCGCAGCCCACCTGCGGGGCGAGATCGACCGACCAGACCTGCTGGCCCGCATCGAGAGGGACTCGATGCGGTTTGCGCGCCGACAGACCACGTGGTTCAATCGCCAGCCCTCGATCCACTGGTTGGAGCCGGGGCCGGATCTCGCCGAGCGTCTGCTCCCGTCGATCCGCGGGTTCCTGAACGGCGAGGGCGTCGCACCCCTCGCGGAGAGCACCTGAGATGGCTGGTTTCGTCCTCGAGTTCGAGCGCCACATCGTCGAGCTGGAGGACACGATCGAGCGTCTTCGTTCGTTGCCCGAGAGCACCGGCATCAACGTGTCCGATCAGGTCACCGAGCTCGAGCGCAAGGCCCAGGAGCTCCGGCGCCAGACCTTCGCCGATCTGTCGCCCTACCAGCGCGCCCAGATCAGTCGTCACCCGCGCCGTCCCTACACGCTGGACTACGTCGATCACCTGATGGAGGGTTGGCAGGAGCTGCACGGCGACCGGAACTTCCGGGACGATCCGGCGATCGTGTGCGGCCTGGCGCGCTACCGCGGCAAGGGCGTGGTCGTGATCGGTCACCAGAAGGGCCGCTCCACGAAGGAGAACATGCACCGCAGCTTCGGCATGCCGAAGCCCGAGGGCTACCGCAAGGCCCTGCGCATCATGTCCCTGGCGGAGCGCTTCGGCCGGCCGATCATCACCTTCATCGACACCCCCGGCGCGTACCCCGGCATCGGCGCCGAGGAGCGCGGTCAGGCCGAGGCGATCGCCAAGAACATCCTGGTGATGAGCAAGCTCCGGGTTCCGATCATCTCGGTGGTGATCGGCGAGGGCGGCTCTGGAGGAGCGCTGGCCATCGGCGTGGCCAACCGCGTGCTCATGCTCGAGAACGCGATCTACTCGGTGATCTCCCCCGAGGCGTGCGCCTCGATCCTGTGGCGGGACTCCACCAAGGGCCCGCAGGCCGCCGACGCGCTGCGCTTCACGGCCCCCGACTGCCTGAAGTTCGGAGCCGCGGACGAGATCATCCCCGAGCCCCTCGGAGGCGCGCACCGCGGGCCCGAGGTGACCATGAACGCCACCGGCCAGGTGCTGGGGCGGCACTTCGACGCCCTGTGCGCCATGGGGCCCGACGCCCTGCGCCAGGACCGCTACGACCGCTTCCGCAAGCTCGGCGTCATCGCACAGGCGGCCGGCTGAGCCGGTGTCCGATGCACCTGCGCGCCGCCTGAACACGGGCGGAGCAGCCCATGGGCGTGTGGTGGTGCCGGGTGACAAGTCCCTCTCCCACCGGGGCCTCATCTTCGGGGCCCTCTGTCCGGGGGCCTTCACGCTGACGGGCATGTCCCAGGGCGCCGACGTGCGCGCCACCGCCGACGTCCTGGTCGCCTCGGGGGTGCCGGTCACGGTGGGGGCGCGGGGCGGTTCCTGGACCGTCGGTGATCCCCAGGGCGGAGCGCTCCGCGAGGCGCCGGACGTGCTGGACTGCGGCAACTCGGGCACCTCCATGCGCCTGCTCGCGGGGCTGCTCGCGGGCTACCCGCACCTGTCCGTGCTGACGGGGGACGTCTCGCTGCGGCGTCGCCCGATGGCCCGCATCGCACAGCCCCTGCGCCGCATGGGGGCCACGGTGGACGGGCGCGACGGCGGCCGCCTCGCCCCGCTGGTGGTTCGGGGCGGCGACCTGACCGGGATCGAGCACGCCAGCCCCATCGCCTCGGCCCAGGTGAAGTCCTGCCTGCTGCTGGCGGGGCTGCGGGCCAGGGGGACCGTGGTGGTGCGGGAGCCCCACCGCTCGCGCGACCACACCGAGCGCATGCTGGGGGCCTTCGGGGTGCGGATCGAGGTGTTCGACGACGGCGTGGCCATGGAGGGAGGGCAGGCCCTGCGCGCCCCCGCCGACACGACCCTGCCGATCCCCGCGGACATCAGCGCCGCCGCGTTCTTCGCGGTGCTCGCGGCGATCCGGCCGGGCAGCGAGCTGACCCTGCCCGGCGTCGGCATCAACCCCACCCGGGACGGGTTGCTGGAGGCCCTCGAACGCGCGGGGGTGGACGTGACGGTCGCCGACCGCCGCACGGTCACGGGGGAGGAGGTCGCCGATCTCGTCGTTCGGGGTGGGGCGCTGCGTCCGTTCACCATCGGCGGCGCGCTGGTTCCGCGCCTCATCGACGAGATCCCGGTGCTCGCGGTGCTCGCCGCGCGCTGTCCGGGCACCAGCACGTTCCGAGACGCGGCGGATCTGCGGGCCAAGGAGAGCGACCGGATCGCCACCACCGCCCGCATGCTCAGGGCCTTCGGGATCGTGGTGGACGAGCAGCCCGACGGGTTCGTCGTGCACGGTCGCCCCGATGCGCTCCTGGATGGCGGTGGCCGCATCGATGCCGCCCACGATCACCGGATCGCCATGTCCGCCGCGGTGGCCGCCACCTGCGCCGCGGGCTCTGTCGGCCTGCTCGGCGCGGACGCGGTGGACTCCTCCTTCCCCGGCTTCTTCGACCTCCTGGAGCGCTGCCTTGTCCGCTGAACACCGCCGTATCGTCATCGCCATGGACGGGCCCGCTGGGGCCGGCAAGTCCACCATCGCGCGGGAGACCGCCCAGCAGCTCGACTACAGCTACGTCGACACGGGGGCCATGTACCGCGCCGTGGGTCTGCTCGCCGAGGAGCAGGGCGTGTCCCTGGACGACGGCGACCGCCTGAGCGTGCTCGTCGCGGGCCTGGACTTCTCGTTCCCCTGGGTGGACGGGGTGCTGCACACGGTGGTCAACGGCCGGGATGTCTCGGCGCTGATCCGCGACGCTGACGCAGGCATGCGCGCCTCGACGGTGAGCAAGGTCCCGCAGGTGCGCGCCGGCCTGACGGAGCGGCAGCGCGCGCTGGCCTCCCAGGGTGGGGTGGTGATGGAGGGCCGCGACATCGGCACGGTGGTGTACCCGGCGGCGGAGCTGAAGATCTTCCTGACGGCCTCCGCGCGGGTCCGGGGGGAGCGGCGTTGGAAGCAGCTGCGCAGCCAGGGCGACGACGCCACGAGCCTCGCCGAGGTGATCGAGGAGATCGAGCGGCGAGACCACCAGGACAGCACGCGGGCCATCGCTCCGTTGAAGCCGGCGGCCGACTCCGTGGTCCTGGACACGAGCAAGATGGACATCCCGCGGGTCAAGCGCGCGATCCTGAGACTGGCGCTCGCGAGGCAGGAGGGCGTGGGCCCTGAACCTCTCGGGAATACAGACTGATTCCTCTTTGACGTGCTTCGAAGTGGCCTGTATAAGACGCCCCGTCTCGCTGGCCGTGTGGCCAGTTTTCTTTCGTTAACTCCAGGGGTTGCGCGGACACATGGGGTGTCCGGGTCGATTCCTGTAAACCTCCGCCGAAGCAGGCGGGGCGGGGCAAAGGGCCGCAAAGCGGTCTCGCGCCACCCACACTGAGAGCTCATACCTTGATGTCCACAGAGTCCAATGCCTTCCTGAGCGGTGCCATCAGCGACACCGCCCAGCTCGATCCCGCAGAGTTCGCCAAGATGTTCACGGACATCATCGAGGGGACCCCCATCAAGGAGGGGACCGTCGTGAAGGGCACCGTCATCCGTATTCAGGGTGACCTCGCCATCGTGGACATCAGCTACAAGTCCGAAGGGGCCATCCCGCTCCGCGAGTTCCGCGGCAAGGAAGGCACCGGCACCGTCGGCGTCGGCGACGAGATCGACGTCTTCCTGGATTCCCTCGAGGGTGACGACGGCATGCTCGTCCTCTCCAAGGAGAAGGCGGACCTGACCAAGGCCTGGGACGAGATCCAGAAGGCCGTGGACAGCGACGAGGTCGTCGAGGGCACCATCGTCGCCCGCGTCAAGGGCGGCCTGAGCGTGGACATCGGCGTCAAGGCGTTCCTGCCCGGCTCGCAGGTGGACCTGCGCCCCGTCAAGAACCTCGAGAAGCTGATCGGCGCCCGCGCCAAGTTCAAGATCATCAAGTTCAACAAGAAGCGCGGCAACATCGTGCTGTCCCGCCGGGTCCTGCTCGAGGCCGAGCGCTCCGAGCGGCGCGACGAGACCCTCAAGAAGATCCAGGTCGGCTCCATCATCGATGGCACCGTCAAGAACATCACCGACTACGGCTGCTTCATCGACCTCGGTGGCATCGACGGCCTGCTGCACATCACGGACATGTCCTGGGGCCGGATCAACCACCCCAGCGAGATGTTCGGCGTGGGCGACGAGGTTCAGGTCCGCATCCTGAAGTTCGACGCGGACACCCAGCGGGTCAGCCTCGGCTACAAGCAGCTGCGCGAGGATCCCTGGAGCCACGTCGGCGACACCTACCCCATCGGGTCGGTGGTCCGCGGCAAGGTCGTGTCGATGCCCGACTACGGTTGCTTCGTGGAGCTCGAGGAGGGCATCGAGGGCCTCGTGCACATCTCCGAGATGACCTGGAACAAGCGCGTCAAGCACCCGAGCAAGCTCGTCGAGCTGGCTCAGGAGGTCGAAGCGGTCGTCCTGGACATCGATCTCGAGCAGAAGCGCATCAGCCTCGGCATGAAGCAGCTGGACGAGAACCCCTGGGACATCGTCGAGCAGAAGTTCCCGGTCGGCACCCTCATCGATGGCAAGGTCCGCAACATCACGGACTTCGGCATCTTCGTGGGCATCGAGGACGGCATCGACGGCCTGG
>CALAGR010000317.1 GCA_937891735.1 uncultured Pseudomonadota bacterium | reverse complement strand
CCGGCGGTCGGGCTGCTGGACCCGATGGAGCTGCAGGCGCTCCGGCACCTGGCCCAGGGCTCCAAGCTGCCTGCTCAGCCGACCTGCCGGGATGTCCTGCTGGCGATCGCACGCGTCGGTGGCCACCTCAAGTCGAACGGCGAACCAGGCTGGCTGGTCCTGGGACGGGGGATGGAGCAACTCCTCGACTTCGCCGCGGGCTGGCGGGCGGCGCTGGCCTACGCGGCAGGAAAGGGAGGTGCCGAGGGCTGAGGGAACGCCGCGCGGACGGTCCTCGGGGGCCGCCGCGACGCGATCACGCCCGAGATCCCGTCTTCGTCGCACCAAGATCCGCGTTGACGCGCAGCTTCACGACCGGCGCCGCCCTCCCGACGACGAGCGCCGCGGCAGAAGGCCATCGCTTGGGTGCGGCAGGGGAAGATGTGATCGATGATCAGACCCGGTGGCGCAAGCAGGTGCTCTGCCCCCTCACGCTTGTGATGTGGCGCTCGGCGCTCTACCTGGTCGGCGCCTACGAGCCGACGGGGAAGCCGTACCTGTTCGCGGTCGAGCGGATGCGCAGTGCCAAGCGACTCAAGGAGCGCTTCGAGTATCCCGATCCGGCGCACTACCACCCGGAGAAGCTGTTCGAGGGATCCTTCGGGATCTGGCAGCACCCCGACGCCAAGCCGGTCGCGGTCGAGCTGATCTTCGCCGCCCAGCCTTACCTCAAGCGGTATCTGCGTGAGCGCACCTGGCACCCCAGTCAGATGTTCGAGGACCTGGACGACGGGCGCCTGAGGCTGAGGTTCACCGTGACCTCGATGGTCGAGGTGGAGCCGTGGATCCGCTCCTTCGGAGACGACGTGGAAACGGTGCGCCCCGCTGCCGTCGGTTCGGGGAGCGAGCCGGCTCCAGACTGAGAACGACAGCGCCGGTACGTAGCGTGCCGCGCCTGGGTCCAATGTGGTGTGGATGACGCCCCACGGAGACCCGCACATGAACATGCCCGCACTCGTTGTTCCGCCCGAGACCCCGACACCCCTGCCCGAGGACGACCCGACCGGCGCTGCGACCGCCACGATCAAGGAGCGCGGCCTGGCCGGCTACATCAGCCCCTTCAAGGTCGACCTGGATGCCGTGCGCGCGGCAAAGACCCCCGACTCCAGCAGCTCCTACCAGCCCGTCCCACACGGCGATCTGTACGACCGCGTGCGGATCGAGCTCGAGTGGGCCGGGATCGGGATCACCGAGGAGATGCACTCGCTGTACCGAGGCGGGGACCGCTACATCGGCCTCGCGATCACGGACCTGAAGTCGCCTCAGAACGACGCGGAGGTCGTCGTGGGCTGGTTCAACAGCCACGACCACAGCCACGCGGCGACGCTGCTGCTCGGCGAGCGGGTGATGGTGTGCTTCAACCTGTGCCTGCACGCGGAGATCAAGGTCTGCCGACGGCACACCAAGCACATCCGGCGGGACCTGCCGGGCCTCGTCGCGCAGGCGGTGGACCGGGTCCGCGGGCGGGTCGATGAGCACGGCGACCGCATGGACCGTTACCGCGCGGTGGAGCTCCCCGAGCGCGGCGCCCACCACCTGGTCGTTCGCCTGGTCGAGGACGGCGCGCTGCCCGCGGGCAGCCTCAAGCCGGTGCTGCGCGAGTGGCGCCAGCCGAGCCACCCCGAGTTTGCGGAGGCGTGGAACGTCAACCGCCTGTACCAGGCCGTCACGGGGCAGCGCGCCCCGCTGTCCCAGATGGCGCTGCGGCACCGCTCGCTGCACCGGGTGATGGACGAGTGGTGTGACGAGAGGGAAGGGAACGCCAGGCGCGCCTGATGCCTGGACGTCGGGGCTGGCCCGGGGGGGAGTGGCCCGCGAGGCTGCGCGCGCCCCGGGAGTCATCGCGGCTCCCGGGGTGTCGTGGCCGCCAAGGAAGCGTCGCGGCCAAGGCCGGGAAAGCGGGCCTCGACCACCTTGGGGAGCTCATGGCCCGCCGTTCTGACCGTCAGCGCCGTGACGTCGTGCTCGCCAGGAGGAGGTGCAGCGCCGGATGTTCGCTCCTGATCCGAGCCGGATCCGGCGTCGGTCAGGCCCCCCCTGCAGGCGCGGCTGGATGGCGACACTCCTCGGACCCGGCATCCGAGTGCCCCGCGACGCCGGACTCAGCCCAGACCCCGAAGGTCTGACGGAGGCAATCGCGGCCGGGGGGCGAGTGGATGCGCGCAGGTTGCTACCGTTCCCGCCTACGCCCGAACCGCCCGATCAGGAGTGCCCGATGACCCTCAGAACGCTGTCCTCAGTTCTCCTCCTTGCCTTCGCCCTCGCCGCCGCCGGCTGCGCGGGGGAGCACGCCGATCACGACGCCGCTCCGACCGAAGATCACGCGGCTCACGCCGCTGCCCCGGCTGAGGCTCACGCGGCTCACGCCGCTCCCGCCGCGCTCGCCCTGGCCCTCGATGACGGCGCGAAGTGGTCCATGGACGAGCACACCCGGACCAGCTCTGCGGCGCTCCGGGCCCATCTGGGCGAAGCGACGCCGGAGTCCGTCGAGGCGCTGACCGCTCTCGGTGCGACGCTGCAGGGTGATATCGATGGGCTGATCTCGGGCTGCACCATGAGCGGCCCCTCGCACGACCAGCTGCACGTCTTCCTGATGGCGTTCATCCCCGAGGCCCAGGCGTTGTCCGCGACCACTGAGGTGGGCGCTGGTCTGGAGACCGTCGAGCGGCTGAAAGGGCTCATGGCCTCCTACGGCGAGCACTTCGAGTAGATCGAGCGGGTCGGCGCCGTCACTCGAACGCCGTGAGTCTCATGACGCCGCTCGAGCGCCCCGCGGCGGAGCTGGCAGAGGAGAACCCCCAGACGGCCTTCCGAGTCGTCGTGTGGATGCCGGCCGAGGGAGAGGATCGATCTGGACGAGCCCACTCAGGCCCTCGTAGGAGCTGAGATCGGGCGCCGGCGCCAACTCTCGCCCGGCTCGGCCAGGGACCACTCCCAGCGGGCGCTCTCGACCCGGCCATGGGACGGCTGGTGCTGGTGGGCGATGGACTGGCGGCAGGCGAGGGCGTTCGGGCCGACGACGTCCGTGCATCCCGGCGTACCGAGGCACGGCCCGTGTAGATCTGCAGCGAGGCGTCGTCTGCCCCCAGGCCGCCCTGGGAGCCGGGCTCCAGCTCGAGGGAGCAGCCCGCCGCGGGCGCCGCCAGCAGGAGGCACAGCGCGAGGGGCGGCCCTGCCGTCTTCTTTAGCGTGCCGCAGCCGCGAAGTCGCGCACGAAGCGCTCCTGGTGCACGTTCTCGATGGCGTGGGGGCGCGCTCGGCGAACGGTCGTGATCGCGTCGTCTGGCCTGACGCCGAGGTGGACCAGGGCGCACGCAGCGAGCGTACCCGCCCTACCCAGACCCCCGCGGCAGTGGAACACCACATGGCGACCGCTCATGGCGAGGCTCGCGGCGGCCTGGATCACCTGCCGCGCAGCGCCCGGATCGGCGGTGCCACCGTCCGGAATGGGCAGGCGCAGCACCGCGATGCCGTGCCGTTCGGCCTCCTGGACGAGGTCTGGGATCCCGAGCAGCACGAGCTCGTCCTCCTCCACGAGGCTCACGAGGACATCGACCCCGTAGCGGCCCGCCAGCCGCCCGAGATCGGCGGGGAGATCGCGATGCCAGTGCCCGCCAAAGCTGGACGGGGCCTTCTTTCCGGGGGCGAAGGTCACCCCCAGCCGGCCGCCGCGGTCGCCGAGATCCGCCGGGACGGGGCTGACGGCGATGGGATCGGTCTCGCTGGTGCGGGCGGCGCGGGGTCGGTCGGGGTTCATGGCGCTCCGTGTCAAGTTGACACGAACCTACCCCAGACCCACGGAACCGCCAACCGCTTATCGTCCATTCGACACGAACTCACCGGAGGGCCATCCTGTCGATCCGCCCGAAGTCGAGGTACCGCTCGAAGAACGCATCGATCCACGGCGCGTCGCAGTGCCTTCGCAGGGCCGCGATGACGGCCTCCAGGGTCCAGGCGCGGAAGGTCTCGGGGTCGGACAGGCACGCCCGATAGCCCGTCACGGCGTCGCTGCACCGGTTGTTGCCCTCGGGGTGCAGGAACACGAACAGGCCCTGGTCGTAGCCATCCACGGCGGTCAGCGCGCCGGCGAGGAGGTGGTCCCGCCAGATCTGCTGGAGCGGCCGGAGCTTCAGGTCCCCCAGCCGGTCGGGTCGGAAGACACCCATGCTGGCGGCGACCTCGTCGTACCGGGCTCGGTGCTCCGCTTCCTTCTCGCCCAGCCCCTCGTGGTACTTGACCTCGATGCCGAGGAAGCCGCGCCCCCCCGCCGGCGTCTGGTATCGGACGAAGACATCGAAGGCCGAGCGGTCCCCCGTGTATCGCGGATCGCCGCGCCCCGGCGAGTGTTCGAAGTCGATGGACATGACCCTGCCCATCGCGCCGCCGGTGAGGTCTGCGAGCACAGACGTCGCGAGACCGAGGTCCTCCGTCAGCTCCCCGAAGAGGTTGAAGCACAGCGGCTGGCTCGACAGCAGGCTGTCGAAGATGCGCGGACGCCCGAAGAGCTTGCCCTTCGACCGTGCGGGATCGAGCACCTCCCGCCGGACGACCTCCTTGATGGTGGGCGTGAGGTAGTTGGCGAGGCTCTGCTGAGCGAACGGCATCGCGAGCGTCGCCCCCCGGGTCTTGCCCCTCATGGTCCCGATGGGGAGGCCATTCCGTGCCCGCCAGGACGCCTGCATCAGGCGGGCCTTCCGCTGGAAGTCGGACTTGTCCGCGTTCTGCTCCCACGCCAGATGCTCCCGGCAGAGCGCCTCGAGGTCCGCCCGAGCCTGCATCACATCCGCTCTCTCACTCGTCATGGGGCCTGCCGTGGGCATCGCTACTTCGGGGGTCCGAGCCGTTGGTGGGCGCGGCCCCCGACACCCCGGACCACCTCGAGGGAGCCGCCCAACCTGGCCCCCGCGGCGTTGCTCCGCTGGTCGCGGCCACCCTCGCTTCCCCACCGCGAGCCGCGCTTGCGGTGCTCGGCGGCGGCGAACCCCTGCGCGGCCTCCAGCGCCGGACCACCGACGGAGTCGGACTCGCTGGCCAGGGCCCGGAGCTTGAGACGGAACGCCCGCACCGCCGCGTCGCAGAAGTCCGTGCGCTCCTTGCTGGCCTCCCCACGGGCCCGCTCGCCCTCCGCCTTCCACTGCTTCAGGTGGGCGGCCCACCCCCGTCGGATCGCCGCCTCGCACACCTCGTACAGGTAGACCGAGCCGACGATGTCGGCGTGCCGACCGAACAGGTGCATGCGCCGCTTGCCCGCGTTGTGCAGCGAGAAGACCCCGAAGAAGCGCCCGATCTCGTGCGCCAGGTGCCGTGGCCAGACCGCCCCCCCGGGCAGCTGCAGCCAACGGTCCACCATCTGCTCGTCGAGCCCCGCTGCGATCTGGATCTCGTACCCGCCCAGGCCGTACAGCGTCACGAGATCGTTGGCCAGACCACACGCCGTGATGCCTTCGGGGGTGCCGACCTGCGCATCGGCGAGGGCATGCAGCTTACGGATCTTGCTGATCACCTTGATCAGCTTTCCCTCCTCGGCGTCCTTGGGCGCAGGGTGCTGCCTGTTGCCCACCGCGGCGCGGATCCCGGTGGCGATCCAGCGGTCCACCGGCTGGCACGGCGGAGCCGTCGGGGCGTGAGCGAAGAACTCCGTGCCGTGGACCTCGGCGGCGAGCTGGACGAGCCGAAGACAGAACGCCGGTCCGTGTCCGTCCCGCGGCGTGAGCGCGTGAGTCAGCTCGTGCAGCAGGGTCGCCATGATCTCGGCGTGGTCGGAGTTGGGGCACGGACGCAGCGCGATCCTCAGGGGCGTCCCGTCGGGGCGCATCCAGATCCTGCCGCCGCAAAAGCCGCGACGTTGGCTTCTCACGGGGGTGATCATGAGTGGAAACCCAGGGAGCCCCAAGGCGGCGCCCAGACGCAGCGCCTCGGCGCGCACCCATGCGTACGCGTCGCTCCCTGACCGCTCCGGATCCTCCGGCGGCAGCTCGGTGACGAACCGCACATCGTCGTCAAGGTCGTGGGCTGCGAGCCCGTCGAGCTCCACCGTGCGCGGGCGCAGCGGCACCCACGGCAGCGGAACCCCGTGTTCGTCCAGGCGCTCTGGCTTGCAACGCTCCAGGGCGCGCAGCAGCAGCCGTGAGTCCGCGTGAGGCAAGCGGATTCGACCGTCCTTGCACCGCGTCGCCGACCCGGAGCGACCCATCGCCCGCTGCGACCGCACGAACTCGGCCACGGTCTCGGCTTCGTACTCCTGCGGCAGCCGAACGAAAGCCCAGCGGCCCACGCTCTCGACCTCCGCGAGGGGATCGGGCGCGCCGGATGCCGGTGCGGGCGCGATCTGTTGCTCGTCGCGACTCATCAGGCGTACGCGTAGGGGCCGCCTGCATCGAGGGCCTTGCGGTACGCCGGCCGGGCGTGCATGCGGTCGAGCCACTCGATGAGGTGGGGGTAGCGTGAGTCCAGCCCGGCTCGGTTGCGGGCCGCCTCCAGTGGGAAGCTCATCATGATATCGACGGCGCTGAAGGTGTCCCCGACGAAGTGGGTGCGCTTCGCCAGCTCGGCGTCGAGCCAGTTCAGGTGTACGGCGAGCATCGAGCGAAGCGGTCTGCGGGCTGGCCACCCGAGCGGCCCGAGCTTGCTGGCTACCAGGATCGCGAGGAGCGGGGGCATCATCGAGCCCTCCGCGTAGTGCAGCAGCTGCCGGTACAGCAGCCGCCCATCTTCGTCCTGCGGCGGGCCGAGTCGTCCCTGTGCCACCTCCACGAGGTACTCCACGATCGCAGCGGTCTCCACAAGGATCCGGCCGTCGTGTTCCAGGACTGGCGCCTTTCCAAGGGGGTGGATCGCACGCAGGGCCGGTGGGGCGAGCATCGTGCGCTTGTCCCGCTCGTAGCGCGTGATGCCGTAGGGCAGGCCGAGCTCTTCGAGCATCCACAGGATGCGCTGGGAGCGGCTGTTTTCGAGGTGATGAACGGTGATCGACACGGCGGCCCTCCGGGGGGTGACGCGCACGGTACGTCAGCCTGCCGCGCCGGCTCCGATCAGTGAAGCGCCCAGGCAGTTCTCCGCCCGAAGGTGTGCCAGGATCCGGCGATGTCCGAGCGTGCCCTCGTCGTTCTCGCGACAAACATCCTCGTCGCAGGCAGCGAGGCCGCCTCCGATCCGGAGCAGGCGCTGGCAGGCACGATCAAGGTCCTGCGCCGCGCGATCGGATTCCGGGATCCCGCGTGTGCGGTGGCGATCATGGATGAGTACGCGGACCTGGACGGCCTTCCTTCCTCCCTCCGTCGCCGCGCAGCACGGCCTGTTGCCCGGGGTGCTGCAGGCCCATGGGTTCACGGTCGTCGTCGGGCCGGGCCCCGTGCACCTCGCCGCGTCCTACGTCCAGGCCGCGCTCGAGGCGGGCTTCGACGCCATGGTCGTGGCCACGGACAAGCGGCTCGCCCAGCTCGTCGCCGGGGATGTGTGGTGGTACGACCCGTACAAGCGGGTGCGGTACACGCCTGAGCTGGTGCACAAGCGCTTCGAGGTGGCCCCCGCCCAGGTGGCGGGCTGGCTCGCCCTGGTTGGGGATCGGGAGTCGCTGCCCGGGGTGGCCGGGATCGGCAAGAAGGGCGCCACCGCCCTGGTGCAGGAGCAGGGCTCGGTGGAGGCGGCCATCGCAGGCGCCGCCGACCTGGAGGGGCGGCTCGGCAAGGCACTTCGCGCTTCGCTCAGCGCGGCGAAGCAGGAGCTTGGCCGGGCCACGCTGGATCGGCGGCGTCGGTTGCCGGTGCCCCTGTCTGCGCTGCGCTGGCAGCCCCCCCAGCAGGCCGGTCTCAACGCGCTGTACGCCGAGCTCGGGTACCACCAGCTGCTGCGGTCCGAGGGCCCGCAGGGTGAGGCGGTGGTCTGTGACGGACCCGAGGCGGTGCGGGCGATGCTCGCGACGCTGTCCGATCAGCCCACGGCGGTGTTGGCCGTGACCGAGGACCCGTCGCCCGCGCGGGGCGAGCTGGTGGGCCTGTGCCTGTCCCAGGGAGAGCAGGCGTTCTACGTGCCCGCGGAGGCGTTGGACTCGCTGGTGCCCTGGCTGCGCGATCCCGACCGCCCCAAGATCGGGCACGCCACCAAGTCCGTGGTGGTCGCCCTGACCCGCCGAGGCATCGCGTTCGAGGGGATCGTCGGCGACTCCGAGAGCGAATCGCACCTGTTCGGTCCCACTGGTCTCGCCCCGCACGACCTTCCGGACCTGGCGCGCCAGTGCCTGCACGCACCGGTGGAGGCGCAGGACGTGGCCCGGGGTGTCGGCAAGCACCGCAAGGACTGGGGAGCGCTCCCCGCTGCGCGGATCGCTCGCCACGTGGGTCCCTGGACCGCGGCCTCCGCGAAGCTGCACGCGCTGTTCTCCCCCAGCATCGACCCCTCGCAGCTGCGTGAGTACCTGGCGCTGTCCCAGACCCTGGCGCGCATGGAGCTGCACGGGATCGCGTGTGACGCCGCGGATCTCGTAGCGTCTGCGACCGAGTTCAGCCGCGTCGAAGCGGAGGTCGAAGCGGCGATCCACGAGCTCGCCGGCCGCTCCTTCAACGTGGGATCGACCAGGCAGCTGGGCGCCGTGCTCTTCGACGAGCTCGGCCTGACCGTCATCTCGCGCACGAAGACCGGCTGGAGCACCGCCAGCTCAGCGCTGGAGCGGATCGCCCACGAGCACCCCATCGTGCCCCTGGTCATGCGGTGGCGCGCGGTTCGCTGGCTGCGCGGGACCTGGGCGGAGGCCCTTGCCCAGGCCATCGACGCCGACGGACGCGTGCACGCGACGTTCCACCACGCCCGCTCCTTCTCGGGCCGCATCATCTGCTCCAGCCCGGACCTGGGCCGCGTGCCTGGGCGCACCCGGGAGATGACGCGGATCCGGCACGCCTTCCACGCGCCACCAGGCTCGACCCTGTTGTCGGTGGACTACGACCAGCTCGGGCTGTACGTGCTCGCCCACCTGAGCGGGGACACCGAGCTCGTCAGCGCGCTGTCCCGGGGCGACGACCTGCACCGGATCACCGCGGCCGCGGTCCTGCAGCGCCGCCCGGACGAGATCGACGCCGAGCTGCGCCAGATCGGCAAGGTGGTCAACTTCGCGACCTTTGCGGGCCAGGGGGCCAGCGCCCTCGCGCTGCAGCTCGACGTCCCTGCGGCCGAGGCGAAGGCCATCATCGCCCGGTTCTACGACCACTACGCGGGGGTTCGGGAGTTCCAGGACGCAGAGCTCGCCAAGGCCCGGTCCGAGGGCTTCATCGAGACCATCGCAGGGCGCAGGCAGCGCGTCGGGGGCTTCGACTCGCGGGACGCGGCGCTCGCGGCCTACGCCGAGCGGGTCGGCCGGCGGGCCACCCACGAAGGATCCGTGGCGGACATCACCCGCCGGGCCCTGCTGGACAGCGATGTCGCGTTGCGGGCGGCGGGGTTGCGGGCCTTCCCGGTCCTGCAGCTCCTCGACGAGGTGCTCTTCGAGGTCCCCCAGGAGGAACTGGAGCAGACCCTGCGGGTCACCGCGAACGCCATGCGGTCCACCTACGCCCTGCGCGTTCCGCTCCGGGTCACGGCGAAGGCGGGAGCCCGCTGGGGGGCCCTGCAGCCGCTCGAGGTGCCGCCGGACTGACCTGTGGGTGAAGCTGGCCGTGCCGCCGGGGTAGGGTGGACCCGAGATGCCACAACGCCTCGTCGAACTCGCGCTCGACCTCACGGGGAGCCTCGGAACGGAGGACCGCTACCGGCGCATCCTCGCGGCCCTGCGGGAGCACGTCGGAGCCGACGCCGCGAACCTGCTGCGCTACCAAGGCAGGGTGCTGTCCTCCATCGTGGCGGACGGGCTGGCCCCCGGCATGGCCGAGCGCAGCTTCCACGTCGATGCCTATCCCGTGCTCCGCCGCATCATCGAGGCCGACGGGCCGTACCGGATCACGGACCCGGAAGGCATCGTGTCCGAGATCGCGTACGCGCCGGACACGGCGGCGGCGGGCAAGCCCCTGGCGGTCCTGGTGGGCGTGGCGCTGCGGGTCGAGGGCCAGCTGGTGGGCCTGCTGACGTTCAGCTCCACGCGCGCGCGAGCCTTCGACGACGTAGACGATGACTCCATCGTGCTGTACGCCGCCCTGGCCGCGGCCGCGATGCGCACCGCCGATCTGATCGCTGCCCTCGAAGGGGCGGCGGCGACGAGCCGGCGGATCGCTCGGGATCTCTTCACGGAGCACCACGTTCGCGAGTCGGGGCCCCTGCTCGGCGACAGCCCGGCCGTTCGGGCCCTCCGCGCCCAGATCGAGGCCGTCGGGGAGCAGACGACGCCGGTGCTCATCCAGGGCGCGCCCAACACCGGCAAGGCGGTCATCGCGAGCGCGGTGCACACCGCTTCGGACCGCGCCGAGTCGGTGTTCGTGACCCTGGACTGCGCCGACCAATGGCGCGCATCCGCCGAGCGCCGGTTTTGCAGCCCCGAGCCGCGGTGGGAGAGCTCCGGCTCGGATCGCATGCTCCTCGAACGCACCGGCGGCCAGGTGCTCGGACGCATCGAGATGGCCAACGGAGGCACGATCTTCCTGCAGGACATCGACCGCCTGCCGGAGCCCGCCCAGGAGGCGATGGCCGAGATGATCCTCGGGATGGAGCGCGTGCGCGCCGCGGGGCGGGTGCCCCAGCCGGACGTGAGGTTCATCGCGTCCACCACCCGCGATCTCGACGCCCTCGTGCGTCGGGGCCGGTTCCGCGCCGATCTGTGGCGGGCCCTGCGCACCGACCCGATCCGCGCCCCCCTGCTCCGGGAGCGGTGTCGCGACATCCCAGCCATCGCCGAGCACTTCCTGCGGGAGCAGGGGCAGCGCATGGGTCGGCGGGTGGAGCGCTTCAGCAAGGAGTCCATGCAGCGGCTGCAGAAGCACCGCTGGCCCGGCAACCTGCGCGAGCTGCAGAACGTGCTGGAGCGGGTGGTGCTGCACACCGAAGGCACCGTCGCCCGCATCGACGAGAACATGCTCGACGACACCACGCCGCTGGGGGACACCCACTACCGCCTCGTCCGTCGGATCGGGGAGGGCGGCATGGGCGAAGTGTGGCTCGCCCGCCACCAGCTCCTGGCCCGCCCGGCCGCGGTCAAGCTGATCCGGCCCGAGAACGTCGGGGATCTCGAAGACGGCAGCCAGGCCAGGAGGCGCTTCGAGCGCGAGGCCCAGGCCACCTCCCAGCTGCGCTCGCCCCACACCGTGGAGCTGTACGACTTCGGGGTCGGCGACGACGGCGAGCTGTACTTCGTGATGGAGCTGCTCACCGGGATGGACCTGGGCTCGATGCTGTGGCGCACCGGCCGCCTGCCCCCAGCCCGCGTGATCTACCTGCTGCGTCAGGCCTGTCGGTCTCTCGCCGAGGCCCACGGGATCGGCCTGGTGCATCGGGACATCAAGCCGTCCAACCTCATCTCGTGCCGCCTGGGGGCGGAGCACGACTTCCTCAAGGTGGTGGACTTCGGGGTCGTCAAGGCGATGGCGGAGGACGCGCAGATCACCGGCGCCGGCTCTCCCATGGGCACCCCCGCGTTCATCCCGCCGGAGCTCGCGCTGGGCGAGGGGCCCGTGGATGGCCGCGCAGATCTGTACTCCTTGGGCGCCACCGCCTGGACCCTGCTGACCGGCAAGCTGGTGTTTGGCGGCTCGACCCCCATTCGCCACCTGATGCAGCACATCCAGACCGTGCCGGCGCCGCCCTCCTCCATGCTGCCCACGCCCCTCCCTGAAGGGCTGGACGCGCTGATCCTGCGCTGCATGTCCAAGGCTCCCGGGGACCGGCCCCCCGACGCGCTGACCCTGTGGGAGGAGTTCGGGGCCATCGAGGAGCGCCTGGAGCGCCGGTGGGGTCCCACGGAGGCGAAGGACTGGTGGGCAGAGCACTTCGATGAAGCCGACAACGTGGCCCTGGAGACGGGCACCTACTCGGTCACCCCAGAGGCTCGCCCGGGAGCCTGATGATTCGGCCCGGCGCGTCGCGCGACTCGGTGGATCTCGCGGATCCCGAGGTGATGCGCACCTTCATGGCTTCGCTGCTCCGCCTCACCGAGGCCGCTGAGGCGCGGCTTCAGGCCACCTTCGACGTCCGGGGTGGGGGATCGGTGGGCTCCTACGTCCAGTGGGGGGTGGAGATGAACTACCTGGCTCCGACGCCCGCCGGCGCCGCGCTCGGCCGGTTCCTGGCGGACCCCGACGCCCGGGCGGCCTTCGTGTTGTCGTCCGTGTTCAGCCTGGTCAACCGCGCGTTTCTCGGGCGCACCCTGGCCAGCGCGGACGGGCTCGCTCGGGATGTCTTCAGTTGGGCGTCCGCGAGCCTGCCGGGGGACCTGCTCGCCCGCTTCGCGCAGCTGTTCGACGATGTGTGCGTGCGCAACCTCGACCAGGACATCCTGGGCGACATCTACGAACGCACCCTGGCCCGGGAGCGGCCCGACGGGGCGCCCTCCTACCGGCAGCTCCTCGGCCAGTACTACACCCCCGCCCCGATCATGAGGTTGATGTGGGCCCTCACCCGGCAGGTCCTGCGCACCACCCGGGGCCGGGACCTGGTCGAGCCGAGCGCGCCCATGCTGCAGATCCTGGACCCCTGCTCCGGCAGCGGCGGGTTCCTGTGCGAAGCCGTGCTGCAGGCCGCGGCGGCAGGAACCGGCACGATGATCGACCGCCTCGGACGGGTGCCGGGTCTGTTGGGTGACCGCTGTGGGGAGCTGGCAGGAGCGCTGCACGGCTTCGAGCTCAACCCGTTGAGCAAGAGCCTGGCCGACGTCAACCTGTCCGTGGCGTTGATGCGCGCGCGCGGACCCGCCGAGCCCGGCGCTGCGCCCGTTGACCGCCTGAACCTGTTCCGGACCGACAGCCTGGACCTGGGAGGGCAGGGCAGCGCCGCGGTGCTCGCCGCCAAGGACAGACGGTACGACGTCGTGATCGGCAACCCGCCCTACGCCGGCTCGGGCCGGGCGGACGCGCTCAACGAAGAGCTGATCCCCTTCGCGATGCCGGCGTACAACTTCGACGCCGCGGGGGCCGAGGTCGGCTTCGATGCGTCGGTCCCCCGCAGGCGCGGCTCGATCCCCAGGTCCGAGTCCAACCGCGGGAAGCTGCGCGACCAGTACTCCTACTTCTTCGGGGTCGCCGACCGGCTGCTGGTCGACGGGGGGGTGCTCACCTACATCACGTCCAACACCTGGCTCGCGATCCCCACCTACACCTGGTTCCGCCGGTACTTCCTGACCCGGTTCACGCTGCACTTCCTCATCAACTTCAACAACATCGGGGACCGCGGGAGCCTGTTCGCGCCCGACACGGGCGTGGCCACGGCCCTGGTCGTGATGACCCGGGGCGCTCCGCCGCCCGGACACAGGACGAAGGTCCTGGACCTGTCCGGTTCGCCGAGCACCCGGGCCCGGTTCGACGCCTTCGCGGACATCACCTGGCGGAGGGGCGGCGTGGACCGCCGCGACATCCTCGACTTCACGCTGAAGCCGCTGTCCCAGATGGGCTTCGTGGAGATCGAGCAGTCCCGGTTCCTGGACCGGCCGGACTACCGGATGCGCGTGACGCCGCTGGATCCCCTGGTGGATCTGATCGAGCGGAACAGCGTTCGGCTGTCCGAGCACCTGTCGTCGTTCCAGGGGGTGGATGCGGGCGACGTGAAGAACCTCGTCGCCGACAGCAGGGCGGCGCTCCGGGACAACATCGTGCACGGCGTCTTCGCCGGCGCTCTGGGCGGATTCGGGCGCACCGCCGCTGCGCACATCCGGGCGGGGCTCGAGGCCGGGCGCATCGAGCGGGTGTGGGATGAGGCCAAGGCGGTTCCGTTCGTCTTCCAAAAGGACATGGAGCGTTGGACGCAGCCCCCAACCTCCTGGATCTACATGGATCACCACGTCCTGTGGCGGTCGCGGTTGCGGCGCCGGGGTGAGCCGGCGGGGGAGATCTTCGCCACCCACAAGCTCTTCGTCCTGGAGCGGCGCGAGCGGAGCCGTCTGGTGGCCCTGGTGACGGATCGGGTGATGGCCCCCCAGCACGGCGGCCGGTTCTTCTACTTCGTGGCCCGGGATGGCCGCACCGACGAGGATCTGCACACGGTCTGCGCCCTGCTGAACTCCCGCCTGGTGAACGTGTACTACCGGGTCGCGAGCCAGGGGAACAAGGACGTCCGGATCCGCCCCCTGGAGTCGATCCCCCACGGGATCCGGGCACGACTCGCTGCGCTGTCGAAGGCCCGGCACGCGCTGGGGTCGGAGCGCATCCACGCCGAAGGGGAGCGGATCCAGCATCTGATCGACGATCTGGTGGAAGATCTGTACGAGCTCACCACCGCTGAACGCCGGACCGTCGCCGAGCACGTGGGCTGAGCCCAGAGCGTCGAACCAATCCGGGCCAGTTTCTGACCCGGGTTTCAGCCATCCTGCGTGGGTCGAGGAGGACCGCCGAGTGTCAGGCCTGCGCATCTACCGGAGCAATCGGATCGAGCCGCTCGTGCAGGTTCTGGCGAGCCTGTTGCGGGTCTGTCCGCCCGACGACCCGTTCGAGCCGGTCGAGGTGGTGGTGGGCAGCCGTGGCATGGAGCGCTGGCTGCGGCACCGGCTCGCCGAGTCCCTGACGATCTGCGCCAACGTGGACTTTCCGTTTCCCGCGAGCACGCTGGATGGGCTCCTGGGCCAGGTGCTCGCAGAGCCTGAACACACGCCGGACCGCTGGTGTCCGGGCCGTCTGGTGTGGGCGATCCTGGAGGTCCTGCCTGCATTGGCGGTGCGGCCGGGCTTCGAGATCGTGCGCGGCTATCTGGACCCGGAAGGGGCAGGGGGCGCGCCTGCCGTGACCGGTCGTTCGTTCGCGCTGGCGTCGCAGCTGGCGGACATCTTCGACCGGTACGTCACCTACCGGCCCGAGCTGGCGCGGGCCTGGAGCGCTGGTCGGGCCGCGCCGGACACGCCGCGACTCGGCGATCTCGCCTGGCAGGCAGAGCTGTGGTCGGCGGTGCGGGACCAGCTCGGCCACGCACCTCACCGGGCCGACCGCATCGCGCAGGCGTGCGAACGGCTTCGGGCCGGCCAGCCCGCCGAGGCCCTGGCAAGGCCCTTGCGGCTGTTCGCGGTGTCGAGCCTGCCGCCGGGCTGGATGGCCCTGCTGGGCCAGATCGGCCGCCACGTGGAGGTCGATCTGTTCCTGCTGTGTCCGTCCCGCGAGTACTGGGCGGACGTGCGGCGCCGCGTGGGCGGCGACCCCGCGTGGCTGGGCCAGGACCGGGATGGCCTCGCGGCTCGGCTCCGCTCCGAGGACTCGCCCGACGAGGGCAACCCGCTGCTGCTGTCCATGGCGCGGCTGGCCCGGGACTTCCAGGTCGTCCTGGAGGCCCAGCCGGAGGGCTATGAGGACTGCCGGGAGGACCTCTTCTTCGACATGGAGGTGGCGTACCCCGACCCCTGCGGCCAGGGGGCGCCGCGGGCCCTGCAGTGGCTGCAGGCCGACGTGCTGCACGCGCGAGACCCCAGCGGTCGCATCGACGAGCCCGGCCGGCGCCTGCATCCGACGGACGACTCGATCCAGCTGCATTCGTGCCACGGGCCCACCCGCCAGGTGGAGGTCCTGCGGGACGTGCTGCTCGGCCTCTTCGAGGATCACCCGGAGCTGCAGCCTCGGGATGTGTTGGTCATGACCCCGGACATCGACGGCTTCGCGCCCCTGATCACGGCCGTGTTCTCGGAGGGGGCGGCCTCCCGGCGGGTGCGGGATGGGCAGCCGGACCCGAGCGGAGCCGGGTGGGGAGACGTCGGGGCTCCGCAGATCCCGTTCCAGATCGCCGACCTGAGCATCCGCAGGCTCAACCCCGTCGCGGACGCGCTGCTGCGGGTCCTGGACATGGCCAGCGGCAGGGTCGAGGCCTCGTCCGTGCTCGATCTCATCGTCCTGGAGCCCGTTCGTCGGCGCTTCGGCTTCGAGCCGGAGCAGATCCCCCAACTCCAGACGTGGATCCAGGACAGCGGGATCCGCTGGGGCACCGACGCCGCCCACCGCGCCCGCGCCGGTCAGCCCGAGGACGTGCAGAACACCTGGCGCTTCGGCCTGCAGCGGCTGCTCCTGGGGGTCGCGTCGCCGGACCTCGGCGCGCTCTTCTGCGACGCGGTGTCTCCCTTCGACGCGATCGAGGGGGGCGAGACCTTCCTGCTCGGTCGGTTGGTGGACTGCTGCAACACGCTGTTCACGGAGCTGGACGATCTGCGGCACCCCCGCCCGGCGGTGGCGTGGCTCGACCGCGTGGAGCTGACGATCTCACGCCTGACCGAGACGACCGCCGCGGCGGCCTGGCTCACGCGGCGGGTGCGCACCACGCTGGCAGATCTGCGGGACGCGGCGGAGCAGGCCGGCAGCTCCCGGGCGGTCACGGCGGACGCGTTCACGGCCCTGCTGCAGGGCGAGTTCGACGTCGCGAGCACGGCCTCGAAGCAGCAGAGCGGCGCGGTCACCTTCGGGGCGCTGGTCCCCATGCGCAGCGTTCCGTACAAGGTGGTGTGCCTGCTCGGCATGGACGAGGGCAAGTTCCCCCGGCAATCCCCAGGGCTCGCGTTCGATCTCGTGGCCCGGCACCCCCGCGCCGGGGACCGGGACCCGCGGGATGAGGATCGCTTCCTGCTGCTCGAGGCCCTGCTCGCGGCGCGGCAGCACTTCGTGGTGCTCTTCACCGGCCGTGACGTGCGGACGAACGAGGAACGGCCTCCGGCGGTGCCCATCGGCGAGCTGAAGGACGTCCTGGACCGCAGCTTCCCAGCCCCCGAGCCGGGCACCAGGCCATCGGCGCGGATGACCGCCGAGCACCCGCTGCAGGCTTTCAGCCCCCGGAACTTCGTCCCGCGCGCGGGGTTGGCGGGGCCGGCGGGGGCTCCGCGCCCCTGGAGCTTCGATCAGCGGCTGTTGGAGGGGGCGCGGGCGCTGCGGCAGGGCGGCGGCGACGTGCGCCCGTTCTTCCCCCCGGCTGCGGCGGCTTCGGGGCGCGCCGCGGTGGGTGCCCCCAGCGGATCCGGGGGCGAAGAGGAGCACGAGGACGACATCCCGCTGAGCGAGCTGGTCCGGTTCTTCCAGAACCCCACGCGCTACCTGCTGGCGCGCCGCTTGAAGGTGAACCTCGCCGAGTACGGGTCGCAGATCCTCGACCGCGAGCCCGTGGCCCTGGACGCGCTGCAGCGGTGGTCGGTGCACACCGAGCTGATCACCGGCCGACTGGAGGGTCGGACGATGCCGTCGGTGAGGCGGGCGCTGATCGCCTCGGGCCGGATGCCCCTCGGCTACGCCGGGACCGCCGGCCTGGACCTGCCCTGCGCGGTGGTGGATGGCATGCTGCAGGCCGCCCAGGTCTGCCCCGTGGGGCGGACGGCGCCCGTGCCGCCCCGGGACCCGCTGCTGCTCGACATCGCGCTGTCCGACTGCCGGATCACCGGGTCCTTGACCCGGATCTGGGGAGACCTGCTGATCGACTTCCAGTTCGGGAAGGAGGCCGGCAAGCGGCTCGGCCGTCCCTGGCTGGAGCTGCTCGCCTGGCACGCCACGGAGCCGGACGCGGGGCGCGCCGTCCTCGTCCTGGGCTCGGCGGTCAAGCGACAGCCGAAGGTGAGCTGCATCGGCCTGAAGCGGCCCGATGATGCGCGCGCGCGCCTCGAAGAGCTCGTCGCCCTGTACCGCCGCGGATGTCGGGAGCCGGTGCCCCTGTTCGAGAGCAGCTCCCTCGACTTCGCCAAGGCCAGCGGGCTCGACGCCGAGTCGGTCGGCGAGGGGTTGCCCGGCACGCCCGACGGAATCGCGGCGCTCCGGGCCGGCCTGAAGGCCGCACGCAAGCAGTGGTCCCTCGGATACCAAGGGGGCGGAGACCTGAGCGATCCCCACGTCGCCCGGGTGTTCGAGGGGCAGGTCCCCCTGGAGGACCCATCGCAGGAGCCGGTGCCGGTGTCCGCTGAGTTCGCGGCCGCCGCCCTGACGGCGTGGGCTCCGGTGGTCGCCGCGCGCACCACGGACGCGCCCACCCGTCACTGGTTCCCGACTCCGTCTCCAGGGGAGGGCACCACATGAAGACCTTCGCGGCAACACAGCCCCTGGTGCGCGGACTCACGCTGCTCGAGGCGAGCGCCGGAACGGGGAAGACCTACAGCATCACCGATCTGGTTGTGCGGCTCGTCACCGAGCAGAACGTGGCGATGCGCGAGATCCTGGTGGTGACGTTCACCCGGGCCGCCACGGCGGAGCTGAAGGAGCGGATCCGGCTCCGCCTCGCCGAGGCGGTCAGCGTCCTGGAGGGTGCTCAGCCCAGGGCAGGAGATGTGGTCCTGTCCCGGCTGCCTTCGGAGGCGCATGCCGCTCGCTCCCGGGGGGAGAACTGGCTGCGCCGGCTGCGGGACGCCCAGGACTCGTTCGATGAGTGCCTCATCAGCACCATCCACGGGTTCTGCCAGCGCATGCTCCAGCAGAACGCGTTCGAGAGCTCGGCGGACTTCGGACTCGAGCTGGTGGAAGACAGCTCGGATCTGGTCGAGGAACTGGTCGATGACTGGCTGTCGTCGCAGCTGTATCCCGAGGACCCCGACCGCTTCGACTTCCTCGTCAGCCGCTGCGGGTGGAACCGCGAGTCGCTCCTCGACCTGGCCCAGCTCGCGCTGCGGGATCCGGACATGGAGGTCGTGCCCGCCCCCGAGGACCGGGACGAAGCCGGTTGGCTGCCGCTCCTGGCGTCCTTCGCGCAGGGGTGGAGGTCCGACTGGTGCCACTCATTGCCCCAGGCGATCGAGGACGCGCATCTGGCGGGCTTCTTCGCCAAGGGGGGGCAACGCACCTACCGGCTCCGAAAGGCGACGGCAGAGGCCGCGACGGTCACCGCGTGGCTGGACGACGGACCCACCCTCCTGGGCTCGCCCGAGCCCCCAAACATCGAATACTGGTCGCCCGCGGGACTGCAGAGGGCCCAGGCGGATCCGGACGAGGCCCTCCACCATCCGGCCCTGGACGCCCTGGCGGCCCTGACCCGATACACGTCCGAGCTCGCCGCGTGTTGGAGGTCCGGCTTCGTGGGCTGGGCGCGGGGGGAGTTCGACCGGCGGAACCAGGCCCGTCGCACCCAGTCGTTCCAGGACCTGATGCGCCTCCTCGCGAAGAACCTGCAGGGCCCGACGGTGATGCGGGCAGCCCTGGTCGATGCCATCGGCGGTCGATTCAAGGCCGCCCTGATCGACGAGTTCCAGGACACCGACGACCTGCAGTGGACGATCTTCTTCAACCTCTTCGGGGGCGGGGCGCACTGGCTCTACCTGATCGGCGATCCCAAGCAGGCGATCTACGGCTTCCGCGGCGCCAACGTGCACGTGTATCTGGCGGCCAAGCGCAGCGCGGGGGAGCGGGTCTTCACGATGGACCGCAACTACCGTTCGGATCAGCGCTACGTCGAGGCGATGAACCACCTCATGGATCGGCCCGGCTTCTTCGGCGAGGAGGACATCGACTACGTGCGGGTGGACGCCGAGACCCGGACGCCTGCGGATCGGCTGCGCTTCGGGCAGACCCCGTCGGATCTGGAGACCGCGCCGCTTCAGCTCCGGTTCTTCGACCTGCGGCTGCTGGACCGGACGGCGGTCGTGTCCGACGGGGACGAACCTCTGCCCAAGGGAGCCGTGTATGACGCGCTGCCCGGGGTCGTGGCGGAGGACGTGGTTCGGCTGCTCCGGTCCACCGCGCGGATCTTCGACCCGAGCCACGCCGCGTCCGATCCGGAGGGCTTCCGCCCCCTCGGTCCGGGGGACATCGCGATCCTCGTGCGCACCAGGATGCAGTCGCGCGATGTGCACGCCGCGCTGGGTGCGGTGGGGGTGCCCGCGGTGCGCAGCGGCGCCGACAACGTCTTCGCCTCGGAGGAGGCCCGTGAGCTCCAGCTGTGGTTGGCAGCGTTGGCCGCGCCGGGGAGGGATGGGCCCGCCCGGGCCGCCGCGACCACCCGCTTGTTCGGTCGAGACGCGTCGCAGCTCCTCGCCCTGGACGCCGACGAGCCCCAGGCGGTCAAGGACTGGGACGTCTGGCTCGCTCGGCTGGCGCTCTGGCGGGAGCTCCTGGCCAAGCGCGGCTTCCTGACCGCGTTGCGGGCCGCGATG
>CALAGR010000316.1 GCA_937891735.1 uncultured Pseudomonadota bacterium | reverse complement strand
GGGACGACGACGACTCGGGCGACGACGACGACACGGGGGACGACGACGACACGGGGGACGACGACGACACCGGCGACGACGACGACACCTTCGGCGACGACGACGACTCCGTGTCCGGAAGCTGCACGTCGGTGGGCGCGGTGTCCTGCGGCGACACCCTGAGCGACGACACGACGAACGCCACCAACGGCATCTCGCTGTACTCGTGCTCGGCCTGGGACGAGAGCGGCCCCGAGCTCGCGTGGACGTTCGTGGCGGCCGCTGACGAGGACGTGACGGTGGCCTTCAACCCCTCCAGCCTCAGCCCCGACCACGACCTGTTCGTGCTGCAGGATGTGGGCGGCGGCTGTGATCCGAACGACTGCGCGGCCACCGGCGACACCGAGGTTACGTTCGCGGCGGTCACCGGCAACACCTACTACATCGTGGTCGACGGATACGGCGGAGACGCCGGGGCCTTCACGGTGGACGTCACCTGCGGCGCGGCCGGGGACGACGACGACGACGACGACGACACCACGACCACCACGACGTTCAACCCCGGAGACCTCGTGATCACCGAGATCATGAACAACCCCGACGGCGCGGACGACAACAAGGAGTGGTTCGAGGTGCTCAACACGACCGGCCAGGCCATCGACATGGACGGCTGGACGATCAGCGACCTCGCGAGTGGAAGCCCCGACGTGCACGTGATCAGCGGCGCCCTCGTGGTGCCCGCCAACGGGTACGCGGTGCTCGGCAGCTCCACGAACACCTCGCTCAACGCCGGCGCCCCCGTCACCTACGCGTACGGCACGGACATCGTGCTGGCCGACGACGCCGACGAGATCCTGCTGACCTCGCCCGGCGGCACCGTGGTGGATGAGGTCCTGTACGACGACGCGACGGGCTGGCCCGACACGAGCGCCCACAGCAAGAGCCTCGATTCGAACGCGTCCACAAACACCGGCAACGACGCGGTGGCGAACTGGTGTGACGCTCCGGCGAGCTTCACCTGGGGCACCGAGCCGAACTTCGGGACCCCCGGCGCCTCCAACCCGGCCTGCTCGGCGGCCAGCCCGGTGGCCATTGGCGACATCGTCATCACCGAGGTCATGGCCAACCCCGCCGGCAACGACGGGGATCTCGAGTGGTTCGAGATCGTCAACGTGTCCACCAAGGACATCGACCTGCAGGGCTGGACGATCGCCGACCAGGACGCGAGCAACCCCGACACCCACGTGGTGGCGACGGCGCTGCTGGTGCCCGCCGGGGGCTCGGTGGTCCTCGGGCGCAGCACGGACACGACGGTCAACGGCGGGGCCCCCGTGGACTACGCCTACGGGTCCGACGTGACCCTGGGGAACTCGGGCGACGAGATCGAGCTGGTGACGCCCGGCGGACTCGTCATCGACGAGCTCGTCTGGACCGACCCGCCCTGGCCCATCGCGGACGGCAGCGCCATGTCCCTGCAGTTGGTCACCGCCGCAGGCAACGATCTGGTCGCCAACTGGTGCCTGACCTCGGGCCCGAGCTACGGCAGCGGCGGCATCGGCACCCCCGGGGCCGCCAACCAGCCCTGCGGCGGCGCGGGTCCGGTGGACGCGGACGGCGACGGCGCGGACATCACCACCGACTGCAACGACGCGAACCCGGCGGTGTACCCCGGAGCCGCGGAGATCGCCTGCAACGGCCTGGACGAGGACTGCGACGGCGTGGACCTGCAGCCGGATACGGACGGCGACGGCTACGAGGACTGCGCCGCGGACTGCGATCCGAGCAACCCGGCGATCAACCCCGGCGCCACCGAGGTGGCGGGCAACGGCGTGGACGACGACTGCGACGGCGCCGTGGACGAGGCCATCGCGGGCTGCGACGGCAGCGAGGTGGAGCCCAACAACTCCACGTCCACCGCGGACACCATCCTGTCCGGCACGACGATGTGCGGCGTGACCGATCCGGTCAACGACGTGGACACGTGGCGGTTCACGGTGCCGGCCTGGACCGAGATCGAGATCGACATCGACACCACCGCGGCGAGCCAGCTGGACAGCTACCTCGACCTGCTCAACGGCAGCGGCGCCTCCATCGTCGCCAACGACGACGATCCCGCCGGCGGCACCACCGACAGCTACCTCAACGTGATCCTGGTGAACGCGGGCACCTACTACCCCGAGGTCACCGACTACTCCTTCGACGGCGGCCCCGACTACCCCTACGAGATCAACCTGACGGCGTCCTCGGCCTGCGGCACGGTCGAGATCGAGCCCAACGGCAGCAGCACGTTCGCGGATCCGGTGCTGCTCGGCACGGCGGCGTGCGGCTCGGTCAGCGGCTGGCTGGACGAGGACTGGTTCTCGTTCTCGGTGGGCAACAACCACACGGTCACGTTCGACCTGGACGCGCTGTCCATCGGCAGCGGCCTCGAGGCGCAGATCGCGATCTTCGACGGCAGCGGAAACCAGCTGGCCATCGACGAGCCCGGCGGGTCGAGCGACCCCAGCCTCACGTACACCTTCGCGACGGCCGGCGTGTACTACGTCAACGTCGAGAGCGACGGGATCTTCTTCGCCACGAGCGGGCCCTACATGCTCAACGTCAGCCTGTAGGCAGTTCCCGTCCGGGAACGCCCGATCCACCCGATCTCGGCGTCGAGCTTCGGCCCGGCTTGTGCGGCGTACGTGAGTACGCCTCCGCGCCGTTCCTTGCTCTCCTTGACCTCGGGCGCCTCTGACGCCCCCGCCCTGGGAACTGTGCTACCTCTCCTGCGTGGTCCCCCCGCTGATGAGAGGTAGCGGGCGTCGTCAGCCTCGCGGAGGGAAGTCCAGGCGCACGATCACCTCGTCGGTGAGCGTGTCGCCGCACGCGTCCTCCAGGATCACGCGCAGGGTGAAGTCCACCTCCTCGAGGGCCGCCTCGACCTCCCCCATGTCCTGATCCGCCCAGTCCGGGGGCAGGCTCACCCAGTGGCGGAACTGCACCTGCCGGTCCATGAGCCCGTACGGCTCGGGCCCGTCCGTGCGGTCCAGGGGGCGACGCAGCAGGTTGTCGCTGCTGTGCACGCCCTCGTCGCTCTCCAGCTGGAACTCGACCCAGGGCAGGTCGTCGTTGGCGAGGCCCTCGCTGATGTCCTCGGAGCCGGGGTCCAGACCCCGGGCGCGCAGGGCCGCCCACACGTGCTGTCCGCCCTGGGAGCCGCGCTCCACGGCCAGCACCGCGCCGTCCGTGATGGGCACGAAGACGGCGTCTCCGTCGCCGTGGCTGGCCCCGACCTCGATCCAGGAGGCGACGTCGTCACCGCAGTAGTCGGTGGCGCAGCCGGACAGCAGGGCAGCACACAGGGCAAGGGGGAGGGGAAGACGGCTCATGGGGTGGCTTGTAGCAAGCAGGGTGCCAGGGCGCCCTGTCGTGCCAGGCCCGGTCCCCCGCCGGGCGCGCCCTTCACCCCGCTTCACCCCGCTTCGCCCCGCGCGGCGTCCTCCCGGGGCGGGAAGTCGAGCCGAATCGCCACCTCGTCCGAGACGGTGTCACCGCACGCGTCCTCGATGATGACCCGCAGCGTGAAGTCCTCGGTCTCGAGCTGTTCCTCGAGCTCCGTCATGTCCAGGGTGGCCCAGTCGTCCGGCCGCTCGACCCAGTGCCAGAACTGCACCGGGCGGCCGTCCAGACCGAACAGCCGGTCGGCTTCGATCCGGTCCAGGGGCAGACGGATCCGGGTGTTGAAGGAGTGCAGCCCCTCGTCGCTCTCGAGCTGGAACTCCACCCAGGGCAGGTCGTCGTTGGCCAGACCCTCCTCGATGTCCTCGGACCCGGGATGCAGGCCGCGCGCGCGCAGACCGGCCCACACGTGCTGGGCTCCCTGGGACCCCCGCTGCACGGTGAGCACCTCGCCGGGCACGATCTCCTCGTAGGCGAAGACGCTCTTGCCCACCTGTACCCAGGGGGCGGTGGCGTCCCCGCAGAAGTCGGTGGCGCAGCCCGGCAGCAGGCCGGCCCCGACGACCAGTACGGCCAACGTCTTGTTCATCGGTCATCCCATCCCGCCGGCACGCCCTCGGTGCGCAGCCACTGCTGGGCGAGGGGCTCGGGGTCGAAGCCCGTCTCGGTCCGGATCCGGTCCAGGAGGCCAGCCATGAGCGCGTCGGACCCGACCGCGTCCCGGGTGAAGGCGCCCAGCGCCGCGTCCAGCGCCTCGGCGCCGACGGCGTCCGCCACCTGCCGGAAGAACCAGGCGCCCTTGATGTACACGATGCGACCGAACAGCCCATCTTCCAGCACGTCGATGTCTCCGCAGCCCGCCGGCCAGACTACCCGGTCGCGGTTTGACAGGCCGACGCTTGTCATGAGCCGCAGCTCGTCGTCGTAGCCCGCCCAGACGGCATCCCCCCGGGTGGCCCCGACCACGACCTGCTGCGCCCGGGCCGCCAGGTACGTGGCCGTGCCCTCGGACAGCACGAAGTCCTCCCAGCACCGCAGGCGCACTCCATCGCCGAACCAGCCGTGGGCGGCCTCGTGCGCGTGCACCGTGGCGTCCCCCATGGCCGAGCGCGACACGTGCCAGACCGGATGGTGCTCCATGCCCCCGAACGCTCCGGCGCCCCAGTCCACCTGCACGGCCCCCGCCTCGGGGCCGAAGGGGTAGGGCCCCAGGGTCTGCTCGAGCCACGAGAAGATGGCGACGAGGTCCGCCGTGCCTGCGTTTGCGTTCTGCAGGTCCTCCGCCGGCGCGTGGTGGGCGATCGCCGTGCCTCCGACGCTCACCCCCAGCTCGGTGCGCACGTAGGGACCGGTGGCCCAGGCCAGCTGGTAGGCCGGAGCATCGGTCACGGAGTCGGCGGTGCTGATCGTCACCAGGCCCTCGGCCGCGCCGCTCACGGTCACGCCGAAGCGGGCGCCGTCGCTCGGATGGGGCCGGCAGGGGAAGAGGTTTCCGCACCAGTAGGGCCACGTCAGGGTGGCGCCGGTGTCCATGAACCCCTCGAAGCGCTCCCCCACCGCGAAGCCGTAGGTCACCTCGACGCTGACGGGGCCCACGTCCCGGGGCAGGGCCACGTCCAGGCGCCCGTCCTCGAGCTCCCAGCGCAGGTCCGGGGACGGCAGCACCACGGCGTCGATGTCCAGGCCGCGCACGTCGAAGGACGCCGCCGGCTGGCCGCTGTTGTCCAGCAGGAGCGTCGCTGTGGCCCGCAGGGCGTCGGGATCGGACAGATCCACGGCGAGATCCGTGCGGAGCAGGTCGGACTGCCAGTTCTCCTCGGGCGCGTTGGGCGGCGGAGCGGCGGGAGGGCACGCGCAGAGCGCGGCGAGCAGGGGCGTGACGAGGATCAGTCGGGCGTGCACGGTCGCATTTTCGCATGACTCGCATCGGAGGGCGCCGTGAACGTGCCCCGCGCGTAGCCCCGGCGTCACCCCCGTCCTACACTTGCGGTCCCTTCAAAGGAGACCCCGATGGATCCCATGGACCTGAAGCAGATCACCCGGGCGGTGATGAACGCGCTGGAAGAAGAGGGCCGCATCGGCTCGATCGAGCTGGGGCACCGCTGGGCGGGGGGCCGCCTGATCCTGGAGCCCGGCGACACCTCGACCCAGGGCAAGGAGGTTCCGCTGGAGACCTTCTTCAAGAAGATCGTCTCGGTCCGCACGCAGCTGCGCGTGCTCGAGCAGAAGATCAACGGTCTGGAGCAGCTCGACAACCACGAAAAGGTCGAGATGCAGCAGTACATCACGAAGGCCTACGGCACGCTGACGACGTTCAACGTGCTGTTTCAGGACCGCAAGGACTACTTCATCGGGGCGAGCTCCACTCGGCGCGGCTGAGCAAGCAGCGCCGAGTCAGCGCTTCTCGGCGGACCTCGCGCAGGCCACGCACAGCGGAGACTCAGGCTTCGCCTTCAAGCGCGCGAACCCGATGCTCTCGCCGCAGCGCCGGCACTCGCCGTAGTCGCCGTCCTCGACCAGCTTCATCGTCACCTTGACCAGGCTCAGACGCCCGCGGGTCCGCTGCTTCTGCGCCTGGGCCATCTTCTGCTGCTGCATCGAGTCCACCCGCGAGATGCGGCCGATGGGCTGGTCGAGATCGACCGTCTCGGTCCGATCCGAGCCCTCGTCCAGCTCCGCCACGAGCACGTCGTGCAGGGTCTGCAGAGCCGCGACGAGCTCGGAGAGCTGCGCTTCGGTCAGGTCGTCCGCCATGTCGTCGTCGTCGTCTTCGAGCCACCACTGATCAGTCATGGATTACCTCGCGACCGTTGCTACGGCCATCTTGAGCGGGGGCCGGTCGTCGGGCGACGGAAAGTCGGCGTCCGGGTCCAGCCAGTCCCACGTTTTAATAGGGCGCCCAGCCTTCCGGGAGGCCCGCAGACAGATGTCTTGCCAGGCTCCCCGATCGACCGAGGCGACGTTGTTGGTGAGCAGGAGGGAGCCCCCGTCCGCGGTGGCGAGCAGCGCGGGCTTGAGCAGGGAGGGGTAGTCACGCACCAGGTCCACGGTGCCGAAGGCCGAGGTCGCCCACCGGGGCGGGTCCACCACCACCAGGTCGAACCGCCGGGCCGAAAAGCGCGTGTGGCGCCGCTTCTGGCCGCCCCGTCGGTCGTTCATGGGCAGGCCCGCGAGCTGGCGAACCACCGGGAAGACGTCCTCCTCGATGAACTGCATGCCCGGCAGGTCGTTGGCGGCGGCGTTGGCTCGCCCCACGTCCAGCGCCGAGGCGGCGAAGTCCACGTTCCACACCTCGGTGGCGCCTCCCGCGGCCGCCGCGATGCCCACCCCGCAGCTGTAGGCGAACAGGTTGAGCACCGAGCGGTCCTTGCTCGCGGCGCGTACCCACCGTCGCCCCGCCCGCAGATCCAGGAAGAGCAGCGGGTCCCGCCCTCGGTGGCGGGGGCGCACGTCGAAGCGGAGGCCCTGCTCCATCCCCCACACGGGCTCCGGGTCGGGCGGCCAGGTCGTCGGTGCGTCCCGGGGGCGGTGATTGCAGACGACCCGCTCCGGCGCTGAGGCGCCCAGCTCCGAGAGCGCGGACTGCACCTGCTCCAGGAGGCGGGCGGCGGTGTCGTCGGGCAGCGGATCCCGCCACGTCTGGACCAGCAGGAGGGGACCGTAGCGGTCGATGGCCAGGCCCGGTGCGCCCTCGACCGTCCCGTGAAGGAGGCGATAGCAATCGGTCTGTTGCTGATGCAAGGACGCCAACAAAGTGGCGCGGCTGGCAATGGCAGGTCGGACAAGGGGGCTCGGGTCGCTCAATGCCGCGCATCCTATCCCCTCCCGCGGCCGTGTCGGGGATGGCAGGATCGGAACGTGCCCTCCCAAGACGACTCATCGCTCGCCCGCGCCGCCGGGCACGCCGAGGATCTGGCTGCCCAGGCGCTGGACAACCTGGTCGATCAGTTCGCCCGGCCGCTCGATTTCCTGCGGGAGCTGGTCCAGAACGCGATCGACGCCGGTAGCCCGCGATCGGCCATCTGGTTCCGTTTCCGGCCCGCCAGGGAGGCGGGGCTGGCGGGGGTCCTGGAGATCCACGTGGACGACCAGGGCGAGGGCATGGACGAGTCGGTCATCGACAACGAGCTCACCCGGATGTTCTCGTCGAGCAAGGAAGACGACCTCACGAAGATCGGCAAGTTCGGGATCGGGTTCACGTCGATCTTCGCCATCCGCCCCGACGGGGTGCTGCTGCGCACCGGTCGGCACGGCGAGAACTGGGAGCTGCTCTTCCACCCGGATCGCAGCTTTGACAAGGTGCGCATCGACGAGCCGGTGGACGGCACCCGGATCACGCTGTTCAAGGCCATGGCCGCCGCGGACGTGCCCCGGTTCGTCGCCCGGTGCCGCTGGACGGTGCGCTACTGGCTCGAGCACTCCGACACCCCGGTGCTGTTCGGCGAGCCGGACCTCTCCTGGAGCCCCGACGCGGACGCGCCGGCGCCGAGCGCCGCGGATCCCGACGATCCGTTCGCGGCCTTCGCGGGCGCCCCCTCCAAGGGCGGGCACGAGCCGGGCTGCCTGGCCCTGGAGCCCCTCAACGGCCCCATGGAGCTCGACGCCGAGCTCGTCGAGGAGGTCCGCCGCGGCGACATCATCGGACTCGTGGGGTACGCCGAGACCCCGCTGCACGCCTTCTACAACGGCGGCCTGACCCTCGTGCGCAGCTCCGGGGGGGAGAGCCTGGGCAGCTACGGACCCCTGCTGGGGCACCTCGCGTTCAAGATCAAGAGTCCGCACCTGGAGCACACCCTGACCCGGGACAACGTGCTCCAGGACGAGGCCTGGATCGAGGCCATGCAGGCGATCTCCGACGTCGTGCCGCGCCTCCGGGAGCAGCTGCGGGCCCGGATCGCGGCCGAGACCAGCCCCCACGGGAACCCCGATCCCTGGTTGGAGCACCTCGTGCAGGACTGCAACCACGCCGGGGACATGGACACGAGCCGGGGCCTGGGGCGCAGCGTGGTGCTCCCGATGGTCACCGGGGAGCCGGCGTCGCTGGAGGCGGTGGAGAAGCAGGAGGGGCGGCTGGGCGCGGTCCTGCTCGGCAGCGCACACCCCGAACTGGACCGGCGGCTGGCGGCCGACGGGGTGATCGTGCTCGCGGACCGGCCCGCGGTCCGGGCGGTGCTGCGCTCGTACTGGAAGCCGGGGTGGCTCCCCTGGAGCCCCGAGACCCGCGCCCTGGCCCCCGCGACGGCCGTGTTCGCGCTGCCGGTGCTCCTGGAGGTGGAGGCGCTGGAGCGGGACGAGCGGGAGCTCCTGGTCGGGGCCCAGCAGCTGCTGCGCTCGGTGCTGAAGTCCAGGGTGGTGCTGGCGGTGGGGGACTACGGCGGTCGGGACGTGGGGCTCGACAGTCCCTTGATGGTGGACGGTCCCGGCGCCGACGGGGTCTTTCGTCGGGGCCGGGGACGGTGGGTGCCCGGCTTCGCGCGGCGCCGCTGCCTGATCGTGAACCGGCACCACGCCGGGTTTCGCAGCCAGGTGGTCGCCTGCCACGAGCACCCCGCGGTGGCCGCCTACGCCCTGGTGGCGATGCTGCTGCACGAAGAGGCGGTGGAAGGGGAGGACACCTACCGTCGGTTGCTGGCCCGGGCCAGCGCGACCCTGGTCGGGGCCGCCTCGTGAGCGCGATGGAGGAGGTGCTGGCGCGGTCGCGCACGCCAGGCACGTTCATCGAGCGCAAGCGCTTCACCCTGTCCCGCGACAAGGCCGTGGACAAGCTGCGGGAGTTTTCGCTGCGCCATCCCCAGCAGTACGTGCTGGAGCTGGTGCAGGCGGCGGTGTTCGCCCAGGCCCGCTGGATCGCGTTCGACATCGAGCCCGACCGGCTGCTGTTCGCCTACGTCGGTGGCCGGCCCCTGGACGGCGACGGGCTGACCCACATCTTCGACTACCTGTTCCGGTCGGGGACCGATCCGGCGGACCGGCACATGGTCCAGCTCGCCATCGCGCTCAACGCCCTGCTGCAGCGCAACCCGACCCTGGTGCGGATCGAGACCGGCGACGGCACGAGGGAGAACACGGTCCGCATGGACCTGGACAAGAAGGGCAACGCGGTCCTGGGCACGCCGGACCGGTTCCTGGCGGGCACCTACCTGCTCGTGGAGTTCGGATCGGGGTGGTTCGACCGGTTCGTGGGAGACGCCGTGTCTCCGGAGCAGGCCCTCATCGAGGAGCGCTGCAGGTACACGCCCGTCCCGATCCTGCTCAACGGGGCGGCGCCGTTCGGCTACCGGACGAGCCGGGTCGTGCAGATGCCCCGGGTCTCCGGGCAGCAGAGCTTCGACGAGGGAGGACGACGGGGTGTCCTGGCGTCCCCGGGAGCCCTGGTGTCGCAGCACGACGTGGACATCGTGGTGGGCGGAGTGCACGTCACCACGGTCCCCTCGGCGGAGCTGACGGGCGGGCCGCCGCTCATCGGCGTGATCTGCGACGACGGGCTGCGCAAGACCGCAGATCAGTCGGACATCGTGCGGGACGTGGCCTGGCTGCGCATGCGGCACGCGCTCCGGGACCGCATCGAGGCGGTGGTCCGCAAGCGCAACAGGACCTGGGAGCATCCGCCCCTGCCGGCCATCCCGGCGGAGGCTGCGCGCGACCCGTCCGTCGCTCCTCCCCGCGTGGCGGCGGAGCCGCTGCCTGACGTCTTGAGCTTCCTGGGGCCAGGCTCCGCTCCGGATCTGGTGAGCCTGGGGGCCTTGGACCCCGACGAGCCCCTGTTCTACGTGCTCCCGGAGGACGCGCCGGGGCTCCTCAAGACGCTGGATCCGGCGCGCTTTCCCCATCGGGTCTTGCGCCTGGGCGAGGGTCAGGCCATCACGCTGCGCGAGCACCTGCCGGGTCGCTCGCTCAGTCGCCTGTCGGGGATCGCCGACGCCGACTTCGTGGGGCGAGCCCTGGGTCTGCGGCTCGCCGGACAGACCGTGAGCTTGTCGACCACCCTGGTCCTGGCCGGCGGCGAAGAGCTCGCGGCCCGCGTCGTGCTTCAGGCCCACACCACCGGGCTCATGCCGGGGTGGGGCCTGCCCGAGGAGGGCACCGTGCCGGTGCTGGTGGCCGTGGCTCGCTCGGCGCTGCTCGTGTCGCGCCTGCCGGTGGAGCTGCCCCGGGTGAGCGTGCGGGTGGAGATCGATGCCCGACCCGGCTCGGCGCGCCGGGAGCTCCTGGAGCCCCTGTCGGCCCTGGTGCTGCAGGAGGCCTGGCGGCTCGTGGTGGCTCTGGAGGAGGAGGAGGGGGGCGCGGGATCCGGCGCGGCGCTGCTGGGCGCGCTGCTCGGCGCGGCGGTGGTGCCCCGCCTGGTGGACGCGGGGGAGGTGACCCGGCTGGATGCGGCGCTGCCTGCGCAGTGGCCCGACGCCGCCCGGGGGATCGCGGAGCACGCGCTGGCCGCCGGTCCCGACGGGCCCCTGACCCTGCAGCGGCTCGTGGAGCTGCAGGGCGGCGCGCACGTGCACCGGATCGACGGGCCGGTGGCGCGCCTGGACGGGCTGGAGCATCGGCTCGGGTTCGGGCACGTGCTGGCGCGGGAGCTGGACGGGCTGGGGGTCCTGGCCGTGGGCTGGACGGGGCGTCGCTGGCGGTGGCTGGGGCGGTGGGCGCCCCAGGACCGGGCGGAGCCCCACGGTGACATCGGGGCAGCCCTGGTGGTGTTCGCCACCATGCAGGCCCCCGTCCCCCTGGCCCCCGGGTGGAGCACGGTGCTGGACATCGCGCCGGGGGTGCTGGGGGTCGCGCGGACGCCGGATCCCGGGCTGGACACGGACGAGTGGCGCCGGGGAGCCTCGATCCTGATCCGTGAGGCGCAGCCCATCGCCAGCGAGGGACGTGGCCAGGGCCTGGTGGGTGGACCGCTGACCGAGCGGCGCCTCGCGGCCCGGGCGCGGCTCGCGAGCCTGGAGCTGGCCCGGTTCACGGGCACGTTGGAGTCGCACACCCTGTTCCCTGCTGCCAGCGGAGCCCCTGCACGTCCCCTCACCGAGCTCGATCAGCAGGGGCGCCTGCGGGTCTGCGCGCGGCACGGCGTGGCCGTGGACGAAGAGCGGACCCTCGCCCTGAGCCTGGACGAGCTCCGGGTGGTGGAGGCCCAGAGGGGGGCGCGGATCCCGCTGCGCTTCGACGATCCTCCGTCGGTGTGGCACAGCCTGCAGGCCGCGGACTCCGAGGGCTGGCTGATCCGCGAACAGGTGCGGGCCCCCGGGCTCACCGGCCAGCTGGGGCTGCGCTACCCGTTCGATCCCACGAGCGGGGTGTTCCTGTCGTCGCTGAGCGCGCTGGTGGCCCTGCCGGAGCTGGATCGGGCGGTGCCGTGCCACGGCCTGGTGGTGCTCTCGGGGGGCGGCGCGCGGCCCACCACG